>JBAVRG010000467.1:0-9065 GCA_049694795.1 Mycobacteriales bacterium
AGCCGGTCGGCGACGGTGAGGGCCCGGCGGCTGCCCACCGACCCCAGCAGGGCCACCGACGCGACCCGCTCCGGGGCGTCGAGGGCCAGCCGGAGCGCCACCCCGCCGCCCCAGGAGTGCCCTGCGACGACGGCGCGCTGCACCCCTGCGGCGTCGAGCTCCCGCAGGACCGCCGCGGCACTCACCCCGAAGCCGCCGGGAGGTGTCCCGTCGTACCCGGGTCTGGTGGGGACGAGCACGTCGAGATCGGACACGAGGGGAAGAACCGGGTCCCAGTCGGCGGCGCTGCCGGGCTGCCCGTGCAGCAGGACGACAGGCAGGCTCATGAGGCGCACAACAGCGAAGGCGCCCCGGGAAGTCCCGGGGCGCCCTCGCTGTTCGCGCGCGGCGGTCAGAAGGCCGCCAGGCTTGCGTTCGGCGCGCCGTTGCCGGTCGGGCCGTCGTAGCCGACGGCGCCGGAGCACAGGTAGCCGGCCCGGCACCTGCGGGTGTTCGTGCCGCTGGTGACGTCGTACAGCGTGCCGGCGTTCGAGTACAGGAGCGAGGCGGGCGTGCCGGCGGTGCTGCCCGACAGGCCGTAGACGGCGCCGATGATCGGGGCGGCCACCGAGGTCCCGCCGAAGACGTACCAGTTCGCGCCACCGGTGGAGCCGTAGCTGTCGTAGACGGCGACGCCCGTGTTGGGGTCGGCGACGGCGGCCACGTCGGCGATGGTGCGACGGCTGCAGCCCGTGTCGTGCTGCCAGGACGGCTTGCTGATGTAGCTCGAGCAGCCGCTGCCGGCGCCGCTCCAGACCGTCTCGCTGGACCGGGTGCCGTTGCTGTTCAGCTTCAGGGTGGTGCCGCCGACCGCCGTGACGGTGTTGAAGGCGGCCGGCGACTCGGTGCCGTAGCCGCTGTCGCCCGAGCTCACGGTGATGGCGACCCCGGGGATCGTGTAGTAGTTGGTCTGGATCGTGACCTCACCGCTGGACTCGTTGCCGCCGTAGGAGTTGGAGATCACCTTGGCGCCCTTGGCGGCGGCCGTCTTGACCGCGGTGCCGAGGTCGGTGAAGGACGTGGAGCTCGCACCGACGTAGATGATCGGGCAGCTCGGGCAGATGGCGGAGACCATCTCGAGGTCGAGCATCTCCTCCTGGCCCCAGCCGGTGTTGCCCGCCGGCAGCGTGGTGCCCCCGGTCTGGTTGTACTGCGTCAGGTTGGCGGCGCCGAGCCCGAACTGGGTGCGGTAGACGGCGAGGTCGGACGCGGCGTTGGGGTTGGCGTACGCGTCGACGACCGCGATCGGCGTGGTCGCGTCCAGGCCGGTCAGGCCGTAGGCGGACTTCAGCTGCGCGGGGGCGTAGCCGCTCTGGTAGGTGGTCGTCGCCAGGGGCTGCGCGCCCTTGGTGCGGACGTGCGCGTGGCAGGCGACGTAGCCGGTCGGCGCCTGGGCGCAGACGCGCTTGTCGCCGATGGTCGTGCCGGAGGCGCTGGCGGCTGGTGCGAGGGACGGGAGGACGGCGAGGGACGCGGCCGCGAGAGCCAGCGTGAGGGTGCGACGACGCATGCAACATCTCCGTGCGTGAGGGGACCCCGACGTGGAGTCACCGCACTCTGACGCGTTCTGTCCCGTTCGTCACTAGCGCAACGGGGCTATGTCCAAAGTGACAGGAACTGGGGCAAGGACGGCGAAACAGATGCGGAACCCGGTCCGACCCCCCGAGGAGCCCCGTGCGCATCCGACCTCTCCTGCTCGCCGCCACCCTGGGTGCGTCGGCCTTGGCCGTGCTGCCGGCGCAGGCCGCCCCCACGGACCTGACGGACGTGACGATCACGGCGAGCGATGGCGTGCACCTGGTCGGCGATGTGCACCTGCCCGCCTCCACGGGCCGGTTCCCAGCGATCGTGGACATGGAGCCCTACGGGCGGTCGTCCGCGACGACCTACCTCGCCAACGGCTACGCGCACGTCAACACCGACGTGCGTGGCTCCGGCAAGAGCGGCGGCGCGCTCTGCCTGCTGTGCGACCGCGAGCAGCGGGACGTCTACGACGTGGTCGAGTGGGTCGCCCGACAGCCCTGGAGCAACGGCAAGGTGGTGCTGTACGGCTACTCCTACTCCGCGATCACCGCGCTGCTGGGCTCCGCCCTGCAGCCGCCGCACCTCACCACGGTCGTGGTCGGCCACCCGCCGACCGACCCCTACCGCGACGTGCTGTGGCACAACGGCCTGTACGACCAGGGGTTCGTCGAGCAGTGGTTCGCCGGCCAGACCGCGACCCAGGCCGTCGGCCTCGGCCCGCAGCCGCAGTACCTGGACCGCAAGGACCAGCTGTTCGCCGTCGAGACGCGCTTCAACGACCTCGACGGGCCGCTCTACCAGGAGCGCTCGGTCCTGGCGAAGGTCGCGCGGATCAAGGTCCCGGTCTACGTCTTCACCGGCTGGAACGACATGTACACCCGCGGCGACCTGCGCCTCATCGACGCGCTGAAGGTCCCCGCCCAGCTCTGGGTCGACGCCTCCACGCACCACGGGACGGGCAACGTCGGCGAGCTCGGCGCGCCCTACGGCGGCGGCCCCACCGACCTGTCGCCGACGCTGAGCTCGTCGCCGCCTCCCGGGCAGGTGCTGCGCTGGCTCGACCACTACGTCAAGGGCGTCCGCAACGGTGTCGAGCGGCAGCCGCGCGTCACGTGGTTCGACCTCGGGGACCGCACCTGGCACCACGCGCCGTCGTGGCGGGCGGCGGCGCCCGCGCTCACGACGCTGCACCTCTCCGGCGCGGTGTCGGGCAGCGCCCGCTCCCTCAACGACGGCTCGCTCGCAGCTGCCGTTCCCACCGGGCGCGCGGCCTACCAGGACTCCTACCTCTACGACCCCAGTGCCGGTACGTCGGTGCCCATGGGCAAGGAGGGCCCGGACGGCTTCGCGCCGTACGTGCACACCGACCCGCGGCTCGACGACGCCCACGGGCTCACGTTCACGACCGCCCCGGTGACGGCGCCGCTGCACCTCACCGGCCCCTCCGAGCTGCGATTCTGGGCGATCACCGAGGCATCCGACATGGCGTGGGTCGCGCGGCTCACCGACGTCGCGCCCGACGGCTCGGAGGTACCGGTCACGCAGGGCTGGCTACGGGCGTCGTTCCGGCACGTGGACCCGCAGCGGTCCCGGCCCGGGGCGCCGTACCTCACCGACGACCGGCACGACCCGGTGACGATCGGGCTGACGACGCTGTACCGGCTCGACCTCTGGGACACCGCCTACACGGTCCGTCCCGGCCACCGCTTGCGGCTGTGGTTCTCCAGCTCCGACTCGCCGACCCACGAGCCGGTGCCGGCCGCGGGCCGCGACCTGCTCTTCCACGACGCGCAGCACCCGAGCGCGCTGCTGCTGGGCACCTCAGGGTGAGCTCTCGGCCCGGTCCTCGAGGGGCTCGCGCGAGGCGGGGATGGCGGGCACCACGCCCGAGCGCAGCACCGGCCCCAGCTGCTCCTCGGAGCAGGGGCGACCGAGCAGGTAGCCCTGCCCGAGGCCGCAGCCGAGCTGCGTGAGCACCGCCAGGTGGGTCGTGGTCTCGATGCCCTCGGCCACCGGCGTCATGCCGAGGGACCTGGCGAGGGCCACGATGGCCTGCACGATCGCGAGGTCGTCGGGGTCGCTGCCGAGCCCGTCCACGAACGACCGGTCGATCTTCAGGACGTCGACGGGGAAGCGCTTGAGGTAGGTCAGCGACGAGTAGCCGGTGCCGAAGTCGTCGACGCTGATGCCGACCCCGAGCTCCTTGAGCGCCCGCAGCACGCCGAGCGCCTGCTCGGCGTCGCGCATGAGGACCGTCTCGGTGATCTCGAACGAGAGCGCGGCGCGGTCGACGCCGCTGCTCTCGAGGATCGCCGCGACCCGTTCGACGAAGTCCGGACCGGCCATCTGGACCCCTGACAGGTTCACCGACATCGTGAGCGGCACCTCGCGCGGGTCCTGCTGCGCGTGCCAGGCCACCAGCTGCCGGCAGGCCTGCTCGAGGACCCACTCGCCGAGCGGGACGATCAGGCCGGTCTCCTCCGCGATCGGGATGACGACGTCGGGCATGACCAGGCCGCGGGTGGGGTGCTGCCAGCGCAGCAGCGCCTCGGCGCCCACCACCGCACCGGTACCCAGGTCGACGACCGGCTGGTAGTGCAGGCGCAGGTCCCCGGCGGTGAGCGCCCGGCGCAGCTCGACCTCGGTGTCCAGGCGCGCGAGCGCCTCCTCGCGCATGGCATCGGCGAACAGCACCGACCGCCCCCCGCCGTCCCGCTTCGCGCGGTACATCGCCGCGTCGGCGTCGCGCAGCAGGTCGCCGGCCCGGTCGCTGTCCGACGCCGACAGCGCGATGCCGACGCTCACCGTCACGACGACCTCCGCGCCGTGCGTGGTGATCGGCGCGCCGATGCCGTCCTGCAGCCGCTCGGCGAGGTGCACCGCCTCGGCCGGGTGGGCGACGTCCAGGCACAGCACGACGAACTCGTCGCCGCCGAAGCGGGCCACCGTGTCCCCGGGCCGCAGGAGCGCCTCGAGGCGCTGCGCGAGCTCGACGAGCACGTCGTCGCCGGCGTCGTGCCCCAGGCTGTCGTTGATGACCTTGAACCGGTCGACGTCGAGGAACAGCACCGCCAGGGACGTGCTGCGCCGGGGCAGCGCGGTGAGCGAGTGGGTGAGCCGGTCGACGAGCAGTGCGCGGTTGGGCAGCCCGGTGAGCCGGTCGTGCAGCGCCTCGCGGACGAGCTGGTCCTCGATGGCGCGGCGTTCCGTGATGTCCCAGCAGATGCCGACCATGCGGGCCGGGCGCCCCTGCGCGTCCGGGATGACCTCTCCCCAGCTGGCGAGGGTGCGGACCTGGCCGTCCGGCCAGACGATCCGCTCCTCCATCTCGAAGGGCTCAAGGGTCTCCAGCGACCGCTGGTGCACCGCCATCACGTGCTCGCGGTCGTCGGGGTGCAGCAGCGAGAGGAAGACGTCGTAGCTCGCCATGAAGGACTGCGGCTCGCGGCCGTAGATGCGGTAGAGCTGGTCGCTCCACGTGTTGGTGTTGGTCGCGATCTCGAAGTCGTAGCTGCCGACCTGCGAGATCCGCTGAGCCTCCACGAGCCGCCGCTCGCTGCGGGTGAGCTCATCGACCTGGCGGCGCCGTGACACGCAGGTGCCCAGCACCTCCGCGAGGCGCCGGGCGAAGCCGAGGTCCGCGCCGGTGGGTGCGGGTGACACCTGCAGCACGCCGAGCAGTCGACCGCTGTCGGCACGCACGGCGAGGTCGGTCCCACCTGGGTCGTCAGGGACGTCGGAGCCCAGAGGGTGGTAGCTGACCGTCGCACCGGGGAGCAGGACCCCGCCCAGCTGCACGGCCTCGTCGACGAGGTCGTCGAGGGGCTTGTTCGCCATCGCCAGCGCAAGCAGCGCCTCGGCCCTCGCCGAATCCTGCTCAGCACGCCTCTCCGCCACGCCCCTGCCTTTCCCGTTCGGTCACAACGAGTGTCGGCTCGGTTACGGGGAAGCGACATGGCTAGGCAGTACTAGCCCCTCTTGGCCCGAGTTGCAGGGGTTCAGGCAGCCTGTCCCTCCGTACGGCGGTCCGCGGCCGGAGCGGGACGGGTGCCGCCTGGGAGGGAGAGCCGCGCGATCCGACGCAGCACCGTGAGGTACTGCGAGGAGAGCGGACCGGTCGTGTACGGCAGTCCGTAGCGCGCGCACAGCTCCTGCACCCGAGGGGCGATCTCGCCGTACCGGTTGCTCGGGAGGTCCGGGAACAGGTGGTGCTCGATCTGGAAGGACAGCCGGCCGGTCATGACGTGGAACAGCTCGCTGCCCTCGAGGTTGGCCGAGCCGAGGAGCTGGCGGACGTACCAGCCGCCGCGGGTCTCGTCCTCGGTCTCCTGCTCGGTGAACTGCTCGACCCCGTCGGGGAAGTGCCCGCAGAAGATGATCGTGTGCGTCCAGACGTTGCGCGCCACGTTGGCCGTGAGGTTGGCCGTCAGCGTGGTCAGCGCCGAGGGGCCGGACAGCAGCGGCCAGACGACGTAGTCCTTCACGAGCTGCGGGCGGACCTTCTTCCAGAGCTTGCCCAGGCGGCCGGCGGCCTCGCGGACGCTCATCTGCTTCCTGAGGACCTTCTCCAGCTCGATGTCGTAGAGCGCGATGCCGTACTCGAACATGAGCATCAGACCGACGTTGATGGGCAGCTGGACCAGGTGGTAGGGCCTCCACTCCTGGTCCTCGCTGATGCGCAGCAGGGAGTACCCGAGGTCGCGGTCCTTGCCGAGGATGTTCGTGAACGTGTGGTGCAGGTAGTTGTGACTGTGCTTCCAGTCCTCGGCGGGCGTGACGTTGTCCCAGTCCCAGGTCGTGGAGTGGATCTCCGGGTCGCGCATCCAGTCCCACTGGCCGTGCAGGATGTTGTGGCCGAGCTCCATGTTCTCGAGCACCTTCGCCACGCTGAGCATCGCGGTGCCGGCCAGCCAGGCGGGGGGGAACAGGCTGACCAGCAGGGTGCCGCGTGCGGCCGTCTCGAGCTGCCGATGGACCTTGACGACCTTGCGGATGTAGGCGGCGTCGGCCTCGCCGCGACTGGCGAGCACGTCGTCGCGGATGGCGTCCAGCTCGCGGCCGATGGCCGCGATGTCGCTGTCGGTGAGGTGGGCGGGGAAAGCCATGGAGTCCCTCTCTCTCGAAAAGAAGATCAGACGTCGAGCGAGCAGTCGCCCGCGGGCAGGGAGATGCAGGTCTGGACGAGGTCGCCGGGCTCGCCGTGCACGGCTCCGGTGCGGGTGTCGCGCACCTGACCCGACAGCAGCGGCACGACGCAGCCGAAGCAGATGCCCATCCGGCAGCCGCTGGGCATGAGGACACCGGCGCTCTCGCCGGCCTCGAGCAGGGTGCTGGCCGCCTCGGTGCTGGCCCCGGTGCGGGCGAACGAGACCTGGCCGGTGGTGCCCTCGCCGACGGCCGGCGGGGTGAAGCGCTCGACGTGCAGTCGCTCCGTCAGGCCGGCCTGCGCCCAGTGCGCCTCGACCGCGTCGAGCAGGCCTGCCGGGCCGCAGGCCCAGGTCTCACGGGTGCGCCAGTCGGGGACCAGCGCATCCAGCTCGGCCATCGTGAGCAGGCCGTCGCGGTCGGTGTGCCGCTCCAGCAGCCGGTACCCCGGGTGGGAGGCGTCCAGGCGGCGCAGCTCGGCGCCGAAGACGACGTCGTCGCCGGTCAGGGCCGAGTGCAGGTGCGTGACGTCCGGCAGCGGCCCCTTCGCGACCAGGCCGCGGAGCATCCCCATCACGGGCGTGATGCCGGAGCCCGCGGTGAGGAACAGCGCCGGACGGCCAGGCTGCCAGGTGAACTCGCCGGCGGCGGGCCGCAGCCGGAGCACGGTGCCCACGGGGGTGCGCGAGACGAGGTGCGAGGAGACCAGCCCGAGGCCCTTCACGGTGATCGTGACGCGGTCCGGGGAGGTGAGCGAGTAGCTGCGCCAGTGCCGGACGCCGTCGATGTCGACGCCCACGCCGACGTACTGGCCGGGCAGGTGCCCGGTCCAGCCGCGGCCCGGGGTCAGCGTGAGGGTGGCGGCGCCGGACGCCTCAGGCCGGACCTGCTCCACCCGGGCGCGCAGCTCGCGCGCTGACCACAGCGGGTTGAGCAGGGCCAGGTAGTCGTCGGGCAGGAACGGGGTCGTGGCTCGCTCGAGCAGTCCCACGGCGCTCCTCCTTACGGTCTCGAAGGTTACGAGTCCGTAGGTTACGCATCCGTAGGTCGGTTGTCACTGTGACGCCGGTCCCTGCCGGTCAGCCGTCCAGGTTGCCCTGCTGCCATTGCGCCCAGGTGTAGTTCCAGTCGGACATGCCGGCGTCGCTGAGCACCGGCCCGATCGCCGCGTGGATGACGTTGACGATGTCGCCGAGGTGGCTGTTCTCGTAGAACCACTGCGCGTCCGCGACCGACATGTTCACGCAGCCGTGGCTGACGTTGAGCCGGCCCTGGAAGCGCACCGTCGCCGGGTTGGCGTGCACGAAGGCCCCGCCGTTGGAGATCCGGACGCTCCACGGCAGCTTCTCGTAGTAGCCGTCCGGGCTGGCGGTTGGGATGCCCACGGTCGCGGAGTTGTAGAGGTGCTCCTTCTCCCGCACCAGCACGACGTGCACACCGCCCTTGGTGGGGTACTTGTCGCGGCCGGTCGAGACGTTCATGACCCGGATGACCTTGCCGTTGCGGGTCACCGTCATCTTGTGCGCCGTCACGTCGACGGTCCCGATGAACGCGTCGCCGATCGAGAACGACCGGGTGGCCGCGGTCGGGGAGCCCCACACGTCCGTGCCGGGAACGCGCAGGCCCGACAGGTCCGCGTGGACGGTGATCCGGGTGCCGCTCCTCCAGTAGGCGGGGCCGCGGTAGTGGACCTCGAAGGAGTTGTACCAGCGCCAGGCCCCGGGGGCGGAAGGCACCGTCGTGACGGAGAGCCGCTCCTGGACCGCGCGGCGCGCCTCGGCGCCCTTGACCTTCTGGTCGAAGCGCACGATGACCGCCTGGCCGACCCCGAAGACGCCCCCGGCGGGGGAGAGGGTGGCGTGCAGCACCTCGGTGGCCGCCGCGGCCCGGACGGTGCGGTCGAGCGAGCTCGTCCTGCCGTCGAGGTCCCGGATCCGGGCGTGCAGGGTGTAAGTGGTGCCGGGCACGAGGGTCCCGGCGGAGGTCCACCGCTGCGGCGTGAGCGTGCCGTCGAGCGGCCGGCCGTCTGCGCTCGCCGCCTGGACGCTGGTGATCGTGCCGTCGGTGACGGAGAGCGTGAGCGGTCGTGACCACGGCACCGTCTCGCCGCGAGCACCCGCGAGGGCGATCCCTACGGTGGGAGCGGGGGTCGGGGACGGTCCGACGACCCCTGCCAGGGGGCCGTGCGAGCCGGTCAGCAGGAGGACCCCGAGGCCGCCGACGGCGACGACGGCGGCGATGCCGCCGGCCAGGGCGATGCGGGTGATGCCGGAGTCGGTGCGGCGGGTGGAGCGGGTCACGGTCACCTCGTCGAAGAGCGGGATGCGCTGCTACCCATTGTGCCGGTTGTCACGCGC
>JBAVRG010000468.1:0-2532 GCA_049694795.1 Mycobacteriales bacterium
GGCAGCCCGCTGAAGTAGGTCTTCTCCGGGTTGGTCACCTTGACCAGCCGCTCACCCGTCGGGGTGTCCACCGGGATCTCGACAAAGGGTGACGGCACGCGCCGGACGCTACCCCCGCCAAGGCGGCCGCACCCCTGTCCGCCTGTGTCGCCGGGTGGCGGAACACCGCACCGCACTGCTTCGCTGCACCTGGCGAACGAGCGACGAGGAGGAGGACGCCGTGGAGAGCACCCGCAGCTACCCGGTGAGCAAGTCCGAGCAGGAGTGGCGCGAGCAGCTCACCGCCGACGAGTACGCCGTACTGAGGCAGGGGGGCACCGAGCGCCCCTGGAGCGGTGAGTACAACGACAGCACGACGCAGGGCGTGTACTCCTGCCGCGCCTGCGGGGCCGAGCTGTTCCGCTCGGAGGCGAAGTTCGACTCGCACTGCGGCTGGCCGAGCTTCTACGAGCCCACCAGCAAGGACAACGTCGAGCTGCTCGAGGACCGCTCGCACGGCATGGTGCGCGTCGAGGTGCGGTGCGCCAGCTGCGGCAGCCACCTCGGTCACGTCTTCGACGACGCCCCGCAGACCCCCACCGGCGACCGCTACTGCATGAACTCCGTCAGCCTGCAGCTGCTGCCGAGCGACACGCCCTGACCGGTACCTGCACAGGGCGTGCAGGGGTGCGCCAAGATGTGCGGGTGACGATCCGGGCCGCGCAGCGCCTCGACCTGGCGGGCGAGCCCGCCAGCGTGGGACGCGCCCGCTCGTTCGTGCGGGAGGTCCTGCTCGACTGGCAGCTCGACGAGCTCGTCGACACCGTCATGCTGCTCACCTCGGAGCTGTCGACCAACGCGGTGCTGCACGCCCGGACGCCGTTCGCCGTGCTGGTGTCACACACCGGCACGGAGGTGCGGGTGGAGGTGCACGACGGCTCGCTGGTCGCCCCGCGGCAGCGTCAGAACTCCCGGAGCGCCGCGACCGGCCGTGGCATCGCGCTGGTCGACCAGCTCGCGACCCAGTGGGGCGTGCGCAGCGAGCGGGGCGACTACGCGAAGGCCGTGTGGTTCACGGTGCCGCTCACCGGCGTCGGCGACGCCATGTGGGAGGGCGACTGGTTCGCCGACCTCTAAGGCAGGGCGGCGACGATCTCCGACAGGGGCTTGCGCGCCCCGGTGAAGAACGGCGTCTCGAGCTTGGTGTGCAGCCGGGCGCGCGAGCCACGCAGGTGCCGCAGGCAGTCCACGATGCGGTGCAGCTCGTCCGCCTCGAACGCGAGCAGCCACTCGTAGTCGCCGAGGCCGAAGGCCGCGACCGTGTTGGCGCGGACGTCCTCGAACTCACGGCCCTGCATGCCGTGCTCGGCGAGCATGCCGCGGCGCTCGTAGTCGGGCAGCAGGTACCAGTCGAGCGAGCGGTTGAAGGGGTAGACGCAGACGTACTTCTTCGGGTCCTCGCGGCGGACGTACGCCGGGATATGGCTGCGGTTGAACTCCGCCGGCCGGTGCAGGCCGACAGCAGACCACACCGGGGCCAGGTGACGACCGAGCTCGGTGGCGCGGAAGCGTGAGTAGGCGTCCTGCAGCACGTCCGGGTCGGGGCAGGTCCACCACACCAGCAGGTCGGCATCCGCCTTGTAGCCGGACACGTCGTAGGTGCCGCGGGTGTAGACGTCCTTCTCCAGCACCTCGTCGAGCAGCCCCTGCGCCTCCTGAGTGAGCGGGGCGCGGTCGGCGGGCAGCGGTGTCACCGCCTTGAAGACGGCGTAGGTGGTGTACAGGAGCTGGTCGTTCAGCTCCTTCGCGGAGAGGGTCGACTCGGCCATGGCTCCATCGTAAGAGCGTCGGCCACGGCGCGCCCCGCTTCGGTCCCGCTGCGCGCGACCGCCGGCACCCCGACACCGTCGTAGGCGGCCCCGGCGACGGCGATCCCGGGCGGCAGGGCGGCCCGCAGCCGGCGCACCAGGTCCAGGTGGCCGACGGCGTACTGCGGCAGGCCGCCGCCCCACCGGGTGACCCTGCTGCCGAGCAGCGGCGGCAGCGGGCCGACCGCCTGCTCGAGCTCGGCCCGCACGACAGCGACCAGCTCGTCGTCGTCGCGCTGCAGGTCGACCTCCTCGCCGACCCGCCCGACCGAGGCCCGCAGCACCGCCGGCCCGGGCCGGCCCCACTTGCGGCTGGTGAAGGTCACCGCCTTGGTGGTGCGCCCGTCGACAGCCGGCACGAGGTAGCCGGAGCCGGCACCGGGTGATGGCCCGTCGAGCACCAGCGTGACGATCCCGACCGAGGCGTACGCCATCGCGCCGAGCTCCTCGGCCGGCGCGTGCCCGCGCAGCAGCCGGGCCGCCGGAGCGGCGGGGACCGCCAGGACGACTCCCGCCACCTCCAGGTACGACGGGTCGGCCGCCGAGCCGGTCTCCACCCGCCAGCCGTCGGTGGTCCGGGTGAGGGCCCGCGCTGTCGTCCGCAGCCGCAGGTCCAGCCCGGCCGCCAGGGCGGGCGGCATCGTGCCCATTCCCCCGACGACGCCGGCGAAGACCGGGCCCGGCG
>JBAVRG010000469.1:0-7368 GCA_049694795.1 Mycobacteriales bacterium
CCTGCTGGTCGGCTGCGAGGTCGAGCCGGACCTCGACGTCGACGCCTCGCTCGCCGAGCTCGACCGGCTGGCCGCGTCCGTGCGGCTCGCCGACCGCTCGCCGGCGGGGGCCGCCGCGGCGCTGCGCGCGGTGCTGGGCGACTTCCGCGGGACGGCGGAGGACTACGAGGACGTGCGCTCCTCCCTGCTGCACCAGGTGCTGCGCCGACGCCGCGGCCTGCCGATCCTGCTGTCGGTGGTGTGGTGCGAGGTGGCGGCCCGCCTGGACCTGCCTGCGGTGCTCCTCGGCCTGCCGGGCCACGTCCTGGTCTGCATCGGTGACCCGCTCGACGAGCACGTCGTGGTCGACCCCTTCGCCGGCGGTCCGGTGGTCGACGTCGTGGCGCAGCCGGTGCTCGCCGGGGCGGAGGTGCTGCTGCGCGTGCTCACCAACATCCGCGCCCTGACCACGCGTCAGCAGCGCTCGCTCGAGACCGCCCGCACCCGGCTGTGGGCGACCGAGCTGTCGCTGCTGCTGCCCCGGCACCCGGTCGAGCTGCGCCGAGAGCGCGGCGAGCTGCTCGTCCGGCTGGGCGACCACCTCGGCGGGGCGGCCGAGCTGGAGGACTACGCCGCGCTCGTCGAGGACGTCGACCAGCCCGGCGCGGAGGAGGCCCGCCGCTCCGCCCGGCTGGCGAGGGCCCGGCTCAACTAGCCTTCACTCGTGCTGCGCCTCATGGACACCCGCACGCGCGCGGTGGAGGAGATCGTCCCCGCCACGCCCGGCCTGCTCACGGTCTACGCCTGCGGGCCGACGGTCTACCGCTACGCCCACGTCGGAAACCTGCGCACGTTCCTCATGACCGACCTGATCCGGCGGACCGCCGAGCTGCAGGGCCTGCGGGTGCGGCTGGTGCAGAACATCACCGACGTGGGGCACCTGCAGGACGACACCGAGATCGACGCCTCCGGCGAGGATAAGCTCCTGGCCCAGGCCCGACTGGAGAACAAGGACCCGTTCGCCGTCGCCCGGTTCTACGAGGACGCCTTCCACCGCGACCTCGCGCTGCTCAACGTCAAGCCGGCCGATGCCTACCCGCGCGCGTCGGAGTGCATCGACCTGATGCTGGCGCTCATCGGCCGACTGGTGCACGCCGGGAACGCCTACGTGGGCGAGGACGGCACGGTGTACTTCGACGCGCGGTCGTTCCCGTCGTACGGCGCGATCTCCGGCAACCGCCTCGAGGACCTGCGCGCCGGGCACGGCGCCACCGGCGAGTCGACGGCCACGGGCAAGCGGTTCCACGCCGACTGGGCCTTGTGGAAGCGCGCCTCCGCGACGCGGGAGATGGTCTGGGACTCGCCGTGGGGGCTGGGCTTCCCGGGCTGGCACATCGAGTGCTCGGCGATGTCGCTGGACCTGCTCGGCGAGAGCATCGACGTGCACACCGGCGGCATCGACCTGCGGTTCCCGCACCACGAGGACGAGCGGGCGCAGTCTGACTGCTCGGTCGGGCACGAGGTCGTGCGGCACTGGGTGCACGGGGAGCACCTGCTGTTCGAGGGCCGCAAGATGGCGAAGTCGACCGGCAACGTCGTCCTGGTCTCGGACGTGGTGGACCGCGGCTTCGACCCGCTGGCGCTGCGGCTGGCGTTCCTGTCGTCGCGCTACCGCCAGCAGGCGAACCTCACCTGGGACGCGATCGGGGGCGCCCAGAAGACCCTCGACCGCTGGCGCGCCTCCGTGGCGGCCTGGGCCGAGGAGCCGTCGAAGCCGATGTGCGCGCAGGTGCAGGAGGACGTGCTGGGCGCCTTCAGCGACGACCTCGACACCCCGCGGGCGCTGCAGGTGCTGCGGGCGTTCGAGAAGGACGCGTCGATGCCGGCGGGCTGCAAGCTCGAGACGTTCCTGTGGGCCGACCGGCTGCTGGGCCTGGACCTGGCTCGCGACATCGGCAAGGCCCCTGCCGCCCTGCCCGTGGGCGCGGCGGAGCTGCTCGAGTCGCGGGCCGCGGCCCGGGCGGCGAAGGACTTCGCAGCGAGCGACCGGCTCCGCGACGAGCTAGCCGCGATCGGCGTGGCCGTGAAGGACACCCCAGCCGGCCAGGAGTGGTCCCTGCGCTGACCCTGGCGTCCTAGCGCGACGAGGCGAGGCGGGCGTTGTCGATGACGATCGCGGCCGGGCCCTCGATGAGCTTGAGCGTCGACAGCGCCGTCTCCCCGAACGCGTTCTTCACCGCCGACGACAGGGCCAGCACACCGACGACCGCGCCACCGTGCCCGCGCAGCGGCATCGACAGGAACGTCGCCATGTCCACGCCACCGGTGAGCTCGTCCGGGTCGTCGACCAGCGAGCCGCCCGCCTGCGCCACCCGCACGTCCAGCGCGCCGGCGTCGAGGGAGGTCCCGCCGTACGACGACAAGCCGTCGACCGCCGCCTTGAGGAACTCGTCGTAGTGCGACCGGGCGGTCGGGCCACCGACCGCGACGTACGCCGCCGACTCGGCGCCCAGCATCACCGCCGCGAGGTCGTAGCCCACGAAGCGCTGCAGCACCCCGAGCAGCGCCGCCACCGACGCCTCGAGGCCGTTCGCGGTGGCGGCGATCGCCATCACCGACTGGGCCACCGACGACTCGAAGAGCTTGCGGTCCAGCAGGTCGCAGACCCGCGCCTGCACGTCCTCCTCCGACAGCTCCAGGACGTCGGGGGTGAGCCGCGCGCGGCCACCGCGGGAGGCCTGCGCCGCCATCAGCACCTCCTCGATGGTGCCGGCCAGCTCGGGGGCCTCGAAGTCCTTGGTGAGGTAGCGGTCCACCCCCGCCTGGCCGGCCCAGTAGCGGTCGGAGGCAGCGTCGAGGGAGGTGAGCATGACGACGGGGATGTCCGCGGTCTGCCAGTCGTCCTTGAGCAGCCGGGCGGCGATGAAGCCGGAGACGCGCGGCATCTGCACGTCGAGGACGACCGCGTCGGGCTGGTGCTGGAAGACCGCCTGGACGGCCTGCACGCCGTCCTCCGCGGGGAACACCTCGTGACCCTCCTTGGTCAGCACCGAGGTGACGATCCGACGCAGTGTCGGGCTGTCGTCGGCGATCACGATCCGGGCCACTACCTACCCACCAGCCTTCTCACCGTCGAGACCAGCTGCTCCTGGTCGAACTCGTTCTTCAGCAGGTACGCCGAGCAACCGGCGTCGAGACCTGCCTGCCGCGCGTGGTCCTCACCGCGGCTCGTCATGATGATGACAGGGACGTTCTCCCAGCCCTTCGTGCGCCGGATCGTCTTCGTGAGCGCGAAGCCGTCCATACCCGGCATCTCGACGTCGGACAGCACCAGGTCGACCGGCTCGTCCCGCAGCCGGGACGCGCCGTCGAGCCCGTCGACCGCCGTCTCCACGTGGTAGCCCGCGCCCTCGAGGATCACCCGCTCGAGCTCGCGCACCCCGACCGAGTCCTCCACCACCAGCACCCGGGCCTTCCTCTGGCCCCCGGCTGCCGCCGCCTTCCGCGAAGCCGGTACGGCGGACGGCGCCGCGAAGGCCGAGCCGCCCACCACCCGGTCGGCGAGCTCGCGCAGGTCGAGCAGGCACACGACGCTGCCGTCGCCGTCGATGGTGGCCCCGGCGATCGTGGGTACCCGCCCGAGGAAGGCGCCGAGGTCCTTGACCACGAGCTCGGACTCGCCCTCCAGGCGGTCCACCGCCCAGGCGATCTGGGTGCCGGAGGTGTGCCGCACGACGAGGGCCGCGCGCGGCGCCTCGCCGGCGCCACGGGTGAGGCCGAGAGCCGCGCCGAGGTCGAGCAGCGGGACCGAGACGCCGTGCCGCAGCACGACCGGCGCACCCGCGAGGGTGTGCACCTCGGCGTCCCGCAGCGACACCGACTCGACCACGCCGGGCACCGGGACGGCGTAGCGCTCCTCACCCACGCGGGCCACCAGGCAGCGCAGGACGCCGAGGGTCACGGGCAGGGTGAGGACGAAGGCCGAGCCGACGCCGCGCTCGGAGCGCACCTCGACCGAGCCGCCGAGCTCCTCGACCGCGTCGCGGACGACGTCGAGCCCGACGCCGCGGCCCGAGGTCTCGGTGACGGTCTCGGCCGTGGAGAAGGCGGGGGTGAACAGCACGCTGAGCAGGGCCGATCCGGTCACCGTGCTGTCGGGGGCGAGCAGCCCGAGGCGCACGGCCCGGTCACGCACCGCGTCCTCGTTCACGCCGGCGCCGTCGTCCGCCACCTCGATGACGACGGTGCCGCCGACGCTGCGCGCGCTCACGGTGACGACGGCCCGCTCCGGCTTGCCGGCGGCGCGCCGCTCGGCGGGGGTCTCGCAGCCGTGGTCGACCGCGTTGATCACGAGGTGCTTGAGGGCGTCGGCGACGCCGTCCAGGACCTGCTTGTCGAGCTCGACGTCCTCGCCCGACGTCCGCAGCTGGACGTCCTTGCCGGTCGCCTGCGCGACGTCACGGATGATGCGGGGCAGCGCGGCGAGCACCCGCCGCACCGGCACCATGGCCAGCCCCATCGCACCGTCACGGACGAGCGCCATGCCGCCGCGCTGGCCCTCGACGAGCTCGCGCAGCCCGCGGGCGGTCGCGGCCATCTCGTCGCCTGCACCGATCAGCCGGTGCAGCGCCAGCGCGACCTCGGACGGCAGGGTGCTGGCGTGCCGCTGCGTGACCTGGCGCAGCGCTGCGGCCCAGCGCGCCTGGTCGGCGGCGAGGGACAGCAGCGTGCCCGTGGTCTGCTCGACCCGTCGGGCACCGAGGTCGGCCTCGCCGACCGCGTCCAGCAGGTCGTACACCTTCGACGCCGCGACCCGCACCGAGTCCGACGACTGCCGGCCGAGGACCTCGACGTCAGCCGCGGCCGGCTGCTCGGGCAGGTCGACCACCGCGAGCGCCGGGACGGCCACCGGGTCGGCCCCTCCGACCGCGTCGGCCAGCGCGTCCACGAGCGGCTGCAGCGCGGCGTCGTCGAGCGCGTCCTCCCCGGGCAGCGCACGGCTGATGCCGTCGCACGCCGCGAGCAGGAGGTCGACGAGGTCCTTGCGAACGGCGAAGCGCCCGTCACGCAGGGCGCCGAGCAGGTCCTCCATGTTGTGGGCCAGGTGGAGCACGCCCTCGAGGCCCAGCATCCGGGCCGAGCCCTTCACGGTGTGGGCGTCACGGAACAGCATCGTGACGACCTGGCGCGGGCTGGCGTGGGTCTCGAGGGCCAGCAGGCCCGACTGCAGCGAAGCCAGCCGCTCCTCGACCTCCGCGCGGAAGGTCGCGAGCAGCTCGGGATCGTCCCCCCATGCCGGCATGCCTGTTGCCTCGGCCTGAACGCCCGCCTCCTGTAGCCCTCCCACCCCTCGTTGCGTCCGCCGATCTGCACGGCAGAACGCAACGCGGGCGGGCCGATCAGCCCGGTACGGCGGGACGGCGCGGCCGCGCCCCCCTTGCGTCCGCCCCTCTGCACACCCGGCCCGCACCCGCGGGCGGACGCAGGGGTCGGTCAGCCTGTCTTGAACTGGGCGATGCTGCCGCGCAGCTCGGCCGCCAGCACGTTCAGCTGCGCGGCCGCAGCGGCCGCCTGCCGCGACCCGACGGCGTACTGCCGGGACACGTCGCTGACCTGCGTCATCGCCGACACGACCTGCTCGGACGCCGACCGCTGCTGCTGGGTCGCGATGCTGATCTCCTTCGCGGCGGTGGTCGTCTCGTCGACCATCCCGCTGATCTGCTCCAGCGCCTCGACCACCCCCCGGGCGAGCTGGGTGCCGCTCCTGACCTCCTTCGCGCCCTCCTCGGACGCGATGATCGTCGCGTTCGTCTCCGCCTGGATCTCCCCCACCAGCGCCTGGATCTGCCCCGCCGACTCCTGCGACCGCTCCGCCAGCTTGCGCACCTCCGAGGCCACCACCGCGAAGCCACGACCGTGCTCCCCGGCCCGCGCCGCCTCGATCGCCGCGTTCAGCGCCAGCAGGTTCGTCTGGTCCGCCAGGTCGTCGATCACGTCCAGGATCCGGCCGATCTCGTGCGACTTCTCCCCCAACCCCAGCGCCCGCGCCGCGATCGAGTCCACCCGCTCCGCGATCGTGTCCATCGACTCCACGCTCGCGCTCACGGCCGCCCGGCCCTGCTCCGCGTAGCGAAGCGTCTCCGCGGCATAGCGCGCCACGGCCTCGCTCGTCTCCGCGATCTGCGCCGCCGTCGCCGCCAGCTCCTCGATCGTGCTCGTCGTCTCCGACACCGCCGACGACTGCTGCGTCGCCGACGCCGCATGCTCCTCCGCCGTCGCCAGCAGCTCCCCCGCCGACGCAGCGATCTGCTCCCCACCGCCCTGGATCTGGCCCACCAGACCCCGCAGGTTGGCCAGCGTGGCGTTGAACGCCACCGCCAGCGCGGCGAGCTGGGTCGAGTCCTCGGCCAGCTGCGCCTCGGCGGCCAGGTCGCCGTGCGCGGCCTTCTCGAGCACCGCGGAGAGCTCGACGACCCGGGCCTCGAGGTCCTTGCGCTCGGCGCTGGCCTGCGCCCGCAGCTGCCAGACCGCGCCCGACAGGGTGGAGCTGAACCACCCGACGAGCGGGTAGGTCGCCCCGACCAGCAGCAGGACCGCCCACGAGCTGCGGTCGAGCGTGTGCGACAGGACGGCCGCGACCAGCAGCCCGACGCTCGCGGCGAAGCCGAGCAGCGCCGACTGCCAGCCCTTCATCGCCACCGCGGAGGCGAAGAGCACCACACCGAGGTAGCAGACCCAGAACGGCCCGCGGATGCCCCCGGTGACCGTCACGTCGGCGGTCACCCAGAGCGTGTCGCTGATGAGCAGGAACGCTCGGAACGCCGTGATGTTCTCTAGCACGTAGGTCGAGCGCGCGGCCATGGTGGGCAGGAAGGTCAGCAGCAGGGCCACGGCCACGCCGAAGACGGTCCACAGGTAGAGGGCGACCAGGTGGATGTGCACGCCGGGCATGGCACCGACCTTGTCCATCAGCGTGGCCGCGGCCAGGCCGACGACCAGGCTGATCCAGGTCATGATGGCTGCGGCTCGTGCGAGCCGAACCGAGAAGTCCACGAGGTGCCTCCAGAGGTGTCGCCTGGAGCATCGGACGGCAGCCGGTGCTCCTGTAGGACGAGCTACCCGGCGCGCCGTGCGCGCGGCAGCGCGTCGGCCAGCCGGTAGACCGCGTCGAGGTCGAGGACCCCGCACGGGCCCTCGGCGTCGGTCGTCTGACCGGCGAGCAGGTCGGCCGCGGTGGCGGGCAGGTGGGCGAGCGCGGTCTCGAGCTGCTCGTCGTCGAGCAGCGCGGTCCCCTCGACGCCCTCGGTGAGCACGCCGACGGAGACCCCCTCGCGGTGCAGGACCACCAGGCGGGCCCGGCGGTCCAGCGGCGCCGCGGGCGCGCTGAGC
>JBAVRG010000470.1:0-9190 GCA_049694795.1 Mycobacteriales bacterium
GGGGACGCCGGGACCGTGGCCGCGCACCTGGCGGTCCTGCCCGACGAGGTGCGGCCGGCCTACCTCGCGATGGCGCGCCTCACCGCGGACCGCGCGCTCGCCAGCGGCCGGCTGCAGGCGACGCAGGCCGAGGGGCTGCTGGGGGTGCTGGCGTGATCGTCTGCTCGACCCGCGACGAGCTCGCGGCGGCCCGCAAGGAGCTGCCCGGCCGAGTCGCCGTCGTCATGACCATGGGCGCGCTGCACGAGGGGCACGCGCAGCTGGTGCGCGTGGCCCGCGCCCAGGCGGACTCCGTGGTGGTGACGATCTTCGTCAACCCGCTGCAGTTCGGAGCGGGCGAGGACCTGGACCGCTACCCCCGCACGCTGGAGCAGGACCTGGCGGTCCTCGAGGCCGAGGGCGCGGACCTGGTCTTCACGCCGAGCCCGGACGTCGTCTACCCCGCGGACCCGCTGGTGCGGGTCTCGGCGGGCCCGATGGGCGCGGGCTTCGAGGGTGCGAGCCGGCCCGGCCACTTCGACGGCGTGCTCACCGTCGTCCTGAAGCTGCTCCACCTCACCGCGCCCGACGTCGCGCTGTTCGGGCAGAAGGACGCGCAGCAGCTGGCGCTGATCCGCCGGATGGTCAGCGACCTCGACGTGCCGGTCACGGTCGTCGGGGTGCCCACCGTGCGGGAGACCGACGGGCTGGCCCTTTCGAGCCGCAACCGCTACCTGTCCGAGGACGAGCGCCGCACCGCCCTCGTCCTGTCCCGCGCCCTGGCCACCCGCGACGTCGTCGCCGGCCGGGCCCTCCTCGACGCCGAGCCCGGCGTCGACCTCGACTACCTCGAGCGGGTGGACTCCTCCACCTTCGAGGCAGCACCCGACGGCGACCTGATCGTGGTCGCCGCCAGGGTGGGTACGACCCGGCTCATCGACAACATCGACCTGTCAGCCCCCGTGACCGGCCTTTCCCTCAAGGACTGTTGATGCTTCGCACCATGCTCACGAGCAAGATCCACCGCGCCACCGTGACGCAGGCCGACCTGCACTACGTCGGCTCCGTCACCGTCGACCAGGACCTGCTCGACGCGGCCGACCTTTACCCGGGGGAGAAGGTGGCCATCGTCGACGTCACGAACGGGGCGCGCCTGGAGACCTACGTCATCAGCGGCCCGCGCGGCTCGGGCGTGATCGGCATCAACGGCGCAGCGGCCCGCCTCGTGCACCCCGGAGACCTGGTCATCCTCATCGCCTACGGGCAGATGGACGACGAGGAGGCGCGCACCCGCCAGCCGAAGGTCGTGTTCGTCGACGCCGACAACAAGGTGATCGGCACCGGCACCGACCCGGCGGAGGCGCTGCCGCAGTCCGGCCTGACCCGTGGCGACACGCTCCGGCACCCCAAGGACCCGCGCGAGGACCACATCGGCTCGTACGACGACGACCCGACGCTGGTCTGGTGACCTTCTCCCCACGAAAGCGCTCGCTGCGCTCACGCTTGCGCGGGGGCCCCGCATGACGGCGGCCAGCCGGTTGCTGGCTCCGGAGCCGGGCTGGACCACCTCCGCCGACGTGGTCGTGGTCGGCTCCGGCGTGGCGGGGCTCATGACGGCGCTGCACGCCACCCGCGCGGGCAGCGTCCTGCTGGTCACCAAGGTGCACGTCGACGACGGGTCCACGCGTTGGGCGCAGGGCGGGGTCGCCGCCGCGCTCGGTGCGGACGACTCGCCGCTCGAGCACGAGCGAGACACCCTCGAGGCCGGGGTCGGCATCTGCGACGCCCGTGCCGTGCGGGTGCTGTGCGAGGAGGGCCCGGCCCGGCTGCGGGAGCTCATCGAGCTCGGCGCCGCCTTCGACCGCGACCCGTCGGGTGCGCTGCAGCTCACCCGCGAGGGCGGTCACCACCGGGACCGCATCGTGCACGCCGGTGGCGACGCGACGGGCGCGGAGGTCTCGCGGGCGCTCGTCGTCGCGGTGCACGAGCACCCGCGCATCCAGCTGCTCGAGCACGCCCTCGTGCTGGACCTGCTGCGGGACCGCGACGGTCGTACGGCGGGTGTGACGCTGCACGTTCTCGGCGAGGGCACCCAGGACGGGGTCGGTGCGGTGCACGCCCGCGCGGTCGTGCTCGCGACCGGCGGCCTCGGCCAGGTCTTCTCCTCCACCACGAACCCGAGCGTGTCGACGGGCGACGGGGTGGCCCTGGCGCTGCGCGCGGGCGCAGAGGTGACCGACGTCGAGTTCGTGCAGTTCCACCCCACCGTCATGTGGCTCGGCCCCGAGTCGCGGGGGCAGCAGCCGCTCATCAGCGAGGCGGTCCGGGGCGAGGGCGCCTTCCTCGTCGACAGCGAGGGCAGGCGCGTCATCACCACCGACGACCACCCGCTCGCCGACCTCGCGCCGCGGGACGTCGTCGCCAAGGCCATCACCCGGCGGATGGGCGCCCTCGGCACCGACCACGTCTTCCTCGACGCCCGGGGGATCGCCGGTCTGGAGGAGAGGTTCCCGACCATCGTCGCGAAGTGCCGGGAGCTCGGCGTCGACCCGGTCACCGACCTGATCCCGGTCGCCCCCGCCGCCCACTACGCCAGTGGCGGCGTGCTCACCGACCTCGACGGGCGCACCAGCGTCCCGGGGCTGTACGCCTGCGGCGAGGTCGCCTGCACCGGTGTCCACGGGGCCAACCGGCTCGCCTCCAACTCGCTCCTGGAGGGCCTGGTCTTCGCCGGTCGGATCGGCGCGGACCTCGAGCGCGACCTGCCGCCCCAGGGCACGCCGGTCCCTCTGGCGGGGGAGGCGGTGCTGCTCGACCCGTCGATCCGGCCCGAGCTCGCGCGCGCGATGACCGAGGGTTGCGGCGTCCTCCGCAGCGCCGACTCGCTCGCCGCGACCGCGAAGGCCCTCGTCGCCCTGGAGGACCGCTCCTGCGACACGCCCTCGCCGGCGGCCTGGGAGGCGACCGGGCTGCACGCGGTCGCCACTGCGCTGGTGGCCGCGGCGACCCGCCGGGAGGAGACCCGCGGCGCGCACTGGCGCGAGGACTTCCCGCTCGCCTCCGAGGCCTGGCGCGGGCACCTGGTGACGACCCTCGCCGGCACGACGTACCGACCCGTGGAGGACTGACCGTGCTCTCTGCTCCCACCCTGGCCGCGCTGGCAGCGGCCGGGCTCGACCCGGTGACGGTGGAGGCGCTCGCCCACCGCACGGTCGAGGAGGACCTCGCCGGTGGTGTCGACGTGACGAGCGTCGCCACCGTGCCGTTCGACCTGGAGGGCACCGCGGCGTTCGTGCCGCGGGTCGCCGGCGTGGTCGCCGGGACCGCGGTCGCCATGGCGTGCATCGACGCGGTGGCCGACGACGACGTGGTCTACGACCTCGTGCGCGGGGACGGGCCGGCTGTCGCGGGGGAGACCGTGCTGCAGGTCACCGGCCTGGTCCGCACCCTGCTCACGGCTGAGCGGTCCGCCCTCAACCTGCTGTGCCACCTGTCCGGCGTCGCGACCCTCACCGCCCGGTGGGTGGCGGAGGTCGAGGGCACGGGCGCGCGCATCCGCGACACCCGCAAGACGACACCGGGGCTGCGGGCGCTGGAGAAGGCCGCCGTCGTGGTCGGCGGTGGGCTCAACCACCGGATGTCGCTGTCGGACGCCGCGCTGGTGAAGGACAACCACGTGGTCGCGGCCGGTGGTGTGGCGCAGGCCTTCGAGGCGGTGCGCGCGCAGTGGCCCGACCTCGAGGTCGAGGTCGAGTGCGACACGGTGGAGCAGGTCGCCGAGGTGGTCGCGGCCGGCGCCGACCTGGTGCTGCTCGACAACATGTCGCTCGAGGACCTGCGGGCGTCGGTCGAGATCTGCCGTCCCCGGGGCGTGCGCACCGAGGCCTCCGGCGGCCTGAGCCTCGACCGGGCCCGGTCGGTCGCCGAGACCGGCGTCGACTACCTGTCCGTCGGGGCCCTCACCCACTCCGCGCCGGTGCTCGACCTCGGCCTCGACCTGCACCTGGGGGGCTGACCGTGCTGCTCACCGTCGACGTCGGCAACACCAACATCGTCCTCGGGCTCTTCGACGGGGACCACCTGTTCAGCAGCTACCGGCTGCGCACCGACGCGCGGGTCACCGCCGACGAGCTCGCGCTGCTGTTCCACGGCCTGCTGGCCCGGCACCCGGAGCCGGACGGCGTCGCGGTCTGCTCGACCGTGCCGCAGGTGCTGGACCAGCTGCGCCAGATGTTCGACCGCTACTACGCCGACGCCCGCACCGTCGTCGTCGGGCCGGGCGTCAAGACCGGCGTGCCGCTGCTCTACGACAACCCGAAGGAGGTGGGTCCGGACCGGGTCGTCAACACCCTGGCCGCCCACACCCTGTACGGCGGGCCGGCGATCGTCGTGGACTTCGGCACCTCGACGAACTTCGACGTGGTGAGCGAGAAGGGCGAGTTCCTCGGCGGCGCGCTCGCCCCGGGCGTCGAGATCTCGGTGGACGCCCTCGCCGCCCGCGCGGCCCGGCTGTTCAAGGTGGAGCTCGTCGAGCCGCGGTCGGTGATCGGCAAGACCACCGTCGAGGCGCTGCAGAGCGGTCTGGTCTACGGCTTCGCCTCGCAGGTCGACGGGATGGTCGAGCGCATCTCCAAGGAGATGGGATGCGACCCGGTCGTCATCGCCACCGGGGGCCTGTCGCACCTGATGACGGGCCTGTGCGAGTCGATCGACGAGCACGAGCCGGACCTGACCCTCATCGGGCTGCGGCTCGTGTACGAGAAGAACCTCTAGCCCGCGGGCCCGGGTGTGTCCCGCGACGAGCGGGCGACCGTCCCCACCCGGACACGATGATCTCCTGCGGGGCGGGACCGGTCGTCAGAGGTCGGCGGGCACTGCGCCGAGCAGCACCCGGCCACGGCGCTCGGCCTGCCCCTGCACGGTCCGCAGGTCGAACGGCTGCGCGGGCGCGGGCTCGTCCGCCAGGGCGCGGGCGACGGCCGGCCCGAGCCGGTCGGCGGCGAACCGGTGGTAGGCCGCCTCGCTCTCCCACACGTCGATGATCCGCCAGCCGTCGCTGGTCGGCCCGGCGACGTGCGCGACCAGGCCCTCGGGCTGCTGGTCGCCGAGCTCGCGCTCGACCGCGCCCGCCTGCTCGGCGGTGATCCCCGGCATGTCCTGGCAGAAGGCGAACATGGCCCCCACCTTTCGTTTGAGTGTTGCTCTATCGGATAGAGCGGTACTCTAACCACATGGGGACGCCTGTCAAGAGGACGTACGACAACTCGCGCCGTGCGCGGGCCGCTCGCCAGACCCGTCGCGCGGTGATCGAGGCCGCGCGGGAGCTGTTCCTCAGCAAGGGGTACGGCGGGACGGCGCTCACCGAGGTGTCCGCGAAGGCGGGCGTCAGCGTCCAGACCGTGTACGCGCAGTTCGGGTCCAAGCGCGCGCTGCTCAAGGACGTGCTCGACGTCGCGATCGTGGGTGACGACGAGCCGGTCCCGCTGGCGGGGCGGCCCGAGGTGGCGGCGATGCGCGCCGAGCCCGATCCGGAGCGCCGGTGCCGGATGCACGCCGCGCTCGTGACAACGGTGGCGGGCCGTGTCGAACCGGTCGCGCGGGTCATGCGCAGTGCCGCCGCCGTCGACCCCGAGGTGGACGAGCAGCTGCAGCGCGCGCACGCGGGCCGCCTCGACGGCATGCGCGAGATGGCCGAGATGTTCCACGCCCGTGGCGAGCTGGCGCCCGGTCTGACTGTCGAGGGCGCGGCGCAGCGGGTGGCGGTGCTCATCGACCCCGAGCTGTACCGCCGGACCGTCGTCGAGCACGGCTGGACGCCGGCTGAGTACGAGCACTGGCTCGGCGACCTGATCATCGCGTCGCTGCTGCCGCGGCGCGGGGCGGGGCGCTCCGCGGCCCGCCGATAGGCTCGGCCGGTGAGCGACAGCGACCCCCAGGAGCACTTCGACGACCTGCCCGAGCAGGTGCGCATCCGGCGCGAGAAGTACGACCGCCTCGTGGCGGCCGGGACTGCGCCGTACGCGCTCGGCTATCCGCGCACGACGTCGATCGCGGACGTGCGGGCGCGGCACGCCGACCTGCCGGTCGACACCGCCAGCGGCGAGGTGGTCGGCATCACCGGCCGGGTCATGCTGTCGCGCAGCGGCGGCAAGCTCTGCTTCGCCACCCTGAGCGAGGGCGAGTCCCAGATCCAGGTGATGGTCAGCCTGGACGGGGTCGGGGAGGAGCGGCTGGCGGCCTGGAAGGCCGATGTCGACCTCGGCGACCACGTCGGGATCACCGGCGAGGTCATCAGCAGCCGCCGCGGGGAGCTCAGCGTCCTGGCCTCCGACTGGCAGCTCACCAGCAAGGCGCTGCGGCCGCTGCCCGACAAGCACAAGGGCCTGACCGACCCGGAGACGCGGGTCAGGCAGCGCTACGTCGACCTGGCCGTCAACCCGGCGAGCCGGCAGATGGTGCGCGACCGCGCCAGCGTCATCCGCACGGTGCGCGACATCCTGCACGGCCGGGGCTTCGTCGAGGTGGAGACGCCGACGCTGCAGGTGGTGCACGGCGGCGCGGCCGCCCGGCCCTTCCGCACGCACTTCAACGCCCTGGAGCTCGATGTCACGCTGCGCATCGCGCTCGAGCTGTACCTCAAGCGCGCGGTCGTCGGCGGCATCGACAAGGTCTTCGAGATCGGCAAGAACTTCCGCAACGAGGGCATCGACGCGACCCACTTCCCCGAGTTCACGATGCTCGAGTTCTACGAGGCGTACGGCGACTACGACACCGTGGCGGACCTGACCCGCGAGATGGTGCTCACCTGCGCTCGGGCGATCGGACGCACCGTGGTGTGCGACGGGCAGGTCGACCTCGAGCAGCCCTGGCGTACCGCGACCCTCTACGAGCTGGTCGCCGAGGCGGTCGGGCAGGAGGTGGATCCGGGAACGGATCGCGAGACGCTCGTCAAGATCGCCGCGGACCGGGAGGTGCCGCTGCAGCCGGAGTGGACGGCCGGTGAGGTGGCGCTCGAGCTGTTCGAGAAGCTGGTCGAGCACACTCTGGTGCAGCCGACGTTCGTCAAGGACTACCCGGTGGACGCCCGGCCGCTCGCCCGCGACCACCGCGACGACCCGCGGCTCGCCGAGGCCTGGGACCTGGTGGTCGGTGGTGTGGAGCTGGCCACCGGGTACTCCGAGCTCGTCGACCCGGTCGAGCAGCGCCGGCGCCTCACCGAGCAGTCGCTCAAGGCGGCCGGCGGCGACCCGGAGGCCATGCAGCTCGACGAGGACTTCCTGCGCGCCCTCGAGCACGGCGCCCCACCCATGGGCGGGCAGGGCATGGGCCTTGACCGCCTCGTCATGCTGCTCACCGGCGAACCGATCCGGGAAACGATTCTCTTTCCCCTGGTGCGCCCCTCGCATTAGCGCTGCGATTTGTCTTTTCGCTGCTTTTCGGGTTTCCTTTCCCGGACTGAGCAACCTCATTTTCCCCAGGGGGCGAAAACAATGGCACAAAAGGTCCAGGTCCTGCTTGTCTGCGACATGCACGCCGCGGAGGTGGAAGGCACCGAGACGGTCACCTTCGGCCTGGACGGCTCGACGTACGAGATCGACGTCTGCGACGAGCACGCCGCGCAGATCCGGGACGCGTTCGCGCCCTTCGTGGGTGCCGCCCGCCGGGCCGGCCGCAGCGCCGCTCCGGCCGCTCGCCGGGGCCGACCTGCCAGCAAGGCGCACGACAAGCAGCGGGTGGCCGACATCCGCGAGTGGGCGCGCAAGAACGGCCAGCAGGTCAGCGAGCGCGGCCGGCTGTCGGCGGCGCTCATCGCGGCCTACGACGCCGCGCACTGACGGGTGCACTGACAGGTGCACTGACAGGTGCACTGACAGGTGACCCCACGTCGCGACGTACGGCCCGTCCCCCGGACGGGCCGTACGTGCGTGTTCGCCCCTGGCGTAGCGGGTGGTGGGAACGGTCGCGCGGGTAGTCAGGTTGGACCGTCTACCGGCCGCGGGAGAGTGAACCTCGACAGTCGACTCTCGCGATCGCGCGACCGGCGTTAGTGTGCGGGAGAGACGGGCACGCCGTGACACCCGCCCCGTGAGGAGCGAAACATGTTCGAGAGGTTCACCGACCGAGCCCGACGCGTGGTGGTCCTGGCCCAGGAAGAGGCCCGGATGCTCAACCACAACTACATCGGGACCGAGCACATCCTGCTCGGCCTCATCCACGAGGGCGAGGGCGTCGCCGCGAAGGCGCTGGAGTCCCTCGGCATCTCGCTGGAGGGCGTCCGCAGCCAGGTCGAGGAGATCATCGGTCAGGGCCAGCAGGCCCCGTCCGGCCACATCCCCTTCACGCCGCGCGCCAAGAAGGTCCTCGAGCTCTCGCTCCGCGAGGCCCTGCAGCTCGGCCACAACTACATCGGGACCGAGCACATCCTGCTCGGCCTGATCCGCGAGGGCGAGGGCGTCGCCGCCCAGGTGCTCGTGAAGCTCGGGGCCGACCTCAACCGCGTCCGCCAGCAGGTGATCCAGCTGCTGTCCGGCTACCAGGGCAAGGAGCCGGCCGCCGCCGGCGGCCCCGCCGAGGGCACCCCGAGCACGTCGCTCGTGCTCGACCAGTTCGGCCGCAACCTCACGCAGGCAGCGCGCGAGTCCAAGCTCGACCCGGTCATCGGGCGCGAGAAGGAGATCGAGCGCGTCATGCAGGTCCTGTCGCGCCGTACCAAGAACAACCCCGTCCTCATCGGCGAGCCCGGCGTCGGCAAGACCGCCGTCGTGGAGGGCCTGGCGCAGGCCATCGTCAAGGGCGAGGTCCCGGAGACGCTGAAGGACAAGCAGCTCTACACCCTCGACCTCGGCGCCCTGGTGGCCGGCAGCCGCTACCGCGGTGACTTCGAGGAGCGCCTGAAGAAGGTGCTGAAGGAGATCCGCACCCGCGGCGACATCATCTTGTTCATCGACGAGCTGCACACGCTCGTGGGTGCGGGTGCTGCCGAGGGCGCGATCGACGCCGCCAGCATCCTCAAGCCGATGCTGGCCCGCGGCGAGCTGCAGACCATCGGTGCGACCACGCTGGACGAGTACCGCAAGCACCTGGAGAAGGACGCCGCTCTCGAGCGCCGCTTCCAGCCGATCCAGGTGGGCGAGCCGTCCCTCGCCCACACCATCGAGATCCTCAAGGGCCTGCGCGACCGCTACGAGGCGCACCACCGGATCTCCATCAC
>JBAVRG010000471.1:0-3263 GCA_049694795.1 Mycobacteriales bacterium
GGGCCGACGTCCCCGCGCCCGTCGTGCAGCCGGTCGTGACCCCCAGCCCGGCACCGGCTCCGGTCGTGACGACGACGCACGACGGGCACCAGGAGCACCGCAAGCACGGGCACGGCAAGCACGGGGACTGACCGGCCGGCCGTGCGCCGGGCAGGTCAGGCCGGTGAGGTCGCCGTCGTCCGCCGCGGCAGCCGCGTCAGGCCCAGGTGCAGCGGCGAGAGCGCGCGCACCGCGGACCGGTCCAGCCGCTGCAGCCCGAGGCTGAGCGTCGCGATCCACAGCAGCGCCAGGGCTCCGAGGATCGCGTAGGCGACGTGCTTGAGGGTGTCGGAGCCGCCCACCTGCTCGCGCTGCAGGATCGTCTTGTCCGGCACGAAGGCGCGGTCGACGTGCGGCAGGGCCGGGACGAGCGCAGCCGGGATCGCCTTGTCCTCGGGCAGGTAGATCGGCAGCGCCTGCAGCGTCGTGGGTGTCGCGAGGCGCACCAGCGTCTTCCAGTTGCCGGTCACCGGCACCGGCCGCTGGGTGCGGTAGACGCCGTGCCCGAGAGGCTGCAGCGGGGTGAGCTGCTGTCCGGTGCCGGGCACGTCGCGCGAGCCGCCCTGCCAGGACGTCACGTTGAACCACGCCACCTGGTCGGCGATCTCGGGCGGCGACAGCCGGATCAGCAGGTTCGCCGTACCGGGGGTGGCGGCGGCGGTGATGTCGACCGAGGCGCGGTAGCCGTCGTGGCTGCCGATCGGCAGCGCGATGCCGATGACGGCCAGCACGCAGGCGAAGGCGAGGCCGGTGGCGAAGCGTGGCGTGGCCTGGCGGGCGCTGCTGGCCGGCAGCAGCGCGCGGCCGATCAGCGCGCCCAGGACGCTGCCGGACAGCGCGGCGAGCAGCGCGAGGACGGCGGCCTCGGGGAACAGCACGGCGTGCCAGGGCAGCGGGAAGACCAGCTGCGACCAGCCCCACTCGGCGGCCACGCCGGCGGTGCCGATGAGGGCCCCGGAGACCAGGCCGAACCTGATCTGCCGGTGGGTGCCGACGAGCAGCGCAGCACCCTCGACGAGCAGCGCCTCCGCGAGGTAGAGCGGCATCGAGGGCGTCGTGAGGCCCAGGCCGCCGCCGATGACCAGCGCCCACAGGCCGCGGCCGATGAGGAAGCCGACGGCCGCCCTGATCGCGCCGCCGCGGCCGAGGGTGAGGCGCGCCGCGGTCAGCCCGATGCCGGCGGCGAGGGCGATGAGCAGCGGGTGGTAGATGGGGTTGAACTGCGGCACGCCGTAGTCGAACTCGGCCTGCAGGGTGGACAGGCCGATCATGAACGAGGTGGCCATCCGGTTGCGGGACGGCCGCAGCAGCCGGCCCAGGGGGGTGTTGCGGGCGGGCGCGCCGGCGCTGCGCCGGCGGCCCTCCTCGACGAGGACCCAGGTCGCGAGCGTGGTGAGCGAGGCGCCACCGATCATCTGGATGTGCGTGGGGGACCACAGCGTGACGTCCTGGCCGAAGACGTTGTGCCACAGGTCGTCGAGCGGGAAGCCGGCCAGGCTGACCGACCCGCACAGCAGCACCAGCGTGGCGCCGAGCGAGCAGTGCAGGCCGCCGGGCAGGTGCAGCGCGGCGCCGCCGTCGGTGTCGCGGTCCAGCGTGATGGCCAGGATGCCGGCGGCCGCCAGTCCGCACAGGCCGATGACGATCGGCCAGTGCGCGGGGGTGCCGAACGGCGAGCTGTCGCGGCCGTTGTCGATGTGCACGGCGACGTCCCAGTAGAAGCCGAAGCCGGCGAACAGCAGCGACACCATGCTCACGGTGGTCGGCACGGTCGCCCAGGCCGGCAGCCCGGTCTCGGCCTCGACCCGGGCGAGCAGCCGCTCGACGGCGGGCAGCCGGCCCTTGCGGTAGAGCACGCAGGCGGCGATCAGGGCCGCGCCGAGCGCGGCGAGGACGGCGGTGACGGGCAGGACCTGCGCCAGGTCGACGCCCCGCGCGGGACGCAGCTGCTCTGCGGCTGCCATATCGGCACTCCTGAGTGGTGCGTTATCTATCGTGACATTGGCCGATGGCACGTTATCGGCGGTAGATTGATGCCGTCAAGATCCCGGTGCGTCCGCTTTGCGGCACTTCCCCGCGCCGCGGACGGGCAGACGCAAGGAGGTGGCGGGTGGCGGAGTACCGCATCGACGACCTGGCGCGCGCTGCCGGGACGACGGTCCGCAACGTCCGGGTCTACCAGGACCGCGGCCTGCTGCCGCCGCCGCGCCGGGAGGGCCGCACCGGCTTCTACGGCGAGCCGCACCTGGCCCGGCTCCGCCTCATCGCGCAGCTGCTGGAGCGTGGCTACACCTTCGCCCACATCGCGGAGTTCCTCGAGGCCTGGCAGCGCGGGCGCAACCTCACCGACCTGCTCGGGCTCGAGGAGGTCCTCACCAGCCCCTGGTCGGACGAGCTCGCCGACTACGTCACCGCCGAGCAGCTGGTCGAGATGTTCGGCGCGGACCAGTTCAGCGACGACAACCTCGCCACCGCCCTCGAGCAGGAGCTGGTCGTCGCCGAGGGCGACCGCTTCCGGGTGCCCTCGCCGCGGCTGCTGCACGCCGGCTCCGAGCTCGTGCAGGCCGGCATCCCGCTGTCGGTCGTGCTCGGGCTGTCGGCCCAGCTCGCCCGCGACATGCAGGCCTCCGCGGAGCGCCTCGTCGGCGCCGTCGCCGACCACGTCGTGCTGCCGGCCACCGCGTCCTACGACGCCTCGCTCGCCGAGATCGGCGCGCTCATCAACCGCCTCAAGCCGCTCGCCCAGCTCGCCGTCGACGCGCACCTCGCGCGCGCCATGGAGCGCCAGGTCCGCGAGACCGTCCGCGCCCACATGGAGAGCGCCGCCGAGGGCCCCGCCGCCGCCTCCTGACCCCGTACGGCGTCGCCCGACGTACCGCCGAAAGTCCCGCCAAAGCCCGACCTGAGGCTCTGGCGCCTTGTGCGCGCCGGCGCGAAGGTGGCGCCATGACGCCCTCGCGCACCGCTCGGCCCGTCGTCGCGGCGGTCGCCGTTCTGCTGCTCGCCGTCGGGTGCAGCAGCGGCGGGCAGAAGGCCGGGCCGACACCGAGCGCCTCGGTGACGGCAGGCCCGAGCGCGACACCGACGGCCGGCCCGACGCCTTCGGCCGGGCCGAGCGCGACCGTCGTACCGGCTGCGTCGTCGGTGGCGGCGTACTTCGTGAGCGCGGAGAAGATGGCCGCGGCCCAGCGGAGCGCGTCCGGCCCGGGGGTCGGCGCGGCCGC
>JBAVRG010000472.1:0-8411 GCA_049694795.1 Mycobacteriales bacterium
ATGACCTGCGCCACGCAGTTCCTGGCGCTGGAGCTCGGCGAGCACAACATCCGCGTCAACCAGGCGATCATGGGCTGGCTCGACGGGCCGGGCGTGCGCTTCTACCTGCAGATGACCTCGGAGCAGAAGGGCATCAGCGAGCAGGCCGTCTACGACGACATCGCCTCGCGCAACCCGCTCGGCCGCATCCCCACCGACGAGGCCTGCGCGGGCGCCATCCTCATGCTGCTCTCGGGCTACACCTCCGAGGTCACGGGAGCGATCCTCGACGTCAACGGCGGGGAGTACATGCCGGCATGACGGTCCTCAACGACACCACCGTCGTCAGCGAGACCGTCGAGATCGACGCCCCGCAGGAGCTCGTCTGGCAGGTGCTCACCGACTACGCCCGCTACCCCGAGTGGAACCCCTACACCGTCAAGGTCGAGACGACGCTCGAGGTCGGTGCGCGGGTGGTGCTGCACCTGCCCGACCCCGCCAAGCCGGGCGAGACCTTCCAGACGGTCGAGTGGATGAGCGTGGTCGACGCCCCGCACCACCTGCAGTACCACACGGCCACCGAGATGCCAGGCATCCACGCGGTCCGCGACCAGTGGGTGGAGGACCTCGGGGCGGGCCGGTCGTCGTACCGGACGACGGACGTCTTCACGGGCGAGATCGCGGCCATGGTGTTCGAGCTGCAGGGCGCGTGGGTCAAGCAGGGCTTCGACGCCACCGCCCACGCCCTGAAGGCGCGCGCCGAAGCGCTGCACCGGGCGTCCTGACCGCGCTGCCGATAACCCACCGCCTTCGGGGGTAATAGTGGAACACGTTCTACCGGCGGGCTACAGTGAGGGACCGGAAACGAGGAGCCAGGCCCGCATGACCACGCTCACCCACCTGCAGCGGCTCGAGGCCGACAGCATCGCCATCATGCGCGAGGCGGTCGCCGAGAGCGAGCGCCCCGTGATGCTGTACTCCGTCGGCAAGGACAGCGCGGTCATGCTGCACCTCGCGCGCAAGGCCTTCTACCCGTCGAAGCCGCCCTTCCCGCTGCTGCACGTCGACACGACGTGGAAGTTCCGCGACATGTACGACTTCCGCGACAAGCAGGTCGCCGAGTACGGCCTGGACCTGCTCGTCCACCAGAACCCCGAGGCCGTCCGGCTCGGCATCAACCCGTTCACGCACGGCTCCGCGGTGCACACCGACATCTGGAAGACCGAGGGCCTCAAGCAGGCCCTCGACGCCCACGGGTTCGACGCGGCCTTCGGCGGCGCCCGGCGTGACGAGGAGAAGTCGCGCGCCAAGGAGCGGGTGTTCTCGCTGCGCTCCGCGCAGCACCGCTGGGACCCCAAGATGCAGCGACCAGAGCTCTGGGGCGTCTACAACGTGCGCCGCAACCCCGGCGAGAGCGTGCGGGTCTTCCCCCTGTCGAACTGGACCGAGCTCGACGTGTGGCAGTACATCCACCTCGAGGGCATCCCGATCGTCCCGCTGTACTTCTCGGCCGAGCGACCTGTCGTGGAGCGCGACGGCACGCTCATCATGGTCGACGACGACCGGATGCCGCTGCGTCCGGGCGAGCAGCCGCAGCTGCGCAGCGTGCGGTTCCGCACCCTCGGCTGCTACCCCCTCACCGGCGCGATCGAGAGCACCGCGGCCACGCTGCCCGAGATCATCCAGGAGATGCTCCTGGCGACCACCTCCGAGCGCCAGGGCCGCGTCATCGACCACGACTCCTCCGGGTCGATGGAGAAGAAGAAGCAGGAGGGGTACTTCTAGTGGCCCACACCTCGGAGCTCATCGCGCAGGACATCGAGGCCTACCTGCACGCGCACGAGCACAAGAGCCTGCTGCGCTTCATCACCTGCGGCAGCGTCGACGACGGCAAGAGCACCCTCATCGGCCGGCTGCTCTACGAGTCGCACATGGTCTTCGAGGACCACCTCGCCGCGCTCGAGGTCGACTCGAAGAAGATCGGCACGCAGGGCGACGAGCTCGACTTCGCGCTGCTCGTCGACGGCCTCGGCGCCGAGCGCGAGCAGGGCATCACCATCGACGTCGCCTACCGCTTCTTCTCCACCGAGACCCGCAAGTTCATCGTGGCCGACACCCCGGGCCACGAGCAGTACACCCGCAACATGGTCACCGGCGCCTCGACCGCGGACGTCGCCGTGATCCTCGTCGACGCGCGGCACGGCGTGATGACGCAGACCCGCCGGCACAGCTACCTGGTGTCGCTGCTCGGGATCCGCCGGGTGGCCGTCGCGATCAACAAGCTCGACCTCGTCGACTACGCGCAGGACGTGTTCGACCGGATCGAGGCCGACTACCGCGCGTTCGCCGCGGACATCGGGCTCGAGGACATCACCTGCATCCCGATGTCCGCGCTCAAGGGCGACAACATCACCTCGCGCAGCGAGCACACCCCCTGGTACGACGGCCCCACCCTCATGGGCTACCTCGAGGCCGTGGCGGTCGACGACGACCGCCAGTCCGGGCCGTTCCGGATGCCGGTGCAGTGGGTGAACCGCCCGGACCTGGACTTCCGCGGGTTCTCCGGCGAGATCGTCGGCGGCACGGTGCGCGTCGGCGACGCCGTACGCGTGGTGCCCGCCGGCACGACGAGCACGGTGGCGCGGATCGTGACGATGGACGGCGACCTGCCGGAGGCGGTCGCGGGCCAGTCGGTCACGATCACGCTCGCGGACGAGATCGACTGCAGCAGGGGCGATGTGCTCTGCGCGGCCGACGCACCCGCGGCCACCGCCGACCAGTTCCGGGCGCACGTCGTGTGGATGGGCGAGGACGAGCTGCTGCCCGGCCGGGCGTACCTGGTGAAGATCGGCGCCCGCACGGTCGGTGCCTCGATCTCGGGTCCGGAGTTCCTCATCAACGTCAACACGCTCGAGCAGGTGCCGGCCCCGACGCTGCACCTCAACGAGATCGGGGTGTGCGACGTCCGGCTCGACCGGCCGATCGCCTTCGACCCGTACGTCGACAACCGCGACATGGGCGGCTTCATCGTCATCGACCGGCTCACCAACAACACGGTGGCCGCCGGCATGCTCCGCTCGCCCCTGCGGCGGTCGCACAACGTCCACTGGCAGGCGGTGGAGGTCAACAAGCAGTCGCACGCCGAGCTGATGGGGCACCGCGCGGCGGTGGTGTGGTTCACCGGCCTGTCGGGCGCCGGCAAGTCCACCATCGCGAACCTCGTCGAGAAGCGGCTGCACGCGCTCGGGGTGCACACCTACCTGCTGGACGGCGACAACGTGCGGCACGGCCTCAACAAGGACCTCGGCTTCTCCGATGCAGACCGGCACGAGAACATCCGCCGCATCGCCGAGGTCAGCCGGCTCATGGCCGACGCCGGCCTCGTGGTGCTGACCTCCTTCATCTCGCCGTTCCGCACGGAGCGGGCCATGGCGCGCGCACTCGTGGACGAGGGCGAGTTCGTCGAGGTCTTCGTCGACACCCCGCTCGAGATCGCCGAGCAGCGCGACACCAAGGGTCTCTACGCCAAGGCGCGGCGCGGCGAGTTGCCTGACTTCACGGGCATCGACTCGCCGTACGAAGCACCGGAGCACCCCGAGCTGCGCGTCGACACCTCGACGCTGACTGCCGAGCAGGCGGCCGAGGCCGTCGTGGAGCACCTGGGCGGCAAGGGCCTGCTGGACCGCCCGGTGCGCCCGGCGTGAGCAGCGACGCCGCCCTCGCGGCCGAGCTCGCGACCTCAGCCGGTCTGCTGCTGCTCGAGGTGCGCAGCGAGCTGGCGGGCGCCGACCCGCGGTTCCGCAAGGACGAGGGGGACCGGCGCTCCCACGAGTACCTCGCGGGGGCGCTCGCTCAGCACCGGCCGCACGACGCGCTGCTGTCCGAGGAGGGTGCCGACGACAAGCAGCGGGTGACGGCCGACCGGGTCTGGATCGTCGACCCGCTCGACGGCACCCGGGAGTTCGGGGAGGACGACCGGACCGACTGGGCCGTGCACGTCGCGCTGTGGGAGAAGGGGTCGCTGGTCGCCGGTGCCGTCGCCCTGCCCGCCCAGGGCGTGACGTTCTCGACCGACGCGCCACCGGCGCTGCCCTCCCCCGCTGACCGGATCCGGCTGGTGGTGAGCCGCAGCCGGCCGCCGGCGCTGGTGAGCGCCCTCGCCGAGCGGCTCGAGGCCGAGCTGGTGCCCATGGGCTCGGCAGGCGCCAAGGCGATGTCGATCGTCCAGGGGCTCTCCGACGCCTACGTGCACGGAGGCGGGCAGTACGAGTGGGACTCCGCCGCACCGGTGGCGGTCGCACGCGCGGCAGGGCTCTACACCTCACGGCTCGACGGCTCGCCCCTGCGCTACAACCAGGAGGACGTCCTGCTGCCCGACCTCGTCATCTGCCGACCGGAGATCGCCGCGGTGCTGCTGCCCGCGGTCGCAGCGCTGACCTGATGGGCACCTACGTCGTCAGCGGGGCCGCGTCCGGGATGGGGGCGGCCACGGCGACGTGGCTGCGGGCCCGGGGCCACGCCGTCATCGGGGTGGACGTGCGCGACGTGGAGGTCGTGGCGGACCTGTCCGAGCAACAAGGGCGAGAGCAGGCGCTGAGCGAGGTCAGCGCGCTGTCGTCCGGACGCCTCGACGGCGTGGCGCTGTTCGCCGGGCTGGTCGGGCTGACCGGCCGACCCGCGCACCTGCTCGCGTCGGTGAACTACTTCGGGTCCGTGCGGCTCTTCGAGGGGCTGCGGCCCCTGCTCGCAGCGGCCGGGACCTCCTTCGCCCTCGCGGCGTGCTCCAACTCCATGACCTGCCAGCCGGGGATCAGCGAGGAGCTCGTCCAGGCCCTGCTCGCCGGCGACGAGGCCCACGCCCGCGAGGTGGCCGACCGCGGGGAGTCGCTGGCTGCGTACCCGGCCACGAAGACCGCGCTGGCGCGCTGGCTGCGCCGCGCCGCGCCCTCCCGGGACTGGATCGGCTCGGGCATCCGCCTCAACGCGATCGCTCCCGGGGTGGTCGAGACCCCGATGGTGGCCGAGACCCGCGCCGACCCGGTCCTCGGCGACCTGATCAAGGGCTTCGCCGTGCCGATCGGGCGCGGCGGCACGGCCGAGGAGCTCGCCGAGCTGGCCGGCTTCCTGCTCACCAGGGCCACCTTCATGGCCGGGTCGATCGTGCTGGCCGACGGCGGCACCGAGGCGCAGCTGCGCCCGGACGCCTACCCGACCGCCTGGGAGATCTGAGCCCGGGTCGCTCCGGGCGGGGTCGTGCTAGGCGCGCGGGCCGCCCTTGAGGTCCAGCGACCAGCCGCGGTCCTGCACGCGCTCCTTGATCCGCCACTGACCGTCGACCCTGGCGAGGGTGTCCCGGTACCACATCCCGCAGAACAGCACGTGCTGCTCGTCCTTGATGACCATGGGGTTGAAGCAGATGGTGCGGGTCCGGGCCACGTCCCCCTCGATCTCGAACAGGGTCGTGGCGGACAGGTGCTGGAAGCCGCGCTGGAAGATCGTCGGGAGGTTCGCCTCGAGGAAGGCCTTCTGGTCCGCGAGGGTCCCGCGGATCCCGCCCATCGAGGTGTAGTCGATGTCGGCGTCGACGGTGAACAGCTCGTCGAGCAGGTCCCACTGCAGGGTGTCGATGGCGTTCGAGTAGCGCGCCAGCACGTCCTGGATCTCCAGGCGGTCCGAGATCTCCTGCAGCGTCAGCACGTCAGCTCCTCGCGGTTCCCCGCCACAGCGGGCGGCTCGACATGTCCTCGGCGTCGCCGTACGACGGAAGCTCTGCCATGGTGCGGGCGAGCGCCTCCTTGCTGCCGAAGAGCCGGGACGGGTCGGCGTAGTCGTCGGCGACGAAGTACTCCGAGACGATGGCGCGGACCGGCGGGGAGCCGGACGTGAGCACCCGGGCGACGGAGTCGCGGACGTAGCCCTGGCGCAGCGGGTGGAGGGCGAAGGACGCCGGCGTGTGCAGGTCGTGCCAGCCGTGGAAGAACTCGGCCTCGGAGAGCCTGGCGGGCTTGGGGAACCAGGTGAGGTGCGTCAGCAGCCCCTCTGCCTCCGAGGGCCGCTGCGGCACGGACTCGGTGACGAGGTAGCCGTCGAAGCGCCCGGGCAGCAGGACCTCGACGTCGCCGCGGGTGTCGACGCTGTCGAGCCAGACCTCGACGAGGCCCGCGAGCGCCGGGCCCCTGCCCATCAGCAGCGGCGGGCGCTCGAGGTCGGCCGCCGCGCTGACCGTCACCGACCGGACGTGCGGCAGCAACTCCTCGGGGGACGGCACGGCGTCCCACAGCAGGTAGTCGAGCTTCTCCACCTCAGCGGGTCATGTCTGCGAGGGCCCGCATGACGGCCGGGTCGCTCACCCCACCGAGCAGCAGCGTCGTGACGGGGCTGGAGCGCCAGAGCTCGAGCCGCTCCTTGATGCGGTCCAGCGGCCCGCACAGCGCGATGCCGTCGCAGAGCTCGTTCGGCACCGCCTTCACGGCACCGTCGCGGTCACCGGCGAGGAACAGCTCCTGCACCTCGTGCGCCTGCTCCTCGTACCCGAAGCGCGAGACGACGTCGAGGTGGAAGTTCTTGTCCTTGGCCCCCATGCCACCGATGTAGAAGGCCATCGTCATCTTCACCCAGTCGAGGGCCTTCTGGACGTCGTCGTCGACGACGACCGTGACAGGGCAGGCGATCTCGAAGCCGGGCTTGGCCGCGGCGAGGGCGTCGGCGTAGACCGCCGGTGCGCTGACGACGTCGAAGAAGATGGGCAGCCAGCCGTCGGCGATCTCCGCCGCGAGCGCGACGTTCTTCGGACCCTCGGCGCCGAGGAAGACCGGGATGTCGGGGCGCAGCGGGTGGATGTTGGCCTTGAGCGGCTTGCCGAGCCCGGTGCCGCCCGGGCAGGGCAGCGGGTAGTGCTCGCCCGCGTTGGTGACCGGCCCTTCGCGTCGCCAGATGTCACGCATGACCTGGACGTACTCGCGGGTGCGCGCCAGCGGCTTGGGGAACGGGACGCCGTACCAGCCCTCGACCACCTGCGGACCGCTGACGCCCAGGCCGAGCTGCAGCCGGCCGCCGGACAGCCGGTCCAGCGTCATCGCGGTCATCGCGGTGGCAGCCGGGGTGCGCGCCGACAGCTGCACCAGCCCGGTGGACAGCTTGATGCGCGAGGTGTGCGAGCCGAGCCAGGCCAGCGGCGTGAAGGCGTCGCTGCCGTAGGACTCAGCGGTCCAGACCGAGTCGAAGCCGACGTCCTCGGCGGCCTGGACGGTGGGGATCACGTCGCCCGGTCCGGCCCCGACCCAGTAGCCGAGCATCAGGCCGAGCTTCAGGTCGTCAGTCACGGGGCAGCCCCAGGATCCTCTCGGCGGCAACGTTCTTCAGCACCTCGGTCGTCCCTCCCGCGATGGTCAGGCACCGGGTGTTGAGCAGGGTGTGCGCGAGCTCGTCGGCGGCGCCGTCCCGCGACAGGCCGGCCAGGCCCAGCAGCTCGTAGCGCAGCTCCGCCACGTCCTGCTGGTGACGCATGCCGACGAGCTTGCGGACGCTGGAGGCCGAGCCCGGGTCGGCGCCGGACAGCCGGCGCAGCGTGGTGCGGAAGCCGAGCAGCGCCTGCCCGACCGCCTCGCAGACCAGGTGGCCCACCTGGTCGCGGACGACGGGGTCCCAGTCGCCCAGGGCGGAGATGTCGCCGAGCACGTCCTCGACGCCGCGGCCGAACGGCGAACCGGAGCTCATCGCGACGCGCTCGTTGGCGAGCGTCGTGCGCGCCAGCTTCCAGCCGCCGTCGACCTGGCCGACCAGGCAGTCGTCCGGGATGAAGACGTCGTCGAGGAAGACCTCGTTGAACAGCTCGTGCCCGGTCAGCTCACGCAGCGGCCGGACGTCGATGCCCGGCGTGCGCATGTCGAGCAGGAAGTAGCTGATCCCCTTGTGCCGGTCCGGTCCGCGGCCGGTGCCGCTGGTGCGGGCCAGCAGGATCGCCCAGTCGGCCCGGTGGGCCACCGACGTCCACACCTTCTGCCCGTTGACCTTCCAGCCGCCCTCGACCCGCTCGGCGCGGGTCTGCAGCCCGGCGAGGTCGGAGCCGGCGCCGGGCTCGCTGAACATCTGGCACCAGATGATCTCGCCGCGCAGCGTGGGGCGCACGAAGCGCTCCTGCTGCTCGGGGGTTCCGTGCGCGACGATCGTGGGAGCCGCCCAGCCACCGATCACCAGGTCGGGGCGGCTGACACCGGCCGCGGCCAGCTCCTGGTCGATGACGAGCTGCTCGACGGCGGACGCCTCGCGGCCCCAGGGCGCGGGCCAGTGCGGCATCAGGTAGCCGGCGTCCGCGATCGCGACGGCGCGCTGCCTGTCGTCGGCGGGCAGCGTCGCGACGAAGGACCGCACCTGCGTCCGCAGCGCGTCGGTGTCGGGGCCGATCTCGAGCTCCAGGGTGCGCCGGGCACCGG
>JBAVRG010000473.1:0-1755 GCA_049694795.1 Mycobacteriales bacterium
TCGCCCAGCCGGGCGCGGTCGCCGTTGCCGACCCGGCGCGCCAGCACCGGCACACTGGTGCGCAGCCACACCACCAGGGCGCCGGCCGCCTTGATGCGCTCGCGCGCGCCGTCGTCGAGCACCACGCCGCCGGCCACACCTCCCACGAGGGGACCGGGCATGCCGAGCATGAGGGTGAGGGCACGCAGCTCCGCGTCGCGCAGCGCCTCCCCGCCCTGCGACTGCTCGATCTCCCGGGCCGTCGAGCCGGCGGTCCGCTCCAGCAGGGAGTCGTTGTCGAGGTAGGGCCAGCCCAGGCGGCTGGCGAGGGCCGTGCCCACGGTCGACTTGCCCGAGCCCATCATCCCGACGAGCAGGACCTTGGTGATCACCTGACGTGGCTCGGCACGAAGGGCGGCTTGACCACCTTCATCACGCTGGTGCGGCCGCGTACGTCCACGGTCACCTCGTCCCCCTCCGCCGTGCCGCGCTCGAGCAGCGCGAGCCCGATGCCGACGCGCCGGGTCGGCGAGAACGTGCCACTCGTGACCTCGCCGATGATGCGCCCGTCCTTGAGCACTGTCATGTGGCTGCGGGGGATGCCCCGGTCCTGGGACTCCAGCCCCCACAGCGAGCGCGCCGGTCCCTGGGCGCGCTCCTCGAGCAGCGCCTCGCGGCCCCAGAACGCCGGCTTGTCCCAGCCGACCGCCCAGCCGGAGCGCGCCTGCACGGGTGTGATCTCCGCAGACAGGTCCTGGCCGTGCAGCGGGTAGCCCATCTCGGTGCGCAGCGTGTCCCGCGCCCCCAGGCCGCACGGCAGGACGCCCAGGGCGGCTCCCCGCTCGAGCAGCTCGTCCCACAGCGCCCCGGCCCGGTCCCACTCGGGCAGCAGCTCGAAGCCCAGCTCACCGGTGTAGCCGGTGCGGCAGACCGTGAGGTCGTCGGTGCGGGTGAAGCTCATGTAGTCGTGGCCGGTCGGCAGGCCGAGGGCCGCCAGCAGTTCGGGTGAGCGCGGTCCTTGCACGGCGAGGACGGCGTACCGGGTGTGCAGGTCCTCGACCTCGATGCCGGCCGGGGCGTCGGCGGCGAGCAGGCCCACGACCGCGGACGTGTTGGCGGCGTTCGGGATGAGGAAGACCTCGTCGTCACCGCGGACGTAGGCGATGAGGTCGTCGATCACGCCACCGGTCGCGCGGTCGCAGCACAGCGTGTACTGGGCCTGGCCGGGGCCGACCTTGCGCAGGTCGTTGGTGAGCCGCGCGTTGACGAACTCCAGCGCGCCGGGACCGCGGACGACGCCCTTGCCGAGGTGGCTCACGTCGAACACGCCCACGGCCTCACGGACGGCGGCGTGCTCCTTCAGGACGCCCCCACCGGGGTACTCGATGGGCATCTCCCAACCACCGAAGTCGGCCATCTTGGCGCCCAGGGCGACATGGCGGTCGTGCAGGGGGCTCTTCCTGAGGGCGCTCACGGGCGCACAAACTACGCCGTGACGGCGTCGAGGGCCGTCGCCAGCGCCTCGAGGTCACCAGGTGTCACCCACGCCGCGGTCGACACCCGCAGCACCGGGACGTCGAGATCGTCCGCTCGGCTCGTCGGCACGGCGCTCACGAGCAGGCCCCGGTCGAGCAGCGCCGAACGGGTCGCGAACGGGTCCGCGGTCGGGTGCCGCAGCGTGGTGATCCCGGTGGGCTCGTCCACCGGCTCCACGACCTGCCAGCCGCCGGCGCCCTCGAGCAGCACCCGCGCCGCCGCCGCGGCGGCCTGCAGGAC
>JBAVRG010000474.1:0-5086 GCA_049694795.1 Mycobacteriales bacterium
GAGCGAGCTCGACCGGGGCGGGGACGGCGGCCTCAGGCGCGGCCGGCGTCGCCACCGGTGACGTCGGCGCGCTCGTCGGTCCGGGGTCTGGCGGCAGCGTCCCGGACGGGGAGGGGGCACTGCTGGGAGTCGGGGTGGCTGCGGGGACCACGCACCCCACGACCGGCAGCTCAGGGGTCGTGCAGTCGGCGTGCGCGGGCCCGGGGACGAGCGCGACCGCGCCTGCTGCGGCGGCGCAGGCGAGCGCCGCCAGCAGGCGCCTCATGCGCTCACCTTGCCGAGGTAGGCCTCGCGCAGCTGGCCCTGCATCCGCTTCACCTGGGCGCCCTCGGCGGCCGCGACGACCTGCCCCTTCTCGAGGACGTAGGCGCGGTCGGCGAGGTCGAGCGCCAGGACGTTCTGCTCGACGACGAGGACCGCCACCCCGGCGGTGCGGTTGACGTCCGCGATGAGCGCGAAGGCGCGCTCGGTCATCACCGGGGACAGGCCGAGCGACGCCTCGTCGACGAGCAACAGCCGTGGCGAGGCCATCAGCGCGCGTGCGAGCGCGAGCATCTGCTGCTGGCCGCCGGAGAGCGTCCCGGCCTTCTGCTCGCGCCGCTCGTGCAGGATCGGGAAGGTCGTGAAGGCCTTGTCGAGCGACTCCGCGACCTGCCGCTTGTCGGCGACGACGTAGGCGCCGAGCGCGAGGTTCTCGCTCACCGTGAGGTCGCGCAGCATGCCGCGTCCCTCGGGCACCATCACGACGCCCTTCTCGACCAGCTGCTCAGGTGCGCTGCCCGTGACCGGCCGGCCGTCGAGCAGCACCGAGCCGGACATCGGCTTGAGCAGCCCGGTGACGGTGCGCAGCGTCGTCGTCTTGCCGGCACCGTTCGAGCCCATGAGGGCGACGACCTCGCCCTCGCCCACGGCCAGGGAGACCCCGAAGAGGACCTGCAGGGCGCCGTACCCGGAGCACAGGCCTTCGACCTCGAGCAGCGTCATGCGAGCGCCGCCTCGGGTGCGAGCGAGCCCCGGCCGAGGAAGCTCTCGATGACCCGCGGCTGCGCGGTGACCGCGGCCGGCGTGCCCTCCGCGATGAGCGCCCCTGACTCCAGGCAGTAGCAGTAGTCGCAGGTGCCGGCGATCAGCGGCACGTGGTGCTCGATGACCACGAGGGTGAGCCCGAGCTCGTCGCGCAGCGCGCGGAAGCGGTCGCCGAGCGCGTGCGCCTCCTCCGGCGTGAGCCCGGCGGAGGCCTCGTCGAGCAGCAGCAGGTCGGGGCCGGAGGCCACCGCCGAGGCGATCTCGACGATGCGCATCGTGCCGTAGGGGAGATCGCCGAGCCGTTCCTGTGCGAGGTGCTCGAGGCCGAAGAGCTCGAGGGCCTGGTCGGCGCGGCGGCGCAGCTCGCGCTCGGTGCCCAGCGAGCCGCCGACGGCGAGCAGACCGAAGGCTGCCGGGTAGCTCGCCATCCAGCTCTGCGCGAGGAGGACGTTCTCGCGCACGGTGTCGCCACGCACCAGGCCCATGTCCTGGAAGGTGCGGGCCAGCCCTCGTGCGCTGCGTGAGGACGCCGGCGCGACGAGCAGTTCCTGGTCGCGGTAGCGGATCGAGCCGGTGGTGGGGGCCAGCCCCGACACGGCGTTGAAGAAGGTCGACTTCCCCGCGCCGTTGGCGCCGATGAGCCCCACGATCTCCGACCGGCGCACCTCCAGGTCGAGCTCGTTGAGCGCCAGCACCCCGCCGTAGCGGACGCTGACCCCGGTGGCCACCAGCAGGGAGGGCACGGGCAGCCGCTGCCGCAGCGGCCTCGGCACGTCGCGCAACGCACGGGCCCGGGCCGCCGCCAGCACCGCGTCGGTCGGCTGCGGCCGCGGGGGCGGGCGTTCGCCCTTCGGCGTCAGCGCCGCCTCGAGGTCACGCAGGACGCCCCCGATGCCGGTGGGCTGCAGCACCACCGAGACGATGAGCAGCAGCGCGAGCAGCGGTGGCAGCCACAGCGACACCTGCCCGAGCACGGGCACGTCGCCGCGGGTGCCGAGCAGGTTCGGGACCGCCTTGGTGAGGAAGGCCGCGAGCAGGATGCCGACGGGGGACCTCGCACCACCGATCACGACGATGGCCACCAGCAGCAAGGACTCCCGCAGGATGAAGGGCTGCAGGTCGCTGACGCTGGACTGCTGGAGCGCGAACAGCGCACCGCCCAGCCCCGCGATGCCACCGGAGACGGCGTACGCGAACAGCTTGGTCCGGCCGGTGGCGATGCCGAAGGCCGCCGCCCTGGCCTCGACGTCGCGCACCGCCAGCAGCGCGCGGCCACCCCGGGTGCCGCGCAACCGGGCGAGGACGAGCAGGACGAGCAGGACGCAGGCGACCCCGAAGTAGTAGAGGTGCGTCTCGCTCACCAGGAAGCCCGGCCGGTCGAAGGTGCGCCCCGCCGACGTCACCTCGCTGAAGGCGTTCGGTACCTGCTGCGCGAACAGCTGGAAGGCCAGCGAGGCGATCGCCACCTGCAGCCCTCGGATGCGTAGCGACGGCAGCCCCACCACGGTGGCGACCAGGGCGGTGACGGCCACCGCGCCGAGGAAGGCCACCGGCCACGGCGCCCCGCGCGAGCCGAGGGCGAGCGCGGTGAAGCAGCCGGTACCGAAGTACGCCCCGTGCGCGATGGACAGCTGCCCGGTCGAGCCGACCAGCACGTCGAGGCCCAGCGCGACGAGGGCGACGCACATGGCGGTGGTGAGGGCCGAGGTCTGGGGCAGGTTGAGCGCCAGCGGCCCGGCGAGCACGGCGCCGAGCAGCAGCGCGGTCCCGGCTCGGCGCGGGACCCGCGTCAGGTCAGGCCGCCGCACGGGCGCTCCCCAGCAGGCCCTGCGGGCGCACCATCAGGGTGAGCAGCACCGCCGCGAAGATGACACCGGCACTCGTGGTCGGGTCGAACCGCGAGCCCACCACGCCCGTGACGACGCCCACCGCGAGGCTGCCGAGGATCGCGCCGCCGAGGCTGTCGAGACCGCCGATCACGGCACCGGCCAGGGCGCTGAGCAGAGCGGTGGTCAGCGAGAACGGCGTCAGCGAGCCGTTGACCGGCGCCAGCAGGGCTGCCGCCGCGCCCGACAGTATCCCGGCCACTCCCCAGGAGAAGACGTAGACCCGGTTCACCTTGACCCCGAGCAGCCGCGCCACCACGGGGTCGCTGGTGGTGGCGCGCGTCGCCAGCCCGAACTTGGTGCGGGTGAGGAACAGGTACAGCCCCAGGGCAACCGCCCCGGCCAGCACGAGCAGCACCATCTCCGTGACGGTGAGGGTCGAGCCGGCGACCCGCACCGAACCGGTGCCGACGGGCGAGGGCGCGGCGAACGGGTCGAGGCCGTAGAGGTACAGCTCGGTGAGGGCCAGGAACAGCGCCACGGCCAGGGTCGCGACCAGGCCGTCGAGCGCCGGGCGGCCGACGAGCGGGCGCATGACGAGCCGCTCCACGACCAGGCCGAGCAGACCGCCGCCCACCACGGCGATCAGCGCGGCCGCCGCCACCGACGGGCGCCACCCCAGGACGCCGTGGTCGTGCGCGTAGAGCCCGGCGTACAGGGTGAAGGCACCGATCTCCCCACCGGCCAGCGACAGCACGCGGGTGCCGCTGTAGACGAGCACCACCGCGACCGCGAGCAGCGAGTAGGCCGCCCCGATGGCGAGCCCCACGACGACGTCGCCGAGCACTAGTAGACCGATCGGTAGTCGGACAGCGTGGCCCAGACGCCGTTGGCGCCGGTCCCCTGGACCTTCATGACGATCGTGCGGTCACCGCTGCCGTAGCGCTTGCCGCCGGTGAAGTCGAGCGGCGGCCAGCACATCGGCGCGCCCGTGACGACGTCGGTGCTGCCGGTCCTGAGGTTCTGCATGGCGTAGGCGAAGTTGGTGCGCCCGAGCTGCGGCCCGGCGGCCTTCATCGCCGCGGCGACGATCTGGCCGTAGCCCCAGGCCGGCAGGCCGATGTCCTTGTCGTCCTGCGTCTGCCCCTGCGTGTTCACCTTGTTGTAGGTGGCGTAGCGGGGGTCCGACAGCCCTCCCCAGGGGCTGAACGAGATGGCGCCGTCGAGCGCCCCGGCGGCGGGAGTCAGCACGAGGTTGAAGCCCCACGCGATCGAGCTGCTCACCCAGGTGGGGTGGTAGCCGTCGGCCTGCGCCTCCTTGGACAGGTTGATGGCGTTGTTGGGGGCGACGTACATCCAGACGGCCTCGGCCTTGTCGTTGGCCAGCTTCTGCGCCTCGGTGAGGAACTGGCTGTCCATGCCGTTGACGACCTCGTTGTGCACGACGCTGAGGCCCACCCGCTTGGCCTCGGCGACGAACGCATCCCTTGCGGGGTAGGCGGTCGGGTCGGTCTCACCGACGAAGCCGACCTTGTGCACCTTGAGGGTGTGCGCCATGTAGTCGGCGATCTGCACGCCGTTGTGCACCTGGTCGGTGCCGATGTAGAAGCCGTCGTCAGGGATGGCCTGCGCATGAGGCATCTGGTTGATCAGGTGCGGGATGTGGGCGTTGTGCAGCGCGGTGACGAGCGCTCCCTCGACCGAGATCCGGTCGAGCGAGATGGCCGCGAAGATGCCGTCGCTGATCGCCTGCTGCACCGCCGCGCGCGCCCCGGCCTCGGTGCTCTGGGTGTCGTAGATCTTCACCGTGACGTTGCGGCCGTAGATGCCGCCCTTGCTCTTGACGTAGTCCCAGTAGTTCTGGGCCTGCGCGTCGATCGTGGGCGGCACCGGGGCCGCACCCGTCTTGGGGACGAAGAGCCCGATCGTGACCGACGTGCTGGTGACACCGGTCGTGCTGCCACGCGGCACCGGGCCGGCGACGGAGCCCGTGGTGCCCGAGGTCCCGGAGGAGCCGGAGGTCCCCGACGTGCCGGTGCCGCCCGACGTCGTACCGGAGGAGCCCGAGGTGCCGCCGGCCTGGGTGCTCCCGCCGGTGGTGCCGGAGACCGTGGTGCCGGTCGTCCCGGCGGCCGTGCCCGGCACCGAGGACAGCGCCCCACCCGTCGTGCCGCCCGGGGCCGCGCCGCCCTGGTCGGCGGTCAGGCCGTCGCCGGCCGTGAGCGCCTGGGTGC
>JBAVRG010000475.1:0-1839 GCA_049694795.1 Mycobacteriales bacterium
CTGGCGGCGATCAAGGGCGCTGCTGCCCGGGCCAACGCCGAGCTCGGCGTGCTCGACACCGGCCTCGCACAGGCCATCAGCGAGGCCGCCGCGCAGCTCGAGCGGGGTGAGCACGCGGACCAGTTCCCCGTCGACGTCTTCCAGACCGGCAGCGGGACGAGCACCAACATGAACGTCAACGAGGTCCTCGCCACCCTCTCCGGGGCCCACCCCAACGACCACGTCAACGCCAGCCAGAGCAGCAACGACGTGTTCCCCTCCGCCATCCACCTGGCCGCCTGCCGCGCGGTCGTGGAGGACCTGCAGCCGGCGCTCTCCCACCTCGCCGGCGCCCTGGCCCGCAAGGCCGACGAGTACGCCGACGCGGTCAAGGCCGGCCGCACCCACCTCATGGACGCCACCCCCGTCACGCTCGGCCAGGAGCTCGGCGGCTACGCCTCCCAGGCCCGGTACGGCGTCGCTCGCCTGCAGGACGCGCTCCCCCGCGTGGCCGAGCTCCCCCTGGGGGGCACGGCGGTCGGCACCGGGATCAACACCCCGGTCGGCTTCGCGGAGCGGGTGATCGCCGACCTGCGGGCCCGGACGGGGCTGCCGCTGACCGAGGCGCGCGACCACTTCGAGGCTCAAGGCGCACGTGATGCGCTGGTGGAGCTGAGCGGGGTGCTGCGGACCATCGCGGTGGGCCTCAACAAGATGGCGAACGACCTGCGCTGGATGAGCAGCGGCCCGCGCACCGGCCTGGCCGAGATCCACCTGCCGGACCTGCAGCCGGGCTCGAGCATCATGCCGGGCAAGGTCAACCCGGTGATCCCCGAGGCGGTCTGCCAGGTCGTGGCGCAGGTGGTGGGCAACGACGCGGCGGTCGCTTTCGGCGGCGCTGCAGGCAATCTCGAGCTCAACGTCATGCTGCCGGTCATCGCGCGCAACCTGCTCGAGTCGCTCCGCCTGCTCACCAGCATCACCCGGCTGCTGGCGGACCGCTGCGTCGACGGGATCACCGCCGACGTCGACCGGATGCGGAGGTTCGCCGAGTCGAGCCCGAGCGTCGTCACCCCTCTCAACCGCTACCTCGGCTACGAGGAGGCCGCGTCGGTCGCCAAGCAGGCGGTCGCGGAGGGGAAGACGATCCGTGAGGTGGTGGACGAGCGCGGCTACGTGGCGAAGGGGCTGCTCACCAGCGAGCAGCTCGACGCGGCCCTCGACGTCCTGGCCATGACCAGGCGCCCGCGTTAGACGCCGCGTGGCGGGTCCCGCGTCGCGCGGGACCCGCCACGGGTCGCCCTGCTAGCCCTCGGCGCTGTTCCGGCGTCCGACCAGGACGAGGACCGCGCCCTCCAGCACCATCGCCAGCGCCCACCTGCCGAGCACGCCGCTGAGGTCACCGGTGAACGGCAGCCCGCCCCCGCCTGTCGGCGGCTTCGGGGTCACGACCACCCCACCGCCACCACCGGTGGTCGGGCCGCAGACCGTCACGACCTGGCTGTCGGACTGCTCGGTCTGCACGATCGACGCGACGTTCGTGTAGTCCGTGCAGGTGCCTGCGACCGAGGTCTTGGTCAGGCTGTAGGTGAAGTCGTGCGCGCCGTCGTCGAAGGTCCAGGAGCCGAGCGCGACCGGGTGGGCCGGGTCGGTCTTGTCGTCGACCACGTCGATCGTGCGGTTGGTGGCACCGACCTGCGCGAGTGCGACGTCCACCGGGAGGTCGGTCGAGCCGGCCGAGGTGTAGGCGCTGGCAGCGTCCCAGGCGACCGACGCGGTCACCTTCCCCGTCGTCGCCGGCGCCCCCGTGAAGGTGCAGCTGTAGGGCAGGGTCACCGAGCCGTCCATCGGCACCGTGTG
>JBAVRG010000476.1:0-16459 GCA_049694795.1 Mycobacteriales bacterium
CGACGGCGCCGTGCGCCACCAGCCCTGCGGCAGCGGCGGGCGCAGCCGACACGGCCAGCCATCCCGCCGTACGGCGGTCAAGGGCCGTCAGGTCGGAGCGCAGGCCCCACAGCAGCCCCACGCACGACCCGGCGTGCAGGCCGGCCGCGAAGGTGGTGCGGTCGGGCGCCTGCTCCCAGCCCAGCAGCCAGGGCAGCAGGGTCAGCTGGGCCGAGGAGCTGACGGGCGCGACCTCGGACGCCCCCTGGACCGCACCGAGCAGCGCCTCCTGCCAGGGCCTCAGCTGCCGACGCCGGACCGCTCGAGGGCGTCGACGGCCACCCGCAGGGTGCGCTTGCGCTCCTCGAGGTCGCCGACCGACGGGGTGATGGTGAGGGTCGTGACGCCGCTGGCCGCCAGCAGCTGCATCCGCTCGGCGATCTGCTCCTCGGTGCCGAGCAGGGCGGTCTTCTCGATGAAGTCGAACGGCACCGCGGCGGCGGCCTCGTCGTACTTGCGGTCGAGGTAGAGGTCCTGGACGGTCTTGGCCGCCTCCTCGTAGCCCATGCGGACCGCGAGCTGGTTGTAGAAGTTCTTCTCCCGCGAGCCCATGCCGCCGACGTACAGGGCGGCGTACCAGCGGATCGGGTCGGCGCAGGCCTGCAGGTCGTCGCCGACCACGATCGGCATGGACGGTACGACGTCGAAGCCCTCGAGGGTCTTGCCGACCTTGGCCCGGCCGGCCTCGATGTGGCTGAGGGACTCCTTGGCGTAGTCCGGGCTGTAGAAGATCGCGAGCCAGCCGTCGAAGAGCTCGCCGGTGAGCTCGAGGTTCTTCGGGCCCACCGCGGCGAGGTAGGTGGGGATGTGCTCGCGCACGGGGTGCACGGTCAGCTGCAGCGCCTTGCCCGGGCCGTCGGGCAGCGGCAGGACGTAGTGCTGGCCGTCGTACTTCACCTTCTGGCGGGTGAGGGCCATGTTGACGATCTCGATGTACTCGCGGGTGCGGGCCAGCGGCTTGTCGAAGCGCACGCCGTGCCAGCCCTCGGACACCTGCGGGCCGGAGACGCCGATGCCCAGCCGGAACCGGCCGCCGGACAGGCTGTCGAGGGTCGCCGCCGTCATCGCGCAGTTCGCCGGGGTGCGGCCGGGGATCTGGAAGATCGCCGACCCGATGTCGATCCGCTCCGTCTGCGCGGCGACCCACGCGAGGATCGTCGGTGCGTCCGAGCCGTAGGCCTCCGCGACCCAGGCCACGGAGTAGCCGAGCCGGTCGGCCTCCTTCGCGAGCTCAAGGTTGTCCGCGTCGTTACCCATGCCCCAGTAGCCCATGTTGAGCCCGAGCTTCACGCTTGCCTCCCCGTTCTGGCTGTTGCCGGACGGTAGCGTCCGCGCCGTGAAGCAGCGTCACCTGGGCCGCAGCGGCCTCATCGTCTCCCGCCTGGCCCTCGGCACCATGACGTGGGGCGGCGACACCGACGAGGACGACGCGGCCGCGCAGCTGATCGCCTTCCGGGAAGCCGGCGGCACCCTCGTCGACACCGCGAACGTCTACGTGAGCGGTGAGAGCGAGCGGGTCGTCGGCCGGTTGCTCAACGACGTCGTGCCGCGCGAGGAGGTCGTCCTCGCCACCAAGGCGTACGGCGTCGTCGGCAGCGGCCCGATGGGACGCGGCACGTCGCGCGGCCACCTGCTCACAGCGCTGGACCAGTCGCTCAAGCGCCTGCAGACCGACTGGGTCGACCTGTGGCAGCTGCACGCCTGGGACCCCGTCACGCCGTGGGACGAGGCCCTCGCGGCCATGGACACGGCCGTGTCGAGCGGCCGGGTCCGCTACGCCGGCGTCTCGAACTACAGCGGCTGGCAGCAGGGCGCGGTCGCTGCGTGGCAACGGGCCGTCCCCGGCCGCACCCCGGTCGTGTCCAACCAGGTCGAGTACTCCTTGCTCCAGCGCGGGGTCGAGCGCGAGGTCGTGCCGTCAGCCCTCGACCAGGGCGTCGGGCTGCTCCCGTGGTCGCCGCTCGGGCGCGGCGTGCTGACCGGGAAGTACCGCAACGGCTCCCCCGCCGACAGCCGCGGCAACTCCGAGCGCTTCCGCGACTTCGTGGCCCCGTACCTCGACGAGCGCTCCCGCTCGGTCGTGGACGCCGTGCTGACGGCGGCCGACGGCCTGGGTGTCTCGCCGGTGGCCGTCGCGCTGGCCTGGGTGCGGGACCGGCCGGGTGTGGTCGCGCCGATCGTCGGTGCCCGCACCAACGCGCAGCTGCAGGCCTCGCTCGCGGCCGAGTCCGTGGTGCTGCCGGACGTCGTCCGCGAGGCCCTCGACGACGTGTCCGCGCCGGTGATCGGCTACCCCGAGCACATGCCGCGCTGGTCCTCGGACGCCTTGGAGACGTAAGGTCGGTCCTTGATGGCTGACTACGAGTACCGGGCGGTCCACCTGCCCGTCGGGGTGTCGAGCCGTCATGCCCGGGAGGTGCTGGGCATCCACGCCGAGTTCGGCGGCTGGGAGCTCGCGCACCACACCGTCTGGCCGGACGGTCGCCGCAAGGTGACCGTCCGCCGTCGTCTCCGGGGCGAGCCGCTCCCCCCGATGCCGACCTAGCTCTGGTCGAGGAAGCGGTCGAGCACCCTGGTGCCGAACGCGAGGGCGTCGAGCGGCACTCGCTCGTCGACGCCGTGGAACATCCCCGCGAAGTCCAGCCCGGCCGGCAGCTTCAGCGGGGAGAACCCGAAGCACCGGATCCCCAGCCGGCTGAAGCTCTTCGCGTCGGTGCCGCCGGACAGCGTGTAGGGCACCGCCCGGGCACCGGGGTCCTCGGCCTTCAGCGCGCTGCTCATGGCGTCGACGAGGGCGCCCTCGAACTCGGTCTCCAGCGCGATGTCGTAGTGCAGGTACTCCCGCGTGATGCCAGGGCCGAGCACGTCGTCGAGCTCGCGCTCGAACGCCTCCTCGAAGCCCGGCAGGAAGCGACCGTCGACGTTGGCGTGGGCGTAGCCCGGGATGACGTTGTGCTTGTAGCCGGCGTCGAGCATCGTCGGGTTGGCGGTGTTGCGCAGCGTCGCGCCGATGATCCGGGCCATCGGGCCGAGCTTGGCGACCGTGCCCTCCATGTCGTCCGGGTCGAGCTCGAGGCCGAAGGCCTCGCCGATCTCGTCGAGGAACGCCCGGACCGTCTTGGTGACGTGCACGGGGAACTCGTGCCGACCCAGCCGTGCCACCGCCTCGCACAGCCGGGTCACGGCGTTGTCGTCGTTGACCATGCTGCCGTGACCGGCCGTGCCCGCGGCGGTGAGCCGCATCCACGCCATGCCCTTCTGCGCGGTCTCGATGAGGTACAGCCGAAACTGGTCGTTGACGCTCAGCGAGAAGCCGCCGACCTCGCTGATCGCCTCCGTGCACCCCTCGAACAGGCCCGGGTGGTTGTTGACGAGCCACTGCGCCCCGAAGACCCCTCCGGCCTCCTCGTCCGCCACGAAGGCCAGTACGACGTCGCGCGGCGGCTTGCGGCCGTTGCGGAGCCGGTCCCTGATGACCGCCAGGGTCATGGCGTCCATGTCGAGCATGTCGACCGCGCCACGGCCCCAGACGCAGCCGTCCGCGACCTCGGCCGCGAACGGGTCGTAGGTCCACTCCTTCGGCTCCGCCGGTACGACGTCCAGGTGCCCGTGGATGAGCAGCGCCCCGCGGCTGCGGTCCTCCCCCTCGACGCGGGCCACCACGCTGGTGCGGTTCTGCGCCGACTCCAGGACCTGCGGCTCCAGGCCGACCTCGGCCAGCTTCCCGGCGACGTACTCGGCCGCCTCCCGCTCCCCCTTGCCGCGTCCGGTCCCGTCGTTGACGCTCGCGAAGCGGATCAGGTCACGCAGGATCTCGACGGCCTCGTCCTGAGGGGTGGTCATGCTCGGCACGCTAGCGGCTGCGACCGCTATAGTCGTCCGCGCAGTTCGGGCTCGCCCGGACTCACCCTTGTCCGGGTGGCGGAATTGGCAGACGCGCTAGCTTGAGGTGCTAGTGCCCCAAAAGGGCATGGGGGTTCAAGTCCCCCCTCGGACACGCAGATACGGGCAATTGCCCGAATGTCTTCGCGAGCAGCCCGATATCGCTCGGGCGGCGGCGTTGCCGTTCCGCAGGTTCCTGCAGCGTCCCTTGCGGGAGCCGAGCCTCCCCTACTCCAGCCCCACAACGTTGTCCACGTCGCAGTGTCGCGGCTTGACGGTGGCCGAATCACGCTCGGCATGCGTCCACCGGCCGTGCCCGAATCGTGGGTCCTGGCTGCTGCGGACAAGACCGCCATGGCGCTGGTTCCCGGCACTTCTGCGGGTCGGGACGTCCGACGGGTCGACCGCCGCGGGCGTCTGGCGGTTGGGCGCCTCGAACGGGATCGGCTGCGGGGCGACGATGTGTTGATCGTCGTCTGCCTTCCTTGGCAGTTAGTTCTCGGGCGCGCGGCCATGGGTGCGGCGTGGCTGATGGCGCAGGGCGTCCAGCCGTGACGACCGGATCGTCAGCGGCCAACCTCGTTGCGGCGCTCCTGCGGACTGGCGAGTTGACAGCGAATGACCTCCAGACGCTGCTCTCAGAGCAGTTGCCAGCGGATCCCCCGCCGACTCACTCCGACTTCCTGCCGACAGTGCTCGAACTGTGCCCGCCAGCGAGCCTCAGCACCTACCGGACGGGCTTCAACCGCCTCGTCACGCAGTACGGCCTGCTGCCCGTTTCCGCCGTCAACACCGCCGACCTTGATCTTCTCGCGACGCGCGTCTTGTCTGACGCCAGAAGCGCTGGCTACCGCGATGGCACCGGCGCTGTCAGGAACCTCATACACGCCAGCAGGTTCTTCTACCGGTGTGCGCAGCGCCACGGGCATCGCAAGGACAACCCGGCGATGGCCGTCGCGATGCCCCTTCGGCGACGCAGAATCCGGCGGGCACTTACGGAAGCGGAACTGGAGGACGTCTACCGCGTCGTTGGGAGTACCGGCAACGATCCGGAACTAGACCTGTTGCTTCTCGACTTCCATCGCGAGACTGCCGCCCGGCGGGCAGGTGCGGTGTGTCTGATGCTGACGGACATCCGCCTCGACCGGCCTTCCGTGGTGCTGCACGAGAAGGGCGGTCATGATCGCGAAGTACCTGTGTCAGCAGACCTACTCGCTAGGGTGATTGCCTTCGCGGACGCGAGGGGCGCCCGGAGCCGTGGCAGCGCGTTTCGCTACCGAGATGGGACGCCGCTGACCCGCCGCCGGTACAACACGATCTTCGAGCGCGTTCAGGCGACGCTCCCGTGGGCCGCGTCCCTCGGGGTGAGCATTCACTGGATGCGGCACACGACGCTGACCGACATCAGTAACGCCGCCGGAGGACGCGTCGCAGCGGCGTACGCCGGACACCACGACCGGAGTGTCACCGACATCTACACCGTCCCGACGTTTGAGGACCTTGTCGCGGCTCACGACTTGGTCTTTCCGGCGTTCCGCTGCTCAGGAGGCTGATCACACTCGCTTGGACGCTTCGGGAGTCCGAGGTGACCCAGACGTCCGCAGCAGCCTGAGCCGTCATCGCTGAGGTCCGCACGGTGGTGAAGGGGAACGGTGGCCGACTGCGCACCCGTCCGCTGATTGAGTTCGTACTGTTCGGCCTTGAGAATGTCGTCTCGACGGTCCTGCCCGGAACGCTTCGGGCCCACACTGATCTTTTCGACTTCTAATGAGTCGGACAGGTTCTTGAGTGTCAGCAGGAAGTGACGCCGGAGCCGTTCGTTACTGCCCTCCGGCGCGAGCAAGTAGAGAGCCGTCGCTGCGTTCTCGACGGCGGCACGAAGGATCGTGAAGGGCGCGACTAAAGCGCGGAAGGCGTCCAGGTGGTCAACAGCCGTGCCGAGATCGGATGACGGAATGGCTCAGTTTGGTGATGACCGCACCGGGCGTCATCGTCGGCCAGCACACTGCCGGGGTGCACTGGCAGGCCATGCGTGGTTCGCTCTAGCCACTTTGCGAAGGCAGGGAACATAGCGGTCAGTTGCGCTGTCGCAAGTTCCTCATCGTCCATGAGCCAAGCGTGACAGGCGTGACCGACAAGGTCTTGCCGGGAGCGCCGCTTCTTGCAGGTTGACCATCTCCTGTTCGAGCCGAACCGTGAGTTCGTAGACGCGATCTTGGGGCTGAGGGGGTTCACCGTGGGTCCGTGAGCCGAGGCAACGTTCGAGGGGTGGCGACACCCGGCTGGTGGTCGAGGAGTCGTGTTCGGCTAGGAGGTCCGTCGCCCCCGTCTTGAGGCCGACTACGGCCTCCGGCATCCCTGGTGGGGGCACCCTCGCTAGTCCGCCCGCGACTGGGCGAGGACGCGCTGGGCCATGTCACAGGGACCCTGCATCACCTCGCACTCCCAGACGCGCACGACCGACCAGCCTGCCTCGACAGCGACGCTGGTGGCCCGCTCGTCTCGTTCGCAGTTCCGGCGCATCTTCTCCTCCCAGAGAGCCGCGTTTGGACCTGTGAACGGGGTCTTACGCCCGTGTTCGGGACAGCCGTGCCAGAAGCAGCCGTCAACGAAGACGGCGAGTCGGTGACGAGGCAGCAGGATGTCGGGAGTACACCCCCTAGCCAGCGTCACGTTCTTGCGGAACCGCAGCCCAAGACCGTGCAAGGCGGAGCGCAGAGCCACTTCTGGAGCCGTGTCGGTCTTGGACCTTCCAGCCAGATGGTGGCCCTTGCTGGTGCTCACCCAGCCCGTCATGTGGGCCAGTCGTGGCGCGCAACCCTGATCCCAGTTCTAGCCTGTCGCATCTGCATATCGAACTTGTTCGCACGCGGGTTTCCCTCGCCGCCGGGCATCTTGGGGGCCTGCCGCCCTTGAGGTCGAACCTTCAGTTGCCCGGCGAGGATCGCAGCCTCAAGGGCCAGCGTGTCCTGAACCCAGAACGCCTCGACGAACAGCGGACGGAACGCCGCCTTGCGGGTACGGCTCTGCCCCGAGTTCGACGGCTGCGCGGGCTTGCCCTTGAAGGTCCTATGCCAGGCGACGAACTCCCCTGCCGCGTCCATCGTTGCGGCACCGCTGATGGTCAGGAAGCCAAGGCCCTGCTCCGCAATGCACAGGCGCGTGGCCGTCTCGTCGTTCAACTGCGTCTCATTGCCTGCGGGTCGCTCGACGCCGTTGAGCACCTGGACCTCGGTGTGGACCTTGATGTCCCAGACCCAGTTCAGCGAGTAGTCGAACGCCGTGTTGCCGTACCTGACCCGAGGGGGGTCAGCCTTCGGTGTGAACGCCTTGTTCAGGACCGCCTTTGCTTTCTCCTCACCGTAGAAGCCTTGCCACTCGTTGTCGTTCGCGCCGCGCAAGCCCTGGCTTGCCAGCCAGGTGACCGACTTCCGTCCGTCCCAGTGGTCTGGCAGCCCGTCCAGCAGCGCCGCTGTGAGGGCGCTCCCCTCCTCCTCCGGGCTGCGAAGAACGTCCGCGACCTCGGAGCCGAGCAGCCCAAGGTGCCGCTCTGCTCCCGCGAGGATGGTGTTGAGCCCTGCGAGCGAGATGGTTTCGCCAGTGGACTCACAGGTATCGTCCCAAGGCACGTTAAGCGCGACCGCGAGGGACGCCCCCAGCCTGCTCTTGCTCGACTTGTTGATCCTGTCGTCATCGGGAAACAACGCGTCCGCGAGGTTCAGGAACACGGACTTGTGCTCCTTGCTCCCAGGGCCGAGCCACTCCCTGGGCGCGTTGGTCAGTGCCGCGATGCGGGTCACGGCCTCAATCTTCGAGCGTGCGGGTCTGTAGGCAGCCCACGCAGAACCAGTCAGGGCCTTGGGCGCCGCGCTCTGGAGCCTGGCAAGGGAGCCAACTCGTCGGGCCTCCACCGCCCCCTCAAGCAGGGCGTTCAGGCCCTCCAGGGTCACCCGGTTGCGCTCGATGTAGCGCGAGGGGGCCCAGTCAACGTTGAGAGCATCAGCGAGGGCTTTCCCGAGGACGGCGTTGGTGCGGGCGACCTCCACGTCCAGTCCGAGGGCGTCGCGCAGGGCCACCAGAGCGCGCTTCTCCCCGCGAGTGTCGTCCGGTGTCCTTCCGGTCAGGGCGAAAATCCTGGCGATCGCCTCGCGCGTGCTTGCCGAGGGGAAGAACAACTGGCCGTCGGTGTTCGCAGAGAGCCCGTGGTCACCTTCCATCGGCTCCTGGAGCCGGGCAGCAGAAGTGGGCTCCCGAACAGCCGCGAACCGGAAGAGTGCATCTTCCGCTTCGACGGCGACACGCTGCGGCACGGGGGCGGAGAAGTCCGGCGTCGGGACCACAGGCCCGCCTGGACCTTTACGCAGCACCATGCGGCGACCTGGCGCGACATGCCGCGCCATGAAGTCGAGGGCCGACTGCTCGGAGTGCAGAAACGTGGAGGCATGACCGGACCCGCCAGCCTCGTACGTCTCAACGATCCAGATCTGGGTCCGGGCAGCCACGGTTCGGACCCTAGAGCAGGCTTGGAGCGTGTCGTCGGAGGGTTGCCGTTGCGGGAGTCTGCCCGGCCCGGCACCCAACCTGCCCGCCTGCCTTCTGGCACGCTGTGGGATGTGAGCGAGGAACGCTGCATCCACGACATGATCGCTGGGACGTGCGGCACCTGCACCCCTCGGGCTGGGTCCATCGACCTCGGCCAGGGTGGCACCCGCAGCAACTCGCTACGCGACGACGCGCCACTGAAGCAGGAGTCGCTGACCCGGCTGTGTCGGCTTCTGGGCCTTCCGGCGCTGAGTATCGGGGTGGGCAGCAGCGTCCCGAGCGAGGTCTTCGATGAGATGGTCCGCCTTTTCGGCGTGGCTGACGGGGGGATGCCGGAGGTGGGCGAGGCGGTCGCCTTGAAGGCCGGGCTCGACTGGGACGCTGCGTGCGATTCGCGGGGCACCCTGTCCGGCGGGGGCTCGACCGTCACTGCTCCCGGACTGGCACGCCTGGTGCAGGCCGTCACGATCCTTCTCCGCTGACGTGCCCGCCACCCGCAGGTCCAGGGGGACGGGTGCGCGAGAGCCTGAGCGTCCACGCATGGCGATCCTCAGCGAACTGCTGGCGTTCCCGCACCACACGACCTCGCGCGGCAGCACCGTCGAGAAGCCCTTCTTGGTGGACCTGGCCCACGCCTTAGAGGTCCCTGCTGCCGCACGGCTGTCCAAGTACAGGCTCCTCGACGCCGTGCATGGCCTGCTCTACGACGGCCAGCCCATGCCCACTGCCCTGAAATCCACCGGCTCCACTGTCACTGACGAGGCGCTCCAGCGTCTCATCAACGGTGTGCGCGAGAGGGGCGTCTACAAGGTCAGCCTGACCGAGGGCGGCGCTGCCGCACGGATCGCGGTTGCCACGTCGGAGGCTCCGCCGACGTCCGAGGACGTGGACCTGGGCGACCCGTTCGACCCGCTCCTTCTGGAGGACGAGCGCAAGTCCGCGCTGCGCCAGGTCATGGCCCGCTCGGGGCAGGGGGCGTTCCGAACTGCCGTCCTGGGTGCCTACGAGGGGCGGTGCGCCATCACTGGCTGCGATGTCCCCGAGGCGCTGGAGGCCGCGCACATCAGGCCTTACCGAGGGAAGCACACCAACGCCGTCGCCAACGGGATCTGCCTCCGTGCCGACCTGCACCGGCTGTGGGACACCGGACGGCTGGCCGTGGACGAGAGCAGCCACCAGGTCCTGCTGGACGCGGACATGATCGGCACCGACTACAGCCAGTGGGTGGGGGAGGTCATCGCCCTGCCTCGCAAGGCCAAGCACCACCCTTCCGCACTCGCCCTTGAGCAGCAGCGCAAGTGGGCGGGTCTGTAGGCGTCAGGCGTCCAGGATGCTGAGGGCCGCCGGGTGTTCGATGGCAACATCGCCATCCGGAAAGGGAGCGTCCGGGACGCTGGCTCGGTCGGCCTTTCGTCGGATATCGGGTGTCTCGGGGGCATTGATCGCCACATCGCGCAGCGCAGGGGGCAGGTCCGGGTCGTCTACGTGGTCGAGCAGGAAGGTGCGAAGGGCGTAGTAGATCGCGCCAGCGCTGACTCCGTTGCCCAGTTGCTTGTAGGTAGCCGCGTCCCGCTGGTCCCGGACCACACCATGCTCGTCCTTGTACTTGAACTCGTACCAGTCAGGCAGCCCCTGCAAGCGTGCAGCCTCGCGCGGGAGCAGCCGTCGCCCGCGCGACCCAACGACCGAGGTCTGGGTGATTGCCACGAGGGCGGGCAGATAGTTGGGCTTCTTGGCCCGGATCCCCGAGGGCCGGAAGTGAAGCACACAGGCGCGGAGCGACTTCTCCTTCTGCGCCTGCCACTCCAACTTGCGGCGCGAAGGCGGGAACAGCACACCCGTCTCGATGGACTCATTGCGGTCGAGCCGAACCGAGGTCCAGCGGTAGGACTCGTTCTTGTCGCGCCAGTAGGGAAACCACAGGTCTCGCCAGGCGATGATGTCGTCCTGGTACTCAGTGTAGAAGTCAGCATTCTTGTCGAGGAAGTTCTGCTTCCAGGACGGAACTGCCGCCCACTCTTTCGGCTCGGCCTTCTTCCATGCCTCGAGCGCCTCCCTGGTCCGCCACTCATCGGCCCAGAGGGGGAAGCCGGGAAGCGGCACCTGCTGGCGAGCCTTGAGCATCCGCTTGACGAAGTCGTCCCACGCCTCCACCCAGCGCTTCTCCGCCATGCTGAGCCGGTACTGCTTCACCTCAGGCGTGTTGGCGTCGTCCAGCAGGAGGGGCTTGTCCTCGTTCCAAGTGAGCGGGACGTCCGTGAGGTTCCAGTTCAAGGGATCCCACCCGTCCACTGGGCCGCGCACGAGAGCAGGCCCGACATCATGGGCCTGCTGCGCCTTCTCCTTGCCGACGTAGATGCCCAGGATGAACACTCGGTCCCTGACCTGCGGGCTCCCACCAAGGTGGGGAGGTAGGTGGTGCGGCGAGAACACGGTCGGCTCGCTCGACACGCGGTAGCCGATCTCGCGCAGCGAGGTGATGATCGTGTCCCAGGTGTCCTCGTGGCGCGGTCCAGCGAGGTTCCTGACGTTCTCCAGGAAGATGATCTTCGGGCGTCGCTCGTCCAGGATCCGCAGGATGTTGAAGAACAGGGTCCCGCGTGTCCGGTCGCGGACGCCCATCTGGGCCCCGGACTTGGAGAACGGCTGGCAGGGGAACCCTGCGGCGAGGATGTCGTGCTTGGGCACGGTGACCGTGCCCTTCTCCGGGGCGTACTGCGTGATGTCGCCGTGGACTGCGGGTTCGTCGGGGTCATCGGGGTCGAGCGGCACGATCTCGCTGCCCCAGTTGTGGGTGTAGACCGCAGCGGCTTCCTTGTCGATCTCCGAGACGAAGACGCACTCGCCGCCCAGCGCTGACAGGGCGGCGTGGAACCCGCCAATGCCCGCGAACAGATCGACGTAGCGGAACTGCGCCACGGTGCCTCGGCCTCCGCTTCCTTGGTTGGTGTTGATCGTACGAGTGACGCCTGGGTGTGGGTTGACGGCGCGCCGCCACCTGGCGGGAGCGCCTACCTGTCTAGCCACCACCTGTGACAAGGAGGTCGTGCAACTCGTCGGCTCGGGTGAGCAACTCGTGGCGGACGGGTTCGGGCAGGTCCGCATAGGCGACGACAGAGGCCAGCGTCCAGGGGTCCATGTTGTAGAGGTCGTCCTGCCAGGCGCTGCGAAGTCCGTCGTGCCTGAGACACAGTGCAGTGCCGTCCTCGAAGATCGCCAGGTAGCGGTCGCCGGGCCTGCCGTTGTCGAGCACCTCCCGGAGCGCGGTTCCGTCGTAGGCCGGGAGCCGGTTGTTCTCGTTCATGCCTCCTCCTTTGGTTACGCGCGGGCGACGATCTGGCGCAACGACTCGGCGTGCCAGCGCGTGGAGCGCTTGGGCCGGTGGCCCTCGGCGGTGAGGGTGGCCGCGATGCCCCCTTGTCGGCTTGGAGGCCATGCAGGCCCCGCCGCGAGGGAAGGCTGGCCGCGCGTCAGCGCGGAGGCATGCCGTCCACGAGGTTCTGGCACGAAGCGGGCCACCACTTCTTGTTGCGGGCGGTCTTGTAGCCCTCTCTGTTGAGGGTGTCCGCGATGGACTGCCAGGTGGCCCCTTGCTCGCGCATTTTCTTGGCGCGGTTGTAGGCGTCGTGCAATGTCAACGGAGGTGGGTCGGCTGGGGGCTCCAACATCTCCATGAGCCGGAGCGACTCCAGAGCGCGGGAGAACCCAACCGCCTCGGCCATCGCGTCTCGGATGAAGTTCCTGACGCGATCTTCCGCGGGGGCTCGATCACTCATTGGGTTCGGCCAGACTTGAGCCCCGTGCTCCCAGGCCCACGCCAGCACGATCTCCTGCTGTTGCACGTCCCCGAGGCACTCGAGCCGATCTACCCAGAGAACGTCCGCCCGAGCGTCCGCCAGCGCCAACAGGGCGTGGCCCAGGCGGGGCCGTCGCCCAGGGGGCAACGAGGCGTGCTCTGGAGCCTCCGCAAGTCGCTCCACGATGACGGCTCCACCCACTCGGGCGCTCTCCTCCAACAGTGACTTGCCGCCGGGCTCGGGCGACTCGAACACTGGGTGTCCCGTGTCCGTGGCTTTGGTCGTGTAGGCGACGATCTTCACTTGCACTCCCATGTCTAGGATAGAAACGCTATCGCAGATTATAATTCTAGTCAAGGGGTCTCCTTCTAAAGCCAGGGCAGGCAAGTTGTGGCGAGCCACCAGGTCGGCCACCGGTCGTGGTTGAAGGTCTTGCCGAACCACCCGCCGGGGACTGCACCTCGCTGTCGAGCGCGGTGACGGCCGCGACCACCGTGGAGACCAGCAGCACCCCGTGCCCGGCCGGAGGCTTGCGGACCCCACGGCTGCGCAGGTGGGTGCGCAGCACCTCGGCGGTCTCGACGTACGCCGCCCCGTCCGCCCCGAGTAGGTCCACCACGGCGTGCGCCAAGTCCCAGTGCGGCCCTTCGCAGTGCTGCGGCGCGTTCAGGTAGACCCGCATCTTCTCGCACCCCAGGTCCGCGTCCGCGAACGCCGCCGCCAGTTCCCGGATCGCTTCGCCCCGGTGCGCGGCGAGCGCAGCGAGCACGCGCTCGTCCCGGCAGAACGCCACCACCTCCGCGACGCGTACGGTGCCCTGTGGTCCGGTGGTAGGTAGAGAGAGGTCCTGAACCTGACCTACCCCTAGGTCTCTAGAAGGGGCTGTGGACAAGCCGTTGCCTGAAAACCGGGCAACGGCGCTGACCTGCGGAAACTCTGGCTCGACTGCCGGGCTGCCCGGCAGCCCGGCGTCCCGGCTGCCAGGATTTCGGGCAACGGACAGCCCGGGGTTATCCACAGCCGAATCGTGCCCGTTGCCAGAAAACCGGGCAACGGGCGACACCGGGTTTTCCACACCCTGGTCGGTCCCGTTGCCAGAAAACCTGGCAACGGCACCGCCCTGCCCGTTCTCCGGGGCGTCCGCTGCACTGCCCGAGCCCCGGCCCGCCGGGCGTCCGTCGGCCCGCGGCAGGCCCGGCACGTCCGGGCAGTTGATCAGGCCGCCGTTCACCACGCCCAGTTTGCGGCCCAGCGGGGACGCCACCCCGGGCGGCCGCTCGGAGCGCACGTAGCCCTTCTCGGTCAGGATCCGGGCGGTCTTCTCGCCTACTCGCTAGCGTGATCGCCCTCGCGGAGGCGAGAGGCGCCCAGAGCCGTGGCAGCGGGTTTCGCTACCGAGATGGGACGCCTCTGACCCGCCGGGGCTACAACACGATCTTCGAGCGCGTTCAGGCGACGCTCCCGTGGGCCGCGTCCCTCGGGATGAGCATTCAATTGAGGATCTTGTCGCGGCTCACGACTTGGTCTTTCCGGCGTTCCGCTGCTCAGGAGGCTGATCGCATTGGCTTGGGGGCGTTGGCGAACGAGGCGCGTCCCGTCGGCGTTTCGGAAAACATGAAGTTGAAGAGTTCGACGCGTTCCCGAAGCGTGAACTTGGTATATCCGAGCGTTACCTCCCGCGGGTCATTCTTTACGAGGTGACCTGCCCATTGGCTGGCCGCTGAAGGTCCCGCGACGCGCTCGATCTGTGTGAGCGTTGTGTGGCGGAGCCAGTGATGGCTCACCGCTGCGGGGACACGCGCGCCCGCGTCCTTACGTACGCGCGCGAAGAACTCATCGAACCATCGGCAGGTCAGCCTCGTCCCGTTCGCGCGCACGAGTGCAGCCGTTGCACGGCTGTCGGGCTTCTGCGAATCGTAATCCTGCAGCAACTCTCCCTCCCAGCCCAGGCGGCGAGCGCGCGCAAGGATCCGCATGACGACGTCACAGGAGAGCAGGACCTGGTATGACTTGCCGCCCTTCGTCCGCAGGACCGTGACGCCTGACGCGAGATCGATGTCCTCGATGTTCAGCCCGATCAGGCTCGCGCGACGGGCGGCCGTCTCGCGCGAGATGTCGAGCACGAGCAGCGACAACTCGGCATCGCGGTCGGACAGCGCTGCGTTGTACATCGCAACCATTTCGTGGGAATCCAGTGCCCGGCGGGAAGACAGTCCGCGTTTGCGCAGCACGACGCCCTCGGTCGGTTTCCCGACGCCGGGGATCGCGGAGTGCAGCAAGTACAGCGACCGCAGCGCGTTGCGGTAGTTCTCCTGAGCACCCAATCCGTCGGCGCGGCCGATTGCGTTGTACCTGTCGATCCGGCGACGCCGCTCGCGCGGATCGCGGATCAGGTTGATACGAACCCACTGGCGCTGGCGGCGCTCCCGCCACTCTCGGTGGACGACCTTTAGGTCCGCCTCAACCATGGCCGCCGACAGTCCGCCCAGAGGAACGTGGCCGCGGTACCTGGACAAGCGCTTCAGGCCCGTGGACCAGGTCGACGCGCTCGGCGAATCACGGCGCACAACACGCCAAACCGCGATGGCGAGATCTATCGGGATCTCTGGTGTGTGCAGTGCCGCTAGTGGCAGATCCTCCAACTCGACAGTGGTCGGGTCGAATGCGAAGGGATCGAAGGGCATTCGCGCGTACGCCTCTGGATGGAACCGGCCAGCGCTCACCACTGCGGAAAGGGCCTCAGAGGCCGTCATGTCGATTCCTCAGTCGGGTCTTCCGCCGCCAGGTCGATGTATGCCGGATCGACCATGAATACCTGATCTTCGCCCAGCCACAGCAGGAGCGCGGCTCCTTGACGGAGGTCGACTGCACGGGCCAGGCGTTCGCTCATTTGGAGCCTTCCTCGCGAGATCACTTTCGCCGTCAGGCCCGTGGCCCGGGATACGTCCCTGCTCAACTTCCAGCACCCAGGTTGATAGCGGTCCACGCCAATCTCCATGCCTTCCTGCCAGGTCATCTCTTGCACCACGGCTTTGGCGGCGAGCCGCCCTTCATGGACCGACGAGGCGACCAGCACCAGCGGTGGCGGCAACCTGCGCGGAGCCGAAGCGGGGAGGCCTTCCGCTGCACGGGGGGGCGAGGCTTGAGATGCCTTCCGGAGACGGCGTACGGAACTCTCCAGGCGAGCGGCCTCCTGTCGTTTGGGACTGAGGCCTGGGATGTCTTCGTCGAAGCCAGGGATGTTGACGCGGGCCCGCGCCATTACCCGTCGCACCTCAGGCGTTAGACCGCCGATGGGGTCCTCGGCGGAGGTCGCACTGTCGTCCGGGCGCTGCTCTTGCAGGCGCTGCTCAGCGTCCTGTGCAACCGCATCGGCGATCAGTGACTCCGCGAACGCTGAGGCCGTCACGTACTGAGACGTGTCCACCGCCGACACCCGCGCGCTGCCGCCGTCGAGTACACGCCAGCCGTTCGCGGCTGCCGCGTACCTGCGTGCTGTCTTCGCCTGCGGGGACATGCGATTCTCCAGAAGCCATCGCGCCGGGACCGTCCGCAGCGCAGGGCCCGGTATCGGCGGGGTGGGGATGCAACCGGGCGCTTTTGACGGCGCTAGGTTGTGATGTACGTCACAGGGCGTTCGGCGGCGGCGTCATCACTCACGGCAGTCTCGCGTCAGTGACAGAGGCGTCCCTAGTTGGCAGATGCCACCGCCGCGGCGGGTCGCGACGTCACCCGCGCGCCCTGCGCCGGAAAGGGGGTGCCACGCGGGGCTGCTGCTCGGGACCATGAGGAAGTTGCCGTTTTCGGCGGGTCGGCCGATACGCCCGTAGAACGGTGATCCTCGATCACGACCCCCTGGCGAGCGGTGCTGGGCGGTCCCCGCGCGCTGTTCACCCGATCCTGCGACGCCTAGGTCGCGGCGGCCCATCGAGCGGCGCTGGGCCACTAGGTACCTCAGCACCGGCGGCACGTAGGTCCGTCCGGTACGTCGGACCCCCGAAGGCACGGTCCTTGAACACCTTGGCGTCTAGGTCCCTCGGTCTCGGGGACGGCTAGATGCTGGGGGTCAGACCGGTATCGCAGATGCCTCACCCCGACGGGTCCCTTGGCATCTAGGTCCCTCGGTGTCTAGGTCCCTCGGTGTCTAGGTCCCTCGGTGTCTAGGTCCCTCGGTGTCTAGGTCCCTCGGTGTCTAGGTC
>JBAVRG010000477.1:0-2604 GCA_049694795.1 Mycobacteriales bacterium
GGTGAGCGACCCGGCGTAGACGCCCGAGAGCACCGGCCCGGACAGTCCGAGCGCCGCACCGACGGCGAGCGTGACCCCCGCGGCCGCGACGAGGATCGCGACGACGGCCACGAGGACCCGGCCGCCGGTGCGCAGCGCGGCGAAGAACGACGGGCCCGCGGAGACGCCGATGCAGTAGGCGAACACCGCGAGTCCGAGCTGGCCGAGGACGACCGGCAACCTGAGCCGCTCGTCGTACGCCGACAGCGCCAGCGCCAGGAAGAGCACCGCCGCGGGACCGAGGGAGACGCGGCCGACGGAGACGGCGCCGATCATGCTGCCGACGGCGAGGAGCAGGCTGAGCAGGACGAGCGGGTTCGCCGCGAGCAGGTCGGCGAGCGGGGTCACTGCAGGCACGACGGCCCGAGCAGGGCCTTGAGGTCGGCGTAGAGCGCGGGCGACGTCGTGACGCGCAGCCGGTCGTCGAGGCGCACCACGGTGGTGCTCGGACCGTTCTGCATCGCGAGGCGGACCTCCGTGACCCCGGGGTGCGCGCCGAGCACGTCCTTGAACCGCTCGATCACCGGCGGGATGCAGCGGGCCGCCGGGATCGTCACGACGACCGGACCCGCCTCCCCGGTGGAGAGGTCCGGGACCGTGATCTCCATCGCGATGATCTTGGTCGCCTCCTCGTCGCTCTTGCCGACGCGGCCCTTGACGAGGAGCACGGCGTCGGGCACGACGTGCGGGCCGACGAGCTGGTAGGTGGCCGGGAAGATCATGACGTCGATCGAGGCCTCGAGGTCCTCGAGCGTCGCGATCGCCCAGACGTTGCCCTGCTTGGTCACCTTGCGCTGCACGCTCGTGACGAGACCGCCCACGACGAGGGTGCGGCCGTCGGCGACGTCGTCGGTGTGCACGGCCGACAGCGGGACGTCGGTGGACGCCGACAGCAGGTGCTCGACGCCGTTGAGCGGGTGGTCGGAGACGTAGAGCCCGAGCATCTCCCGCTCGTAGGCGAGCAGGACGGCCTTCTCCCACTCCCCCACCGGGATCCGCACGTCGAAGACCCCGCCGCCGAGGTCCTCGGCGCCCTCGTCGCCGCCGCCCCCGAACAGGTCGTACTGCCCGATCGCCTCGGCCTTCTTGGTCTCCAGGCAGCCCTCGATGGCCTCGACGTGCACCTGGTGCAGCCCCTTGCGGGTGTGCCCCAGGGAGTCGAAGGCGCCGGCCTTGATGAGCGACTCGACGGTCTTCTTGTTGACCGCGACCGCCTCGACCTTCTTGAGGTAGTCCGGGAAGTCCAGGAAGCGGCCCTTCTCGGTGCGGGTCCGCACGATCGAGGCCACCACGTTGGTGCCGACGTTGCGGATCGCCGACAGGCCGAAGCGGATGTCGGTGCCGCGCGGGGTGAAGTCGCTGTCGGAGTCGTTGACGTCGGGCGGGAGCACCTTGATGCCCATCCGGCGGCACTCCGCGAGGTAGAGCGCGCTCTTGTCCTTGTCGTCCTTCACGGAGGTGAGCAGCGCCGCCATGTACTCGGCCGGGTAGTTGGCCTTGAGGTACGCCGTCCAGAACGACACCAGCCCGTAGCCGGCCGTGTGGGCCCGGTTGAAGGCGTAGTCGGAGAAGGGGACGAGGATGTCCCAGAGCGTCTTGATGGCGTCGTCGGAGTACCCGTTGGCCTTCATCCCGTCGCGGAACGGGACGTACTCCTTGTCGAGGATCTCCTTCTTCTTCTTGCCCATCGCGCGGCGCAGCAGGTCGGCGGCGCCGAGCGTGTAGCCCGCCAGCTTCTGCGCGATCGCCATGACCTGCTCCTGGTAGACGATCAGCCCGAAGGTGTCGCCCAGGATGTCCTCGAGGGGCTCGGCGAGCTCGGGGTGGATCGGCACCACGGGCTTGCGGCCGGTCTTGCGGTCGGCGTAGTCGTTGTGGGCGTTCGCGCCCATCGGGCCGGGCCGGTACAGCGCCAGCACGGCGGAGATCGTCTCGAAGCTGTCCGGCTGCATCGACCGCAGCAGCGAGCGCATCGGCCCGCCGTCGAGCTGGAACACCCCGAGGGTGTCGCCGCGCGACAGCAGCTCGTACGTCGGCCCGTCGGGGACCATCACGTCGAGGTCCTCGAGCACCACCGTCTCGCCGCGGTTGTCCCGGATGTGCATGAGGCAGTCGTCGAGGACGGTGAGGTTGCGCAGCCCCAGGAAGTCCATCTTCAGCAGCCCGAGCGTCTCGCAGGCGCCCATGTCGAACTGCGTGATGATCGCGCCGTCGGAGTCGCGCCGGTGGATCGGGATGACGTCGAGCAGCGGCTCGCGGCACAGGATGACGCCGGCCGCGTGCACGCCCCACTGCCGCTTGAGGCCCTCCAGGCCCAGGGCGGTGTCGACGACGGCCTTCGCGTCCGGGTCGGACTCGTAGAGCGCCCGGAACTCCCCCGCTTCGCCGTACCGCTTGTGGTTGGGGTCGAAGATCCCGGACAGCGGGATGTCCTTGCCCATGACGGGGGCGGGCATCGCCTTGGTGATCTTGTCGCCGACGGCGAACGGGTAGCCGAGCACGCGGCTGGCGTCCTTGACGGCCTGCTTGGCCTTGATGGTGCCGTAGGTGATGATCTGCGAGACC
>JBAVRG010000478.1:0-4979 GCA_049694795.1 Mycobacteriales bacterium
GGCCCGACCGCGACCGAGCGGGCGGCCGGCATGTCGTCGGCGGTGCCGGCCGGCACCACGCTGCGCTCGCTGAAGATCTCCGGCGGCCTCGCGGTCGTGGACCTGAGCGGCACCTTCGCCTCCGGTGGCGGGTCGTTCTCCATGGGGGCGCGCATGGCGCAGCTGGTGACGACGCTGACGCAGTTCCCGACCGTCTCGAAGGTGCGGCTCTGGCTGGACGGCAAGCCGGCCACGACGCTCGGCGGTGAGGGCCTGGTCGTCGACCACCCCGTCGGGCGCGGCGACATCGAGGAGTGGCTGCCGGGGATCCTGGTCGACTCACCGGCCGCCGGGGCGAGCATCACCAGCCCGGTGCGGGTGCGCGGCAGCGCGAACGTCTTCGAGGCCGTGTTCTTCGTGCAGGTGACGGACTGGGACGGCCGGATCGTCGCGACCCGGCGGGTGATGGCGAGCTCGGGCACCGGGACGCGCGGCACCTTCGACGTGACCGTGTCCTACAAGGCCGACCGGGCAGGGCAGGGCGCGCTGGTCGCCTACTCGCACTCGCCGAAGGACGGCGCGCGGATCAACGTCGTGGAGATCCCGCTGCGCGTCGCGCCGTAACCGGGCGCAGCGGATAAAGAAGCCATCAGGACCGCTCGGCGAGGTATCAAGAAGCCGTCAAGAAGCGCCCGGTCGGGCGCCATGATCCGCACTCTGGGCAGGTGCGATCCGACGATCAGGGCTCTCTCGGAGAGTGTGCGTGCCTCGTGCCCGGAGCCGTTGCCGGGCCCCCGCTGTGGTGAGGACCGGCACGCAGGTCGTGCTCACCCGGGCCCGCTCCGTCGCGGTGCTCCGGCAGGACCTGGACGTGCCCTTCCTCGACGTCCGCAGCAGCCTCCCGGGCGGCCCGTCCCTGCTGCTGCCCGTGCCGGCGCAGCGCGTGCTCGCCGGGCTCTCGCTGGACGTCCCGGTGGGCCGCTGGCAGGCCCGGTGCTGGGCGCTCGCGTACGGCGCCGGCCCGCTCCCCGACGACTGCCTCGTGCGGTTCGACTCCGGTGGTCTGCGCTTCCGGCGGACGGTCGACGTGACGCCGCAGCGGCTCGGGCGCACTGCCTGGGTCGCCGACGCCGAGGGCATCTACACCGGCGCCGCCCTGCTCTGCTCGGAGGTGGAGACCGCGAGCGTGGCGCTGGCGGCCCGCTGGTGAGCGCCGGTGCCTTGACGACAGCCGCACCGAGCCCTGCACCGTCGCCCACGAGGAGAACCATGTCCGGCACCACCGAGCTGATGAAGCGGCTGTTCATCGGGCGCGCCATCGCCAGCCACCGCATGGGGGAGACGCTGCTGCCCAAGCGGATCGCCCTGCCGGTCTTCTGCTCGGACCCCATCTCCTCCGTCGCCTACGCCACCGAGCAGATCCTGCTCGTGCTCGGCACCGCCGGGACCGCGGCGTTCCTGGGCCTGGCGGCGCCGATCGCGCTCGCCGTCGCGCTGCTGCTGGCCGTCGTCGTCGCGTCGTACCGGCAGACCTGCTTCGCCTACCCGAGCGGGGGTGGGGCCTACGTCGTGAGCAAGGACAACCTCGGGCAGCGGGCGGCGCTGACCGCCGCGTCAGCCCTGCTCGTCGACTACGTCATGACCGTCGCGGTCTCGGTGGTGTCCGGGGTGGTCGCCATCACCTCGGCGATCACCTCGCTCGCGCCGTACGCGGTGGAGCTGTCGGTCGGGTTCGTCGTGCTGCTGGCGCTGGTCAACCTGCGCGGCGTCAAGGAGTCCGGTACGGCGTTCGCCTTCCCGACGTACGCCTTCGTCGTCCTCACCTTCCTGCTGCTCGCGAGCGGCGTCTACCAGGCGCTCACCGGCGGCGTGCCGGAGGCCAGCAGCGCGGACCTGCCGCTGCACCAGACCGCCTCTGTCGGCGGCCTCCTGACCGTTCTCCTGTGCCTGCGCGCCTTCGCCAGCGGGTGCACCGCCCTGACCGGCGTGGAGGCCATCAGCAACGGCGTGCCTGCCTTCAAGCCGCCGAAGAGCAAGAACGCCGCGGCCACGCTCGTCATCATGGGTGCGCTCGCGATCTCGATGTTCTCGGGCATCACGGCTCTGGCGATCGCGACCCACGCCCGTGCCTACCCCACCGGGAACCCCTCGGTCATCAGCCAGGTCGCGGAGGGCATCTGGGGGCGGAGCACGCTGTTCTACGCGTTCCAGGCCGCCACCGCCGGCATCCTGGTCCTGGCGGCCAACACCGCCTTCAACGGGTTCCCGACGCTCGCCTCCATCCTCGCCCGGGACCGGTTCCTGCCCCGCCAGCTGCACAACCGCGGTGACCGGCTCGCCTTCAGCAACGGCATCCTGCTGCTCGCGGGGATCTCCGTCGCCCTGATCATCGGCTTCGACGCGAACATCGAGAAGCTCATCCAGCTCTACATCATCGGGGTCTTCACCTCCTTCACCCTGTCGCAGTTCGGGATGGTCCGGCACTGGCGGACCGAGCTGGCGGGCACCCGCGACCCCGCGCGGCGTGCCGCGATCCGGCGCTCGCAGGTCATCAACGGCACCGGGGCTGCCGTCACCGGGCTCGTCCTGATCATCGTGGTCCGCTACAAGTTCCTGGCCGGCGCCTACCTCGCCATCGCCGCGATGGTCGCCATCTACTTCCTCATGCAGGCTGTCCGCAGGCACTACGACGCGGTGGCGACCGAGCTCCGGCCGGTGGCGGGCGGAGTTCCGCTGCCCAGCCGCAACCACGCCGTCGTCCTGGTGTCGAAGATGCACGCGCCTGCGCTCCGCGCGCTGGCGTACGCCAAGGCCACCCGGCCGCACGACCTCACCGCGCTCACGGTGTCCGTGGACGAGGAGGAGACCAGGGAGCTCGTCGACGAGTGGGACACCCGCGGGGTGTCGGTCCCGCTCACGATCATCGCCTCGCCGTTCCGGGAGATCACCCGGCCGGTCCTGGACTACGTCGACAAGATCCGCCGCGAGAGCCCCCGGGACGTCGTGACCGTCTACATCCCGGAGTACGTCGTCGGCCGCTGGTGGGAGCAGCTGCTGCACAACCAGAGCGCGCTGCGGCTGAAGACCCGGCTGCTCTACAAGCCCGGGGTGATGGTGACGTCCGTGCCCTACCAGCTCCGGTCCTCGGAGTCCGTGGACGCGGACGCCTGGTAGCGGGCCGGCCCGGCTGCTGTCGGTACGACGCTCGGCGGTCTTGAGCGCTCTGGACGTGAGCATCCGCACAGGTGTCGTTCCCGATGCTCCGGTGCCGGCGCTGGAACCGTGGGCTGACCGGTCGCGGTTCGTCGGCGAGGGACGTCGGCAGTCGACGCCAGCCCCCAGGGGGTTGGCGTCGCGGCGCCTGAGCACGGGCCGCGGCCGGCCTGCCGGACGTCAGGACGGGCAGGCGCTGGCGACCAGGGCGGCAGCGGTGTCCTTGGCTGTTTGGGCGGACCGGGGGTCCCCGTCGAGGACGCCCGCCGCGAGCCCCCCGTCGAGCAGCAGGGTGAGCGCGCGGGCCAGCCCGTCAGGGTCCCTGGCCCCGGCGGCCTGCGCCATCTCGCGCACCCAGGCGCGCACCGCGTCCTTGTGCGCCACCGTGCGGGCGTGCACGTCGGTGCCGGCCGCCGACTCGGCGGCCGTGTTGAGGAAGGCGCAGCCGTGGTAGCCCTCCCGCCGGCACGCGGACAGCAGCGCGTCGAACATGCCGACCAGGCGTGCCCGGGGAGCGGGCCCGGCGGCCAGCGCGGCCGCCTCGAGCTGGCCGCGCCAGACGCGGTCGACCTCGTCGAGGTAGGCCAGCACCAGGTCGTCCTTGCGGGGGAAGTGCTTGTACAGCGTGGCCTTGGCCACCCCCGACTCGGCGATCACCGTGTCGACGCCGACGCCTCGCACGCCGTGCGCGTAGAAGAGCCGGAACGCGGTCGCGAGGATCCGGGTCCGGGCGTCGCCGCGCGGCTGCGTGCTGTCGGGGGTGGCCATGCTGCTCCGTCTCCGGTCGGTACCGCTACGCCTTGACGACCTTGATGTTGAAGTCACCGCTGCCGAGGGCCTGCATCAGGGACAGCCACAGCGGCAGGTACATCTCGGTGCCGCGGGCGGCCCGCAGACCGCCGAGGTCGATGATGCTGCCCTGCGGCCAGCCCAGCTCGCGCAGCAGCCCCTCGACGGTCGCCTTCGCCTCGGGGTCGTCCCCGGCGACGAGCACGTCGTGGTCGCCCGGAAGCCGCTTCGGGTCGACCATCACCTCGCAGTTCATGGTGTTGAGCGACTTCACCACCCGCACCGCGGGGAAGGCGCGCTGGATCTGCTCGGCGAGGCTGTCGGTGTTGACGACGGACAGCGAGGGCGGGAAGCCCTGCGAGAAGTCGAGCGGGTTCGCGATGTCGAGCAGCACCTTGCCGGCGAGCCGGTCTGCGCCGGCGGCCTCGAGGACGGCGAGGGAGGCGCCGCCGGAGGAGGCGTTGACGACCACCTCGCCGTGGGCGGCTGCCTCCGCGAAGGTGGCGAGGCGCACGTGCGGGTGCTGGTCCTGCCAGGTCGCGAACGGCGGGTGCGCCAGGGTCGTCTGCGGGTCGCGGGTGCCGACCACGACGTCGTGGCCGAGCTGGGCGAGTCGGCCGGCGAGAGCCTGGCCGACCATGCCGGTGCCGAGGACGGCGATCTTCATGAAGAGCTCCTTGGGCGGTGATGTCGCACCAGTGAACAGACAGGTCTGTCTACTGTCAAGCGAGGGCGGTCGCGGCCCCCGGTGTGACGCTGCGCGACCGCGCTCTCACCGGCTGAAACCTCTCCGCAACCACTGTGGGAGAGGTCACTTCGCACCCGCTAGCAGGGCGCTTGCAACTGCTAGCACCCGGGGCTAGCGTGGTCGATGTCAGCAAGCGAAGCGGAAGGGAGTCCCGAATGCCGGCCATCGACGTCCGTCACCTCGGCGAGTTCATCCGCGAGCAGCGCGAGACCGCGAAGATCTCCCTCCGCGAGCTCGCGAAGTCGGCAGG
>JBAVRG010000479.1:0-11086 GCA_049694795.1 Mycobacteriales bacterium
CCGCTGCGCCGTCGACAGCCGCACGTCGAGGGCAGCCGTCGCGCGCCAGGCGTCCGGGGTGAGCAGCGCGTCCCCGCGGCCGACCTCCTCGCGCTCGACGCCACGCACGTTGACCGCGACGCGCGCCACGGCCGCCACCTCGTCGTGCGCCGTTCCCAGGCTCTGCAGCCCGCGCACCCGCACCAGCCGGTCGCGCAGCAGCAGCGCGTCCCCGACGCGCAACCTGCCCGCAGCCAGCGTGCCGGTGACCACGGTGCCGGCACCCCGCACCGTGAACGACCGGTCGACCCACAGCCGCACGGGGGCGCTGACGTCCGGCGCCGGCAGGGCGGTGACAAGGTCGTCGAGCGCTGCCGCGAGCTCCGGGACGCCGTACCCGGTGGCGCCGCTGACCGACACGGCCGGGACCACGCCCAGGGAGCTCTTCTCCAGCGCTGCCAGGGCTTCCCGGGTGGCGGGACCCGGGTCGGCGAGGTCGGAACGGGTGACCGCGAGCAGCCCGTGGGTGAGCCCGAGCGCGTCCACCGCGGCGAGGTGCTCGCTCGACTGCTGCCGCCAGCCCTCGTCGGCCGCGACCACGAAGAGCACAGCGGGGGCCGGGCCCACACCGGCCAGCATGTTGCCGATGAAGCGCTGGTGCCCCGGGACGTCCACGAACGCCAGGACCTCCCCGGACGGCAACGCTGTCCAGGCGTAGCCGAGGTCGATCGTCATCCCCCGTCGCCGCTCCTCGGCCCAGCGGTCGGGCTCCATGCCGGTGAGCGCGCGGACCAGGGTCGACTTGCCGTGGTCGACGTGACCCGCGGTGGCTACGACGTGCACGCCAGTACGGCGTCGCGCACCCGCTCGTCGTCGCACGGCGGCACGCAGCGCAGGTCGAGGAGCAGCCGGCCGTCGGCGACCCGGCCGACGACGCAGGGGTCCCCTGCGCGCAGGGGCCCGGCCAGTGCCGGGTCGAGCGCGACCGCCCAGCCGGGCAGCACGAGACCCGGTGCACCACCTCCGCCGACAGCGCCCTCGGACGGCACGGCGACCGCTCCGACGGAGGTCGCCAGCGCCTCGGCGCGCTCCCGCAGTCCGGTCGCACGCAGCGCCTGCCAGGCCGGCACCTCCGGCCCGCGGACCGTCGCCTCGAGGGCCGCGAGGGTGGTCTTGTCGCACCGGAACGCGCGGTAGAGCGGGTGCCGCCGCAGCAGGCTCAGGGCCGCCTCGGTGCCGAAGACCAGACCGGCCTGCGGACCGCCGAGGAGCTTGTCGCCGGAGCAGGTCACCACCGCAGCCCCGTCGCGCAGGACGGTGGCGACGTCCGGCTCGTCGGGCAGCAGCGGGTGCGGCCGCAGCAGCCCGCTGCCGACGTCGACCACGACAGGCACTCCGAGCCCCGCCAGCGCCGCCACGCCGACGGACGACGTGAACCCCTCGATGCGGAAGTTGCTGGGATGCACCTTGAGGAGGCAGCCGGTGGCGTCCGAGACCGCGTAGTCCTCCAGACGCGTGCGGTTCGTCGTACCGACCTCGCGGATGCGGGCGCCGGTGGAGGTGATCAGGTCCGGCAACCGGAAGCCGTCACCGATCTCGACCATCTCGCCGCGGCTCACCAGCACCTCACGGCCGGCCGCCAGCGCCGTCGTCGCGAGCACCAGCGCGGCCGCGCCGTTGTTGACGACCAGCACCTGCTCGGCCTCGGGCACCGCAGCGGCGAGGGCCTCGAGCGCGCCCCTGCCCCGGGCGGCACGGGCACCGGTGGCCAGGTCGTACTCGACGTCGGTGTAGCCCGACGCGCGGGCCATCGCCTCCACCGCCGCAGCCGACAGAGGGGCCCGGCCGAGGTTGGTGTGAAGCACCACACCGGTGGCGTTGAGGACCGGGCGCAGCGTCGTGGCAGCACCGGGCAGAAGGGCGACCGCGACGTCGGGCACGGCCTCGGGGGCGACCGCGCCGGCCCTCGCCTGCTGCAGCGCCGCCACGACGGCGGCCTTGACGGTACGGCGTCCGAGCCTGTCGACCGCCGCCGCGAGCCGGGGGTCGGTGAGCACCGCGTCCGTGCGGGGCAGCGCGCGCCGTGGGTCCGTCACGTCCACGACCCTACGTCGGTAGCGTGCGGCCCATGACCTCACTCGGCGACGACCTGCGCGCCTTCGTCGACGTCGCGCCCACGCCGTTCCACGCCGTCGCGGAGATGACCCGTCGCCTGGCCGAGGCGGGTTTCACGGCCCTCGACGAACGCGACCGCTGGACGCTGCAGCCCGGAGGCAGGCACTGGGTGGTGCGCGACGGCGGCAGCCTCATCGCGTTCCGCGTCGGCAGCGCACCGCTCGCCGATGCGGGCGCGCGCATGATCGGCACGCACACCGACTCCCCCACCTTCAAGGTGCGGCCACTGCCGGACGTGAGCCGCGCCGGCTACCGGCTCGTCGGCGTCGAGCCGTACGGCGGCGCGCTGGCCCACACCTGGATGGACCGGGAGCTGACGGTGGCCGGCCGGGTCGCGCACGAGGACGGCACCCTCCGGCTGGTGCGGCTGCCCGGTGGCCAGCTGCGCCTGCCCTCGCTGGCGATCCACCTCGACCGGTCGGTGCGCGAGGGCCTGGTCCTGGACCCGCAGCGCCACCTGGTGCCGGTGCTCGGGCTGGAGTCCGAGCCGGCGCTGCTCGAGCTGCTCGGAGCCCCGGACGCACGAGGCTTCGACCTGGTGCTCACCGACACCCAGCCGGCTGCTGTCACGGGCTCGGACTGGATCGCCGCACCGAGGCTGGACAACCTGGGGTCCTGCCACAGCGCCACGCACGCCCTCATCGACGCCACCCCCGGGCCGCACACCGCGCTGCTCGTGGCGAACGACCACGAGGAGGTGGGCAGCGGCTCGGCCGAGGGCGCCCGAGGGTCGTTCCTCGCCGACGTGCTGGCCCGGCTGGTGGTCGCCACCGGCGACACCGACCCGCAGGCGCTGCACCGCGCCGCGGCCCGGTCCCGGCTGGTGTCGGCCGACATGGCGCACGCCGTGCACCCCAACTACAGCGAGCGGCACGAGCCCGGCCACACGCCGGTGCTCGGCGGCGGCCCGGTCCTCAAGCACAACGCCAACCAGTCCTACGCCACCGACGCCGGCACCGCCGCGTGGTTCGCCGGCCGGGCTGCGGACGTGGGCGTCACCGTGCAGCACTTCGTGACCCGGGCGGACCTGCCGTGCGGCTCGACGATCGGCCCCCTGACGGCCGCCCGCCTGGGCATCGCGACCGTCGACGTCGGCTCACCGATGCTGGCGATGCACTCCTGCCGCGAGCTGTGCTCGGCCGAGGACGTGCCGCTCATGGTGGCGGCGATGACCGCCTGCTTGTCGTGATCCTGTCGTGAGCGCAGTCGTCGCGGTCAGCTGCTCCGCCGTCCACGCCTTCAGCAAGCAGACGCTGCCCGAGATCCGGCTGCAGGCCGGCCTCGGGGTGGAGGGCGACGCGCACGCCGGCGAGACTGTCAAGCACCGCTCCCGGGTGCGTCAGGACCCGACCCAGCCCAACCTGCGGCAGGTCCACCTCATCCATGCCGAGCTGCTCGACGAGCTCGGCGTCGACCCCGGCGTCCTCGGCGAGAACGTCACGACGCGCGGCCTGGACCTGCTCGGGCTGTCGACCGGCACCCTGCTGCGGCTCGGCGACACGGCCGTCCTCGAGGTCACGGGGCTGCGCAACCCGTGCGTGCAGATCGAGGCCTATCGCGACGGGCTGCTGAAGCGGGTCGTGTCCAACGTCGACGGCGAGGTCGTGCGACGGGCGGGCGTGATGGCCGTGGTGTTGACCGGCGGCCCGGTCCGCCCCGGCGATGCGATCACCGTCGCGCCGCCGGCCGTGTTCGTCCCGCTGGACTGCGTCTGACCTCCTGCCTACGACGCGAGGAGTCGGGAGCCGTTGGTCTCGCCGTAGCTGTCACGGACGTCGCCGGGCTCGAGCATGGCGGAGACCTCGTCGGCCCGCAGGGACACCGTCCAGGTGGACCCGGACCGCGTGGCTGCCACCCGGCGGGTGACCCTGCCGTGCCTGTCGAGCAGCGTCATCGCGACCGAGGCCACCTCGCCGCGGGTCGCCCACGGCCTGAACGCGCACGTCTTGCAGATGATGCTGGTGTTGGTGTCCCGTGGGCCCTTGTCGACGCCTCCGAGGTCGTCGTGCACGAACGCGATCGGGGAGGTGTAGCTGCGCGGGTACACCACAGGTGCCGGCGTGAAGACGGCGGAGCCATCGCGTACTGCGATCGAGCCCGTCACCCCCAGCCACGGCGACACCGCGAAGGGCGCTGACACCAGCCGGTACGGCGTCACCTTCCCGCCCTGGTGGATGCTCCCGTCCACCACGAACCGGTAGCTCCCGTCCGGCACCTGACCGTCCGGCACCTCAGCCCTGGGTCCGGCGTCGAACGCCTCGAACGAGGCCGTCCACGTCCACCGCTGGGCGCCGGTGCGGTTGTCGGCCAGGCTGGCAGCGATGCCTCCCGGCTGGTCGAGCACCGTCTGCACCTCCCCGTCCTGCGTGGCGTAGGTGCGCCAGGTCCCGTCGCCGTCCTGGCGCTGCACCACGACCGTGGGGTCGTCCGTCCAGTTGTCGCCGCCCACCCACCGGAACGTCGCTGCGTCGAAGCGGGAGATGTCACGTGGCTGGGTGACCGGACCAGCAGGACCGGCGCTGTCGGGGACCTGGGCGCTCCAGCCGTCCAGGTAGGCCGACGCCAGCCGGCCGAGCGCGACCGCTTCGGCGTCCTGCCGCTGCTCGTCGGCGAGGGCGAGCGCGTCCGTGGGCTCCGCCGGGACCGGGGTGCCGCAGCGGAGGTTCGCCGCGAGCGCCATGAGGCGGGTGACCATGTAGTCGGCGGTGTGGGCGCCGTACGACGTCAGGGCCTTGCGGTAGGAGTCGCGCGCCTGGTACTCGCGGTAGCTGACGGTGTAGCCGTTGTAGTCGCCGGTGTGACCGAGGCCGACGCTGACCTTGTAGCCGCAGGCGGGGCTGAGCTCCCTGCTCGTGAAGTTGCCCTTGATGGCGGCGGGGTCGGTGGGCTCGCTGTTGGCGTAGGGGGCGTACGCGGGGTCGTCCCAGCCGTCGGCGGGGTTGTGGATCTGGGCCTGCATGTGCGCGAAGGCAGCCGGGCTCACGGTGAGGCGCTGCGTGCCGCTGACGTCGCGCGGGTCGGGGCAGCTCTCGCCGCCGGGGACCGGGAAGCAGGCTCGCACGGTGCGCCCGGGCCACGCCGCCGACACCGCGGCCTGGTCGGCGTAGTCGAACCCGTCCCAGCGGTTGCCGGGCACGTCGTCGGTGCGGGTCTCGAGCGCCTTGACCAGGTCGCTCTGGGGCTCGCACGCGCAGGAGGCCAGCAGGACGTCCCCGATCCGGACCGCCTGCAGCTTCAGGCGCAGGTTCTCCTCGACGGCAGCGAAGCTCGGTGCGTCGTAGCTCGCCGGGACCGGCAGGCCGCTGGCTCGCAGCGCGTCGAAGAGCCCCTGCGCCGGCAGCGCCTGGCCGAACGCGTCCGAAGCCCGCGCGCAGTCGGGCAGTCCGAGCACCGGTGCCCCGGGGTCGCCGTCGACCGTCGGGCCGGTGCGGCAGTTGGAGACGCTCGGGTAGGGGTGCGACACCGGACCGGCGACCCAGTGCGTGACCATGCGGACGACCGCGGTGCTGGTCATGGGCGCCTGGGCCTGGCCGGCGCCGATCGCGCGCCACGCCGCGAGGACCTGGTCGGCGAGCAGGTGCGCGCCGCGCTCGGCCTGCGCGTAGCCCAGGTGCGCCCAGATGGCAGGAACCGGCTCGCCTCCGTCGCTCACGGTCGGCACCTGGCCGCGCGGGTAGGCGTCCTCGTACGGCCCCTCCGCCGAGCCGACCGCCCCCTGGCTGAAGACGACGGGCACGCCGGTGCCGCGGTCGACGTACCGCTGGAACGGAGCGAGCCAGTCGGCGCTCACGAGGTCGTAGCCGTCGAGGGACTCGCCGTGCTCGGCGTAGTTGACCCAGGTGCCGATCGGGGCGCCGTCGAGGCCGTCCACGCGCAGCACGGTGAGGCCGTGGTCGTTCTCCTGCAGCGGGTAGCCCGCCGGGCTGCCGTCCTCGCTCACCGTCGCGCCGGCGATGTTGCCCTGGAACGTCGGGAACTGCACCGTCGTCGCGCCCACCCTCGCAGGGCGCATGGCGCGCTCCGCCTGCTCCACGGCGGCCGCGATCCGCCGCGCCTGGTACTCGAACATCCGCAGGTCCATGGCGTCCTGGAACAGCCACACCCCCGCCGCCGGCGTCGAGTAGTAGGGCGAGTTGTGGTCGTGCGTCGCCGAGACCAGCAGGTGGTCGTAGGTGACCGCGCTGCCGTCGGACGCGAGGAGCTGCGCCGCCCGCCGGACGAGCATGTCCTGCGACAGGTAGTTGTCGTCCTTCACCAGCGCCACCGGCGCCTGACCTGGGCTCTGCAGGACCAGCGCCCGGACGCTCAGCCGCGACGCGATGCCGTACGACGCGGCGTTCTTCACGTGCTGCAGGTTCGGGTCCCACTCGGAGGCCAGCGGGTCGCTCGTGTCCTGGGTGCTGGCGTACTGCCCGGCGCTGGCGCCCACGTGCCAGGTCGCGTCCACCACCGCTGCGCCGGCTCGGAGGGTGGGCGTGGCCGCCGGGGCGAGCTGCACCCAGCCGGCGAGCAGCGATGCAGTGGTGAGGCCGACCAGAACACGTTTCACGGGTGTTCCGTTCGGCCTCCGGCTGCGATCTCCTGCCTGGGCCTAGGGTGCAGACCGTGCAGCGCATCCACATCACCCACGACTTCGTCCTGCCGGTCGAGCGCGTCTACGCGTACCTGTCCGAGCACGAGAACCTCGGTCCGCTGTTCGGCGCGAAGATCCGGCGGGTGCGCGACGGCAGCACCAGCCGCAACGGTGCCGGCTCGGTGCGCGAGCTGCGCCTCGGGCCGCTGCCGCCGTTCCAGGAGACGGTCGTGGAGGCCGAGCCCGACAAGCGCATCGTCTACCGCATCACCCAGGGCTCGCCCCTGCGCGGCCACCGCGGTGAGATGACGTTCGCCCCGCTCGGCAGCGGCACCCGACTCGACTACGTCATCGAGTTCGGCGCCGTCGTGCCCGGACTGGACCGGATCGTGAAGGTCGGGCTCGAGCGCACCATCCGGCGCGGCCTGACGAAGGTCGACGCCAAGGCCTGACAGCCGTCGGCCCGCTCACCAGCGGTCGTGGACGTGCTCCCGGATCTCGCTGTCGTAGACGTCCCGCAGGCGCTCCAGCAGGACCTCGTCGAGAGGCGGGAGGGCAGCGGCCGCGGCGTTCGCAACGGCCTGCTCGGGGTTGCGGGCGCCCGGGATCACGGTCGTGACCCCTGGCTGGTCGATGATCCAGCGCAGGGCCAGCTGGGCCGTCGTGGCGCCCGCCGGGGTCAGGGCCGCGACCTTGCGCGCCGCGGCGACCCCGACGTCGTACGGCACCCCGCTGAAGGTCTCTCCCACGTCGAAGGCCTCGCCGTGCCGGTTGTAGCTGCGGTGGTCGTCCGCGGCGAAGTGCGTCCTCTCGTCGTACTTGCCGGACAGCAGGCCGCTTGCGAGCGGCACCCGCGCGATGATCCCGACGCCTGCGGCAGCGGCCGCGGGCAGGACCTGCTCGAGCGGCTTGCGCCGGAAGACGTTGAGGATGATCTGCACGGACGCCACCCCTGGCCGGGCGATCGCCCTCAGCGCCTCGTCGCACGTCTCGACGGAGACGCCGTACGCGGCGACGCGGCCCTCGGCGACGAGGGTGTCGAGCGCGTCGAAGGCACGGTCGTCGGCGTAGACCGCCGGCGGCGGGCAGTGCAGCTGCACGAGGTCCAGCACGTCCACGCCGAGGTGGGCACGGCTGCGGTCGACCCAGGACCGGAACGCCTCCAGCGTGAACGCCTCCGGCACATGAGGGGAAGCGCGCCGCCCCATCTTGGTCGCCGCGGTGAGACCCGGTCGCTCGCGCAGGACCTGGCCCACCAGCCGCTCGCTGCGGCCGTCGCCGTACACGTCAGCGGTGTCGAGGAACGTCACCCCCGCGTCGACGGCGGCGTGCAGGACAGCCAGGGCCTCGGCCTCGCTGACGTCGCCCCAGTCGGCGCCGAGCTGCCAGCAGCCCATGCCGACCACCGAGACCGGGCGCTGCGTGCGACCAAGAACGCGCATCTCCATGCGCGGCACGCTAGGCGGTGCGCGCCGAACCGCCAATGCCCTGCTGCTGCAGGGCCTCAGCGGCCCGCGTGGTCACCTCCTGAGCTGCGAACCGGCGGTGCCGAAGAGCTGGCCGGCGGCGAACGCCGTCGTGCTGAGCCCGGTGTTCAGCGCAGTCGCAGCCACACCGGTGAGCCGGAGCCCCACTCGGCTGAGCGTGATCAGGTTGCCCCGCACGGCGATCGAAGCCCTGCTCAGGTCGAGCGAGAACACCGGCACCCGGGTGGTGGTGCCGACGACCCGAGCAGTCAGAGTGCGGGCGCGCAGGTCGACGACGAACGCGTCGACCTGGGCGGACTTGCCGTTGCCCACGTTGACGAGCAGCAGGCCGCCGTTGTGCCGGATGACGCCGCGCAGCGGCCGGAGCGAGATGTCACCACCGCTGACGGGGAAGCTGAGCTTCAGAGCCGGCCCGCTGCGGGGGAACGTGAGGGAGGACTGGCCGGGTTCCGTGGCGAACGGCACGATGCCCGCTCCCAGCAGGGTCGTCGCCAGGTTCGGTGCCGTGGTGAGCGTGGTCGTACCTGTGCGAAGCCGCAACGGGGCCTGGGATCGTGTGACGGCAGAGGCGCCGGACGGCGCCAGGAGGCCGACAAGCACGCTCACTGCTGTGAGCGCGACCAGGCGCTGCATGATCATCTTGCGCATCGTCTTGCTCCTTCGAGGTTCACGCGACAGGACCCTCCCAACGTCCGCTCGCAAGAAGGGCCCAGGCTTCATGCGGACGGGGTGAGTCATCCCCCGCGTGCTCCGGCTCACCGAGCGTGACGCGGAGCGGCGTAGTCCGATCCGCTCATCGACCCGGTGGCGAGGACCGACGTACGGTCAGCCAATCCGCCGGGGCGCGCCGTCTCGTGGAGGCGACCGGGAGGAGGACCGCATGCCCGTCGGGCGTCTGAGCCGCGACGCGCTGGAGGCGATCTTCAACCACGGCCGCGACGGCATCCTGTTCACCGTCCCGGACGGGGAGGTCCTGGCCGCCAACCCGGAGGCCTGCAAGCTGCTGGGGATGGCGGAGCAGGAGGTCTGCCGCCTCGGGCGGCAGGGCCTGGCGGACGGCAGCGACGCGCGTTGGGCTGCTGCCGTTGCCGATCGTGCGCGGGACGGCCATGTCCGCGCCGAGGTGCGCTTTCGTCGTGGCGACGGCAGCGTGGTCGAGTGCGAGCTGAGCTCCGCGATCTTCACTGAGGCGAGTGGTGAGACCCGCGCGTGCGTCATGTTCCGTGACATCTCGGAGCTGGTGGCGGCGCGGGAGCAGCTGAGGCGGGAGGCCGCGGTGGACGTCCTCACCGACCTTGCCAACCGCCGTGGCTTCCTGGCCCTGGCCGAGCACGAGCTGCGGACTGCGGACCGCGACGGCAGCCGGCTGGCTCTGCTGTACCTGGACGTCGACCGCTTCAAGGACATCAACGACCTGCACGGTCACGCGGTCGGCGATGCCGTGCTGCGGGCCGTGGCCGACGTGCTGCGGCAGGAGTGCCGCACCAGCGACGTGCTGGCTCGGCTCGGCGGGGACGAGTTCGTCGTGCTGGTACGGGAGAGGCGGAGCAGCGACACGCTGGCCGCGGCGCAGCGCATCCAGGTCGCGCTCGCCAGGCACCAGCTCGACCTGGAGGTCCCGCTCGCGATCAGCATCGGGACCGTGCAGCGGCAGCCTGGGCAGAGCCTGGAGGCGATGATGGCGCTGGCCGACGAGCAGATGTACGCACGCAAGGGCCGCCGCCGGCCCCGTGCGATCCTGCTGGACCTGCAGGATCAGGACAGGTGAGCCGTCAGGGCAGCGTGACCCGGAAGCAGGCACCGCCCTCCAGCGCCCGGCCCGCCTCGGCCCGCCCGCCCATCCGCCGTACCAGGGTGCCGACGAGCGCGAGGCCGAGGCCGGTGCCGACCTGACGCACGCCGCGGTAGCGCTCGTAGAGCACGGAGCGGTCGAAGGCCACCGCGAGGTCGTCGTCGCGCAGCCCCGGTCCGCCGTCACGCACCTCGATCGACCGGCCGGTGAGGGCGAAGACGATCGGGCGCCCTTCGGGAGTGACCCGCAGGGCGTTCTCGGCCAGGCCGTCGAGCACCTGCCGCAGTCGGCCGGCGTCGGCACGCACCACCACCGGCGCCGCCGGCAGCTCAGCCCGGAAGGGCACCCCCACGTCGACGCAGCGCCGTTCCCAGACCGTGGCCGCGTCGCTCACCAGCGCTCGCAGGTCGACGTCGGCAAGGTCGAGCCGGAAGTCGTCCGCCTCGGCGCGCGCGAGGTCGAGCAGGTCGGAGACGAGGCGCTGCATCCGGGTCGCCTCGGCCTCGATCGTCCGGCCGGCGCTGACCGGGTCCGCGACCCCCTCGCCGAGCGCCTCGGCGAAGCCTCGGATCCCGGTGAGCGGCGTCCGCAGCTCGTGGCTGATGGACAGCAGGAACTCCCGCTCGCGCCCTTCGCTGGTGGCCAGCGCCTGCGCGAGCAGGTTGAGGCTGCGGGACAGCTCGGCCACCTCGTCCGGTCCGTCCTCCGGCAGCCGGACGCTCCGCTCCCCCGCGGCCAGCCGGTGCGCGGCGCCGGCGGCACGGGCGAGCGGCTCTGTGAGGCGACGCGCCAGCGCGAAGCCGATCGCCACCGCAGCGACCAGGCCCAGCAGTGCAGCGAGCAGCAACCGGCGCAGCACCGCCGCCGTGGGGGCGCGGGCCTCGGACAGCGGTTGCAGCAGCACCACGCCGCCGCCGCCCTCCACCGGCTGCACCTCGACCAGGTACCGCACCGCCCGCAGCCGGCGCACCGCCGCCTCCGAGCCGCCGGTACGGGCGGTCTCGACGTCTGCCGGGTCGAGCAGCGCGGTGCCGGGTCCGCTGCCGTCGGCATGCACCCGCACGACGCGCACCCCCAGGG
>JBAVRG010000480.1:0-3537 GCA_049694795.1 Mycobacteriales bacterium
GCCCAGGCCGCGGCGGCCCAGGCAGCCGCAACCGCCTTCGCGGCGACGCCGCCGACGCCCACGCCCGCCGCACCCGCGGCCAGTCCCGCGGTCCAGTACTCGGGAAGCGCGGCACAGGTCGCCGTCCAGGTCGCAGAGCAGCAGCTCGGGAAGCCCTACCAGTGGGGCGCCGCCGGCCCGGACAGCTTCGACTGCTCCGGCCTGACGATGTACGCCTACGGCAAGGCAGGCATCTCGCTGCCGCACTACACCGGTGACCAGTACAACTCCGGGCGGCACGTCCCCGAGAGCGACCTCAAGCCGGGCGACCTGATCTTCTTCGGCTCGGACCTGCACCACGTCGGCATGTACATCGGCAACGGTCAGCTCATCCACGCCCCCCACACCGGCGACGTCGTACGCATCGCCTCGCTCTCCGGCTGGTTCCAGGACAACTACGCCGGAGCCGTGCGCATCGCCGGGTAGGCGTCGCCGGAGGCTGTGCGGTCGGCAGCCCCCGCCCACAAACCTCCACAAGTCCTTCACACGTCCTGCGGATCATCACCACGTGTGACGCCTAGTGTCGCCAGCATGAGTCAGCGGCGAGTGCTCGTGGTCGACGACGACCCGACGATCGCGGACTCTGTCGCAGTCCGGCTCCGCGCCGAGGGCCTCGACGTCGACATCGCGACCGACGGTCCCGCTGCCGTCGCCGCTGTCCGCACCGGTCGCCCGGACCTGGTCGTCCTGGACGTCATGCTGCCGGGCTTCGACGGGCTCGAGGTCTGCCGGCGCATCCAGGCCGATCGACCGGTCCCCGTGCTGATGCTCACGGCCCGCGCCGAGGAGACCGACATGCTCGTCGGGTTGGGCGTCGGCGCTGACGACTACCTGACCAAGCCCTTCAGCATGCGTGAGCTGGTCGCACGGGTGCACGCGCTGCTGCGGCGAACCGACCGCGCCGCCGAGCTGAACGGCCAGGCGGCGACGGTGGTCATCCTTGGCGAGGTGCAGCTGGACCTCGACGGGCGCCGGGTCCGGCGCGGCGACGAGGAGGTGCACCTGACGCGGAGCGAGTTCGACCTGCTCACCTACCTCGCCGCCCGCCCACGAGTTGCGGTCGGGCGTGAGGCTCTGCTGGCCGAGCTCTGGGGGTGGGGCGACGGCGCAGGCAGCCGCACTGTCGACAGCCACATCAAGGCGCTCCGCCGCAAGCTCGGCAGCGATCTGATCCGCACGGTGCACGGCATCGGGTACTCCCTGGAGGTCCCCCGGTGAAGTGGCTGCTCGAGCGGATGCCCCGGCCACTGGACCCGATGCGGTCGTTCAAGCTCAAGGTCGCGCTCCTGGTCGGGCTGTCGCTCGCGGCGAGCAGCCTGGCGTTCTGGGCCGGCTCGAGCTGGCCGTTCCGCTACGCCCTGCTCACCGCGCTCCTGGTCGCCCTGCTCGTCACCCAGGTCGTCGCTCACGGGATGACGTCGCCGCTTCGGGAGATGACGGCCGCCGCACGAGCCATGGCAGGCGGTGACTACGACCGCCAGGTACGAGCCACCTCACGCGACGAGGTCGGCGAGCTCGCCGTCGCGTTCAACCAGATGGCGAAGGATCTCTCAGCTTCCGACCGTTACCGACGAGAGCTGATCGCGAACGTCTCCCACGAGCTCCGCACCCCGATCGCGGCTCTGCAGGCGGTGCTCGAGAACGTCGTGGACGGGGTCACCCCGCCGGATGAGGCGACGATGCGCACCGCTCTCAACCAGAGCCAGCGGCTCGGCGACCTGGTTGCGGAGCTCCTTGACCTGTCCCGGCTCGACGGGGGTGCACTCCCCCTGTCTCGGGAGGTCTTCGCGGTCCAGCACTTCCTCGTCGACGTCGTCGAGCAGAGTGGCCTCGACCACGTCCAGCTCGAGGTCTCACCCCCAGACCTGACCGCCGACGCCGACCCGGCCCGGCTGCACCAGGTCGTCGCGAACCTGCTCGACAACGCCGGGCGCCACAGCCCCAAGGGGGTCGACATCGTGGTGCAGGCCCGCCAGCTCGGTCCGCGCGGCGGCCTCCTGCTCGAGGTCACGGACCAGGGACCAGGGATCGCAGAGGACGACCGCGTCCGCGTGTTCGAGCGGTTCACACGAGGTGGCGCAGACGACGGAGGGACCGGACTCGGACTGGCCATCGCACGCTGGGCCGTCGAGCTGCACGGAGGCACCATCGCGGTCGTCGGCCACCCGCCCGGCTGTCGCATCCAAGTAGCGCTTCCACCCGCCTAGGTCCACCCCACCCCCCGTACGGCGTCGAACGAGCGGCGCCGCGAACTCGCCTGCTCGTCCTCCGGAGGACCCATGTCTGCAGACCCCTTCGCGCCGCCCGTGGCGGCTCCTCGGCCAGCTCGCCTCTGGCCCTCCGAGACCGAGAGCGCCGCGAGCCCCGTGGTGCTGGTCTCGGCGCTGGCGGTCGGCGTCCTGGCCGCGCTGACCCTCAAGCCGCAGGTCGTGGGAGCGGCCCACCTCGTCGCTGGGGTAGGCATCCTGCTCGTGGCACTCAGCGCCCGTAGCCGGCGTCTCACCGGTCCGCAGAGGGGCGCAGTCATCGTCACGGTCGCCCTTCTCGGCGTCACTGTGGTGCGGAGCGCCCCCTGGCTGGTGAGCCTCTGCCTGGTCGCCTCGTGCCTCGTCGGCACACTCGCCCTTGTGGGCGCACGGACGTGGACCGGCCTGACGATCGGCGCCCTCTCCACTGGGCTGGTTCCGCCCCGGGCCGCTCGATGGCTCCAGCGGGCCGTTGCCCAGATCCGGCTTCCTGGCCTCCGATCCCCTCGGACCTGGCTCGTCGTGGGGGTCACCTCCGGGCTCGTGGCGCTCTTCGGTGCCCTCTTCGCCGCCGCGGACCCCGCCTACGCGGCCCTGCTGAGCCGTGCAGTCCCCGCCGTGAACGTCCCGACCGTCGTGGGACGACTCCTCGTCCTTGGCGGGGTCACCACTGCCGCGATCCTGGCGGCCTACCTGGCCCACCAACCACCGAGCACCGACGCCCTCGCACCGGCGCCGGGACGACCGGTCCGGCGCTGGGAATGGGCAGTGCCGCTGACCGTGCTGGACCTCCTCTTCCTGAGCTTCGTCCTGGTCCAGCTCACCGTTCTGTTCGGCGGTCGATCCCACGTCCTGACAACCCAGGGGCTGACCTACGCCCAGTACGCACGTCAGGGCTTCTGGCAGCTGCTCGTCGTCACCGTCCTCACCCTCGCGGTCGTCGCCGTCGCGGTGCGGGTCGCCCCCCGCGCGACTCCGTCCGACCTCCTGCTCGTCCGGCTGCTCCTCGCGCTGCTCTGCCTGCTCGCGCTGGTCGTCGTGGCCTCCGCCATCCACCGGATGTCGCTCTACGAGCAGCAGTACGGCTTCACCCGGCTCCGGCTCTTCGTCGACGCCGTCGAGCTCACCCTCGGGGCGACGTTCGTCCTGCTGCTCGCGGCAGGGGTCCGGCTCACCGGCACGTGGCTGCCACGCGCAGTCGTGGCCCTGGCGGCAGTCGCGTTGCTCGCCCTGGCGGTCGTCAACCCTGACG
>JBAVRG010000481.1:0-5149 GCA_049694795.1 Mycobacteriales bacterium
CCCAGCGCGAGCGCGGGGCGGCCGTCGCAGCCGAGGTCGTGCGCGGGGCGCAGGCTGCGCTCGAGCGGATCGCCGTCTCGCTGCAGACCGCCGCACAGGAGCGCGAGGCCGCGCAGGCGGCGCGCACCGTGACCGAGGGTGAGCTGCTCGCCCTGCGTGCGGCGAGCCGCGAGCTCGCGGCCGAGCTCGACCGGCTCACCGACGTCGTGCACCGCGACGAGGTCGCCCGCGCCGAGCAGCGCCTGCGCATCGAGGCCCTGGAGCAGCGCGCGGCCGAGGAGTACGCCGTACCGGTCGAGACGCTGCTGGCCGACTACGGCCCGGAGGTGCCCGTCCCCCCGGTCACGCTGATCGAGGGCGAGGAGCCGGGCGAGCCGGTGCCCTACGACCGGGCGGCGCAGGAGAAGCGCGCCGCGGCGGCCGAGCGGGCGCTGGCGCTGCTCGGCAAGGTCAACCCGCTCGCGCTCGAGGAGTTCTCGGCCCTGGAGGAGCGCTCCGCGTTCCTCACGACCCAGCTCGAGGACCTGAAGGCCACCCGGCGGGACCTGCTCACCGTGGTCAAGGACGTCGACGACCGCATCCACGACGTCTTCAAGAGCGCCTTCGAGGACACCGCGCGCGAGTTCGTCGACGTGTTCGCGACGCTGTTCCCCGGCGGCGAGGGCAAGCTGGTCCTCACCGAGCCCGACGACCTGCTGGCCACCGGCATCGAGGTCATGGCCCGGCCCGCGGGCAAGAAGGTCTCGCGCCTGTCGCTGCTGTCCGGCGGTGAGCGCTCGCTGACCGCGATCGCCCTGCTGGTGGCGATCTTCCGCGCCCGTCCCTCGCCGTTCTACGTGATGGACGAGGTCGAGGCCGCCCTGGACGATCGCAACCTCGGCCGGCTGCTCGAGGCGCTCGAGGGGCTGCGCCAGTCCTCGCAGCTGATCGTCATCACGCACCAGAAGCGCACCATGGAGATCGCCGACGCCCTGTACGGCGTCACCATGCGCGGTGACGGCGTGTCCACGGTCGTGAGCCAGCGGCTGCGGGAGCGCGAGAACGCCTGACCGGTCCGGGCGTGCGGAGCGGTCGGCCCTGGTAGACACCTAGGCGTGATCGAGCTCCTCGTCGTCCTCGGTGTCGTGCTGCTGCTCGCGGTGGTCGGCACCGTCGTGCTGGTGTCCTCCCGCGGTGGCCGGGCGCTGCCGCCGCCGCCGGTCGAGCCCGGTGTCGGCGAGGAGGCCGAGGCGCCCCGCGACACCTCGCTGCGCACCGTCGAGCAGGTGCAGGCGCCGCTGCTCGCCGAACCCGACCGGGTCCAGGAGCACCCGGCGCTCATCGGCGAGCTCGAGGTGCCCGAGCCCTCTGCCGGCCGGCTGATCCGGCTGCGCGGCCGGCTCGCCCGCTCGCAGACGACGCTGGGGCGCGGCCTGTTCGCCCTGCTCTCGCGCGACACCCTCGACGAGCAGACCTGGGAAGAGGTCGAGGACACCCTGCTCACCTCCGACATGGGGGTGGCCGCGACGACCGAGCTGGTCGAGCGGCTCCGGACCCGGGTGCGCGTGGAGGGCGTCAAGAGCACGTCCGAGCTGCGCACGATCTTGCGCGAGGAGCTCGTCACCACCCTGGGTCGCGACGTCGACCGCACCCTCAAGACGCTGCCGCACCCCGACCGGCCGGCGGTGCTCCTCGTCGTCGGCGTCAACGGCACCGGCAAGACGACGACCTGCGGCAAGCTCGCCAGGGTGCTGGTGGCGGACGGTCGCAGCGTGGTCCTCGGCGCGGCCGACACGTTCCGGGCAGCGGCCGCGGACCAGCTCCAGACGTGGGGGGCGCGGGTCGGCGCCGAGACCGTCCGCGGCCCCGAGGGCGGTGACCCCGCGTCGATCGCCTTCGACGCCGTCAAGCGCGGCATCGAGGTCAAGGCCGACACGGTGCTGGTCGACACGGCCGGCCGGCTGCACACCAAGACCGGCCTGATGGACGAGCTCGGCAAGGTCAAGAGAGTCGTGGAGAAGCACGGCCCGGTCGACGAGACGCTGCTGGTCCTCGACGCCACGACCGGCCAGAACGGCGTCGTCCAGGCGCGGGTGTTCACCGAGGCGGTCGACGTGACCGGCGTGGTGCTCACCAAGCTCGACGGCACCGCCAAGGGCGGCATCGTCGTGGCCGTGCAGCGCGAGCTCGGCATCCCCGTGAAGCTCATCGGGCTGGGGGAGGGGGCGGACGACCTCGCGCCGTTCGAGCCCGAGGCGTTCGCGGACGCGCTCCTGGGTGACGAGGCTGCGCTGTAGGGCGCAGACTCCGGGCGTGCACACCTTCGCGTCGCCCCTGCAGCGCGCCTGCACCGTCGCCCCTGACCGGACGGCGGTCGTGTGCGGCACCACCCGTCTCACCTACACGCAGACGAGGGACCGCTGCGAGCGCCTGGTCGGCGCCCTGCGCGGGCTCCGCCTCAGCCACGGCGACCGGGTCGCGGTCGTGGCGCTCAACTGCCACCGCTACCTCGAGCTCTACCTCGGGGTGCCGGCCGGCGGGCTCGTGCTCGTGCCGCTCAACACCCGGCACCTCGAGGCCGAGCTGCGCTACGCCCTCACCGACTCCGGCACCCGGGTGCTCGTGACCGACCGCGACCCGGGGGCGCTCGCGGGCGTCGTCGAGCGAGTGGTGCGGCTCGACACCGGCGAGTACGACGCCCTCCTCGCGGCCGCGGAGCCGGCCGTGCTCGGGGACGGGGTGACCGAGGACGACGTCGCCGGCCTGTTCTACACCGGCGGCACCACCGGCGCGGCGAAGGGCGTGATGCTCACGCACCGCAACCTGGTGGCCAACACCGTCCACGGCCTCATCGGGATCGGCCTCACCGAGCAGGACCGCTGGCTGGCCATGGCGCCGATGTTCCACGCCGCCGGGACGTTCGCCTCGCTCGCCACCGTCTGGCTCGGTGGCACCCATGTCGTGCTGCCGGCGTTCGAGCCGGGGGCCGCCCTCGACCTGCTCGCGCGCGAGCGCTGCACGGCGACGATCGCCGTACCGGCGATGCTGGCGGCGCTGAACGAGGAGCAGGCGGCCAGGCCGCGGGACACCAGCAGCCTGCGGCTGCTCACGCACGGTGCGGCGCCGGTCGCCACCGAGGTGCTGCGCCGGGCGCACGCGCAGTTCCCGACCGCCGAGCTGGTGCACCTGTACGGCGCCACGGAGACGGCTCCGCTGGTCACCATCGGCCGGCACGAGCAGGACCTGCTCGACCTGCCGCAGGCCCGCTCCTGCGGGCAGCCGGCGGTCGGGGTGGAGGTGCGGGTGCTCGACCCGCTGGGCCGGCCGCTGCCGGTCGGGGAGGTCGGCGAGGTCGCCGTGCGCGGCCCGAACGTCATGAGCGGGTACTGGGCCAAGCCGCAGGACACGGCAAGGGCGCTGGTCGGCGGGTGGTACCTGTCCGGCGACCTGGGGCGGCTGGACGACCGCGGGTACCTGTACCTCGTCGACCGGGCCAAGGACATGGTGGTGACCGGCGGCGAGAACGTCTACAGCACCGAGGTCGAGGACGTGCTCTACGCGCACCCGGCGGTGCTGGAGGCGGCGGTCTTCGGGATCCCGGACGACCGCTGGGGCGAGGCGGTGCACGCCGTGGTGGTGCCGCGCTCGGAGGTGACGGCCGAGGAGCTGCTGGCGCACTGCCGAGAGCGCATCGCGGGTTACAAGGTGCCCAAGCGGATCGACGTCACCGCCGGCCCGCTGCCCAAGAGCGGCGCGGGCAAGGTGCTCAAGCGCGAGCTGCGCGAGCCGTTCTGGCAGGGCCGGGACAGCCGCATCGGCTGAAGGCACCTGCCTCCACGTCGGGGTGCCTCGGGGGTGGCACCCTGCGGGTGTGACGAAGTGGCTGACGGCTGACGAGCAGCGCGCCTGGCTGGCCTGGCTCGGCGCGTCCGAGCTGGTGATGGCCGCCCTCGACGCCCAGCTGCAGCGCGACGCCGGCTTCCCGCACGCCTACTACGCCATCCTCGCCCAGCTCAGCGCGGCCCCTGGCCGGGCCCTGCGCATGAGCGACCTGGCGGTCGTCGTCAACTCCAGCCCGAGCCGGCTGTCGCACGCCGTGGGCAAGCTCGAGGAGCGCGGCTGGGTGGCGCGCCGTCCCTGCCCCGACGACAGGCGCGGCACCCTCGCGGTTCTCACCGACGCGGGCTTCGAGGTGCTCGAGCAGCAGGCGCCCGGCCACGTGGCGGCGGTGCGCAAGGCTCTGCTCGACCCGCTCACCAAGGAGCAGGTCGCGCAGCTGGAGCAGATCTGCACCACGGTCCTGAACGGGCTCGACCCGTCAGGCGCCCGTCGGCGATAGGTCCACGGCCACGCACCAGTCCGCCCCGTCGTGCCACGGGTCGCCGTGCCAGGTGGCGTGCCGTGCGACCGGCTCCAGCCCGGCGGCGCGCACCCAGGAGTCGTACGCCCGGACGCTCAGCCGGTCGGTGCGCCACCCGCACACGAGCAGCCCGCCCGGCACCAGGTGGGCCGCCATCCGCCGTACGGCCTCGGGCTCGGTGCCCGGTGCGAGGAAGACCACGACATTGCCCGCGGCGACGACCAGGTCGAAGCGGGCGGCGAGGTCGAGGGCGGCGAGGTCCTGCAGCTCCCAGGTGACGTCGGGGGAGCGCTGAGCGACGGCGAGCATCGAGGCGTCGTTGTCGACGCCGACGACGTCGTGCCCGCGACGGGCGAGCTCCACGGCGACCCGGCCGGTGCCGCAACCGGCGTCCAGCACGGCCGCGCCGCGCGGGAGCAGCGTGTCGACGTACGCCGCCTCGCCGTGCACGTCGACCCCCGAGGCGGCCAGTGCGGCGAACCGGGCCGCGTAGTCCTCGCCCCGCGTCCCGCCGGTCTCCTGCAGCCACCTGGTCACGGGACCAGTCTGTCAGCAGCGGGTCCCGATCCTCGCCCGGAGCGCGTCCATCTCGGGCCGGAGCTGGTAGGCGCCGTTGACGTCGGCCCTCACGTAGGCGCGCTCGACGGCGCGCAGGTGCACGAGGTCGCCCGTGAGGGCGGACCACCGTGGGTCGAGCCGACCCGCCGCGGCGGCGTCCCGGTCGGCGGTGGCGCGCAGCGCCTTCACCTGGTCCAGGTCGGTGGCGCTGCCCTGGCCGGACCACGCTGCGCAGGCGGCGTGCGCCAGGGC
>JBAVRG010000482.1:0-5017 GCA_049694795.1 Mycobacteriales bacterium
CTGCCGAGCCCGGCCGTGGCCGGACGCTGCCGGACCTGCTGGGGGAGGGCGCGCAGGAGGACGAGCGCGACAACCTCACCTGGCTGCTCGGCCTGGTGGGCGTGCTCGCGTTCCTGGTGCTCGTCAGCCTGGTCGTGCAGCTCGGCAACCGCTGACCGGCCGGTGCGGACCTGGCGCAGGCGGGCCAGGTGCAGGACGATGCGGCGGCGACGACGTGCGAAGGGGGTGGCCCGTGTACCGGGTGCTGAGGTGGTGCGCACTGGTCGGACTGGCCTGGGCGGCGGTGGCGAACCTGCCGGGGCTGGCGCGCTACCTGCGGATGCGGGCGATGTGACGGCGAGCTAGCTCGAGCGCGGGCCCGCCAGGCGCTGGACGCGGTCCAGCAGGTCGACGGGGTCAGGTGCCGGCCGCTCGCCCGACACGAGCTTGCTCAGCTCCCGCAGCGAGCCGGCGAGCTGGGTGCGGGCGATGGCGACCAGCGCCGCGAACTCCTCGGACTCCTTCACCGTCTTCAGCGCGTCGACGACCTCGTCGAAGCCCTTGGAGCCGGCCTTGGCGCCGGCCGTCCAGCCCACGAAGAAGGCGAGCAGAACCCCCATCAGAACTCCGTTTCCGAGGCCGCTTGCTGTCTGGCCAGCAGGTGGACGCTCACCTTGACGTCCGGGTAGATGTGCAGCATGAGCACGGACGGCAGCTCGATGTCGAAGTCGCGGATGTCGACCACCTGCTCGCCCACGACCAGTACGGCGTCCGGCTCCGGGAACGTGAGGGTGACCCCTCCTGCCAGCGTGCTCGTCCTGCCGTGGATGGTGACGCGGCCGGACGCGCGGTAGTCCGAGGCCCCGAGGTGCTCGGCCTCGGTGAGCTCGAGCGTCACGACCGGGTAGCGCTGGACGGCAAGGCGCTGCTGCAGTTCCGCGTCGTACAGCGCGTTGCCGGAGGTGAGGGCGTCCAGGGGGATCGTCAGGTGCGCGCAGGGGCGGGTGTCGGTGTCGATGTGGTCGTCGGTGCGGGCCGCCTCGATGACCCCGTTGACCTGGGTTGTCCCGAAGCTCACGGTGCCCACGTTGGACCGGGCCTCCACCAGGACCGCGCACGATCTGGGATCGAGGACGAACCGGGTGCGCTTGGGAGCCTGCGCGCTGATCGCCCCCCTCCTTCCGCCAGGCGGCCTGGAAGGGCTGCCGGTCCGTCCATCGTTACCACGATCGGGTGGTTCCGCCATGATCTTCTCGGTCCATGCGCCTGATGATCCACTTCGACCTATGCTGCTGGCTACGGCAAGACGGGGGTGAAACATGGACCGGACGGCCGCGCTCGAGGCGCACCTCGCGTACCTCGCGGCGGCCGTGGAGACCTCCGAGGACGCCGTCCTGAGCCTGGATCTGGACGGCTGCGTCAGCAGCTGGAACCGGGGCGCCCAGCGGCTGTTCGGGTTCAGCCAGAGCCTGGTGCGCGGCGCCCGCATGACGGACCTGGTGGCCACCCGTGACCACCCGGTCTGGGAGCGCGCCCTCGGCCTGGTCCGCGCGGGCAACCCGGTCGAGCGCCTGGAGCTCTCCGTCCGGCGACGCGGCGGCAGCGTCGTACCGACGCGGGTGACCGCCGTACCGGTGCGTGCGGGAGACGGCGGGCTGCTCGGCGTCTCCGTGGTGGTCCGGGACGTCGCCGAGCAGCACCTGGCCCAGGCCACCCTCGCCGACAACGCCCAGCGGGTGGCGCAGAGCGAGGCGCTGGCACATGTCGGGAGCTGGGCCTGGGACGCCACCTCCGACACCGTCCAGTGGTCGGAGGAGCAGCATCGCATCCACGGCCTGTCCCCGCGGGAGTTCGACGGCACCTTCGCGGGCCAGCTCGACCGGGTGCACCCGGCAGACCGCGCGCGGGTCGGCCGGGCGATGAAGGAGGCGCTGCGCACCGGTGTCACCTTCCAGCAGGAGTTCCGGGTCGTCCGTCCCGACCTGGCGGTCCGCTGGGTCGACGCCCGGGCCACCCTCGTCGTGGGGCAGGGCGGCGAGGGCCTGGGCCTGCGCGGCATCTACCACGACATCACCGAGCGCCACGACAGCGCGCAGGTGCTGCAGGAGGCGAACGAGCGCCTCACCCAGCTCGCCCTGTACGACCGGCTGACGGGGCTGCCGAACCGCGTGCTGCTGGTCGACCGCCTCGGGCGCAGCCTGACGAGGGGCCGCGAGCTCGGCGCCCGGGTCGACCTCATCTACCTGGGCGTCGACGACTTCAAGACCATCAACGACAGTGCCGGCCACAGCGCCGGCGACCAGGTGCTCGCCGCGCTCGCGCCGGTGCTGCAGCAGGCGGTCAAGGAGAACGCTCCCGCCCATCGCGCTCCCGGCAAGGCGCTCGCTCGGCTGGGCGGCGACGAGTTCGCCATCGTCCTTGACGACGGCGACCCCCGACGGATGGCCACGTGCATCCACGAGCTGCTCGAGCAGCCGCTGCGCCTGCCTGACGACCAGGTCTTCATCACGGTGAGCATCGGCAACGCGCACGTCGCTCCCTCCCGTGCCGACGCCACCGCCGAGGTCGTCCTCACCGAGGCCAACATCGCGATGCACGAGGCGAAGCGCGAGGGCAAGGCGCGCTTCGTGAGCTTCGAGCCGCGGATGCACGAGGCCGCGCGCGTGCGGCACCGCCTGGGCCACGAGCTGCACCGCGCGCTCGCGGAGGACCAGTTCGTGGTGCACTACCAGCCGGCGGTGGAGCTGGCGACCGGCGACGTGGTGGGTGCCGAGGCGCTCGTCCGCTGGGCGCACCCGACCCGCGGCCTGGTCGGCCCCGACAACTTCATCTCCCGCGCGGAGGAGACCGGGCTGATCGTCCCGCTCGGCGCCTGGGTCCTGCAGCAGGCCTGCGTCGAGGCCGTCAGCTGGCAGCAGCAGACCGGCCACGCGCTGACGGTCGCCGTCAACGTCTCGGGACGTCAGCTGCGCGAGCCGGACTTCGTCGACACGGTCCGGTCGGCCCTGCGTGACTCCGGCCTCCCGGCAGAGCTGCTCTGCCTGGAGATGACGGAGAGCATCCTCATGGAGCGCGACGACGTCGGGCTGGGGATGCTCACGACGCTGCGCAACGAGGGCGTGCACCTGGCGATCGACGACTTCGGCACCGGCTACTCCTCGCTGGCTGCTCTGCAGCGCCTCCCGGTGGACCAGCTGAAGATCGACCAGTCCTTCGTCGCCGGCCTCCCGGAGGACGACAACGCCGCGACCATCGCTTGGGCGATCGTCCACCTCGGCCACGCCCTCGAGCTGCAGGTGCTGGCCGAGGGCGTCCAGACGGCCGCCCAGCGCGAGGAGCTGCTGCGCTTCGGCTGCGACCACGCACAGGGGTTCCTGTTCGGCCCGGGTCTGCCCTCGGCGGACATCGTGGAGATGGCGTCGCGCCGCTCCGGGCCGGTGCTGCCCAGGCCCCGCAGTGCCGAGTCGGACAGCCGCAGGCCGATCTTCTGACTGCACGGTCGCTTCTCCGCACGCCGCGGTCGTGAGAGCGTCGGTCCATGGCGACGGGCGACGCGGGCACGTCCGGCGGGGTGGAGGGCAACGGCCGCCTCACCGGCACCCTCGGCGTGGTCCTGCTGGTGCTGCTGTTCGCCGAGGGCCTCACGGTCCTGGACATCGAGGGCCTCCTCACCCCGCACGTGTTCCTCGGCGTGCTCGTCGTGCCGCCGGCGGCAGCGAAGATCGCGACCACGACGTACCGCTTCGCGAGGTACTACGCGCGGTCACCGGAGTACGTGCGCCGCGGGCCGCCGCACCCGCTGCTGCGCCTCACCGGGCCGCTCCTCGTGCTCAGCACCGTGGTGCTGCTGGCCTCCGGGCTGTGGCTGGTCGCGGTCCGCCGCGACCAGGCCGACGTCGTCCTCACGGTCCACAAGGCCGGCTTCGTCGTGTGGTTCGGCCTGATGACCGTGCACGTGCTCGGGCACCTGCGTGACGTGTTCGCGCTCGCGGCGCGCGACTGGCGTCCCCGCGTCCCTGGAGGAAGGGCCGGTCGTGGCCTGCGGGTAGCCGGCACGCTCCTGGTGCTCGCCCTCGGTGTCGGGTCGGCGGTCGTGGTGACGCCGCAGGCCTCGTCCTGGACCGACCGCGTGGGCGAGGACCTCGGCGAGCGCTGAGCCCGCGAGCAAAGGGAGCCGCTCGTCGTCTTCGCCCGGGAAGGTCATCGTGTACGCCAGCAAGCGGGCGAAGGTCCGGTGACGGACACGATGATCTCCGGCCCCCGTCGCCTCCACCGTGCGGCCGACCTCACCGAGCGCTGACGACCTAGGGTTGACGCGGTGTCCCCTGTACGACGTCGGCTGGCGCTGCTGCTCGCATCGGCGCTGACCGTGCTGACCGTGCTCGTGACCACCGGCGCGCTGGACAGCTTCGACCGCTGGGCCGAGCGGGCGCTGCCCCCGGACCACGCCGCTGGCCTGGTCGGGGTGACGCAGGCCCTCGGGGACGCGATCGCGGCTGTCGCCAGCCCGCGGGTGGTCGTGTCCGTCACGGTGCTGGTGGCCCTGCTGCTCGACGCACTCGGCCGGCCCTCCGCAGTGCGCACGGTGGTGCCTGCTGTTGTCATCGGCGCCGCGTCGGTGCTGGCGCTGAAGGTGGCGGTGGCCCGGCCCGGACCGCCGGGTTCGCACGCGGTGCAGCTGCTCGGCTGGTACCCGTCCGGGCACACCGCCACCTCGCTGGTGTGCGCCGGTGCGCTCGCGTCGTTGGGCGGCCGCCGCTGGGCGCGGGCGGCGGCTGCGTGGACGCTGCTGGTCGCGGCGACGATGGTGTGGGTGCACGCGCACTGGGTGACCGACGTCGTCGGGGGAGCCCTCCTCGGCGGCCTCGTGCTCGTGCTCGCGCTGCCGCCGACTCCGAGGGTCAGCCGGCCCGCAGCGCCTGCACCGGCCCACCGCGCTCGCTGGCCGTCTCGGGCGCCGCGTCGGGGGTCGCGGTGAGGAACCGGTCGGGCAGCGACAGCTTCCAGAGCGTCCGGAGGGTCTGCGCGTACTGCCTGG
>JBAVRG010000483.1:0-6861 GCA_049694795.1 Mycobacteriales bacterium
GAGCTCGTGGAGTGCCGCGAGCGCGCTGGCGGCGGTGGCCCCGGCCCCGATGACGGCGGCCCGGTCGCACGAGGCCACGCCCGCCTCGCGCAGGGCCGCGACCATCCCCTCGACGTCGGTGTTGTGCCCGACCCGCTCGCCGTCCCGCAGGACCACGGTGTTGGCGGCCCCGGTGATCCCCACGAGCTCCGACGCGGACGTCAGCAGCGGCAGCACGGCCTGCTTGAGGGGCATCGTCAGGGACAGCCCCGCCCACTCAGGGCCGAGCCCGTCCAGGAAGGACGCCAGGCCCTCGGGCAGGACCTCGATGGCGTCGTAGGTCCAGTCCTGCAGCCCGAGCGCGGCGTAGGCGGCCCGGTGCAGCACCGGCGAGAGCGAGTGCCCGATCGGGGACCCGAGGACGGCCGCGCGCACCTAGTAGACGCCGTCGCGCTGCGCCTTGGCCTTGGCCTGCAGGAACGCGTCGTAGGAGCTCGTGAAGAGCGAGTGCCCGGCCTTGTCGATGGTGATGAAGTACAGCCAGTCCCCCTGCGCCGGGGCGAGCGCGGCCTCGAGCGCCTTCTCGCCGGGTGAGTTGATCGGCGTCGGGGGCAGGCCCTTGTTGAGGTAGGTGTTGTAGGGCGACTCGACAGCGATGTCGGCCAGCGACAGCCGCGCCTTCTTCTCCTCGCGCACGTAGTTGACCGTCGAGTCGAGCTGCAGCGGCATGCCCTTGGCGAGCCGGTTCAGCACCACCCGGGCGACCTTCGCGCGGTCGGCGTCCAGCGGCGTCTCCGCCTCGACGAGGGAGGCGATCGTCACCACCTGGTACGGCGTGAGGCCCTCGGCCCGGGCGCGGTTCTCCAGGTCGAGAGCGGCCGCCTCCTCGGCGAACTTCTCGGTCATCATCTGCAGCGCGTCCACTGCCGCCGTACCGGGCTCGACGTCGTAGGTGGCCGGGAACAGGAAGCCCTCGGCGTGGTTGCCGGCGTAGGACGGCAGGCCGAGCGCGGCGGGGTTGCCCAGAGCGGCGAGGACGTCAGCCCGCGGCAGCTCGGTGTACTGCACCAGCCGCGACACCACCTGGGAGAGCGGGATGCCCTCGGGCAGCGTCACCCGCCCACGCATCCGTGACGCGGGGTCGAGCAGCAGGGCGAGCGCCTGCGCGCCGCTCATCCTCAGGTGCAGCTGGTAGAAGCCGGGCTGCAGCCCGCGCGAACGGCTGTCGTCCTTGGCGGCGTTGGTGAAGGCCCTCTCGCTCTTGACCACGCCCTTCGCCAGCAGGGTCGCGGCGATGTCGCGGGCGCTGTCACCGCTGTGCACCTGGACCACCACGCTGCCGGAGCCGGCACCGTGGTAGTCGGGGACGCCCAGGACGCTGGCGTAGAGCTTCGTGCCCCCCACGACGAGCCCCCCGACCAGCGCGAGGAGCGCCACGAGCACGACGACCAGCCCCACCGGCCTGGGGAGGCGCCTGTTGGGGCGACGGGTCGGTTCGAGGACCTGGGTCACGCGCCGGATCCTACCGAGGGCGGTCGAGGACCCCTTGCAGCAGCGCGACGGCCGCGGCCTGGTCGACGACGGCGCGCGCCCGCTTGCCCTTGCGCCCGGAGGCCCGCAGGGCGGCCGTTGCCGTGACGGTCGTCAGCCGCTCGTCCACCAGCTCCACCGGTACGGCGACCAGCCCGGCGAGCTCCCCCGCCCAGCTCCTGGCCATCTCGGCGCTCGCGCTCGCGGCCACCCCCGACAGGGAGGTGGGCAGCCCGACGACCACGAGGACCGCGTCGCGCTCCGCCACGATCTCGGCCACCCGCTGCAGGCCGGGGGCGGGGACCGTCTCGACGGGGCTGGCGAGGACGCGGTGCGGGTCGCTGGCCGCGACGCCGACGCGCACGGTGCCGACGTCGACGGCCACCACGACCCCCGGCGGGCGCGTCACCGTGAGCCCCGTGGACCCGACGCATGACCGCCGCCTTGATCAACGGAACCGGAAGGGGTGTTGGGGACCACCCGCGCACCCCTTTCGATTCCGTTGATCACCCGGTGGCGACCCGGCCGACGAGGTGCTCGGCGAGCTCGAGGGCCCGGCCGATCCCCGCGGGGTTGGTCCCGCCGCCCTGGGCCACGTCGTCCTTGCCGCCGCCCTTGCCGTCGACGGCCGCAGCCGCCTCGCGGAGCAGGTCGTTGGCCGACAGGCCGCGCGCACGACCGGCGTCGTTGACCGCGGCCACCAGCGCGACCCGGTCCCCGCCGGTGGCGACCAGCACCGCACCGGGTCCGGTGAGCCGCCCCCGGATGTCGAGCGCGAGCCCACGAACCAGGTCGCCGGGCGTGCCCGCAGGAGCCTCGACGCCGACGAACGAGAGCCCGAACACGTCCTTGGCGCCTGCGGCGAACGCCGGCGCCTGCTGCAGCACCGCGCCGGCCCTCAGCTGCGCGAGCTCCTTCTCGGTCTCGCGCAGCTTGTCGATCACGGACGCGACCCGCTCCGGCACCTCGTCGGCGGGCACCTTGAAGGTCGAGGCGAGCTGGCTGAGCAGCACGTGCTCCTTGGCGAGGTAGGAGTAGGCGTCCAGCCCGACCAGGCCCTCGACGCGCCGCACGCCGGAGCCGATCGAGCTCTCCGACAGCAGCGTGACCATGCCGAGCTGGCCGGAGCGAGCCGCGTGCGTGCCGCCGCAGAGCTCGCGGGCGTAGTCGCCCACCTCCACGACGCGGACGGCGTCGCCGTACTTCTCGCCGAAGAGGGCGATCGCCCCGAGGCGGCGCGCCTCCTCCTGCGTGGTGACGAACGCGCGCACCTCGAGGTCGGCGAGGGCGATCTCGTTGATCTCCTGCTCGACGTCGCGCAGCACGCTCGCCGGCACCGCACCGGGCGAGGAGAAGTCGAAGCGGAACCGGCCGGGGGCGTTCAGGGAGCCGGCCTGCGCCGCCTGCTCCCCGAGCGCCGCGCGCAACGCCTGGTGGACGAGGTGGGTCGCGGTGTGCGCCCGGCTCACGGCCTTGCGGCGGTCGACGTCGACGAGGGCCTGCACGGAGCTGCCGACGGTCACCTCGCCGCTGACGACCCGGGCGCGGTGCACGACCAGCTCGGGCAGCGAGCGCTGCACGTCCTCGATCTCGAGGACCGTGCCGTCGGCGAGGGCGAGGCGCCCACGATCGGCCAGCTGGCCACCGGCCTCTGCGTAGAACGGCGTGCGGTCGAGCACCACCTCGACCTGCGAGCCCTCCCCCGCCGCGCCCGCGGAGATCCCGTCGACCAGCAGGCCGCGCACCACCGCCTCCGAGACGGTCTCGGCGTAGCCGGTGAACTCGGTGGCACCGGCCGCGTCGAGCAGGCGGCGGTAGGCGGACACGTCGACGTGGCCGGTCTTCTTGGCCTTGCTGTCGGCCTTGGCGCGCCGGCGCTGCTCGTCCATGAGCGACCGGAAGCCCTGCTCGTCGACGGTCAGGCCCTGCTCGGACGCCATCTCGAGCGTGAGGTCGATCGGGAAGCCGTAGGTGTCGTGCAGCTGGAAGGCCTTCTGGCCGCTGAGGACGCCGCCTGCCTGCCGGGCCTGCGGCACCGCGGTGTCGAAGATCGCCACGCCGCGGGTGATGGTCTCCAGGAAGGAGGCCTCCTCCGCGTGGGCCACGGCGTGGATGCGGACGCTGTCGGTGACCAGCTCGGGGTACTGCGGGCCCATCGCGCCGATGGTCGCGTCGACGAGCTCCTTGACCGTCGGCTCACCCGCCCCGAGCAGCCGCATCGCGCGGATCGCGCGGCGCAGGATGCGGCGCAGCACGTAGCCGCGACCCTCGTTGGCCGGGGTGATGCCGTCGCCGATCATCATCACGGCGGTGCGGGCGTGGTCGGCGACGACCCGCAGCCGGACGTCGGCGGCGCGGTCACGGCCGTAGACCGCGCCGGTGAGCTCGGCCGCCCGGTCGAGGATCGCGCGGCTGGTGTCGATCTCGTACAGGTTGTCGACGCCCTGCAGCACCGCGGCCATGCGCTCCATGCCCATGCCGGTGTCGATGTTCTGCTTCGGCAGCGGCCCGGCGATGTCGAAGTCGACCTTCGACCGCACCTCGGACAGCTGGTACTGCATGAAGACGAGGTTCCAGACCTCGAGGTAGCGCTCGCCGTTGACGGCCGGGCCGCCCTCGGCGCCGTAGTCGGGGCCGCGGTCGTAGTTGATCTCGCTGCACGGCCCACCCGGACCGGGCACGCCCATGTGCCAGTAGTTCTCCGACAGGCCCAGCCGCTGGATGCGGCTGTCGGGCACGCCGACCTGACGCCACAGGTCGTAGGCCTCGTCGTCGTCGAGGTAGACCGTGATCCAGAGCTTGTCCTCCGCGAGGCCGTAGCCCCCGTCGGAGGTGCTCTTGGTCATCAGGTCCCAGGCCAGCTCGATCGCCCCGGCCTTGAAGTAGTCGCCGAAGCTGAAGTTGCCGGCCATCTGGAAGAACGACCCGTGCCGGGTCGTCTTGCCGACCTCGTCGATGTCGAGGGTGCGCACGCACTTCTGCACGCTGGTCGCGCGCGGCCACGGCGCCGGCTGCTCGCCCAGGAAGTAGGGCTTGAAGGGCACCATGCCGGCGTTGACCAGCAGCAGCGTCGGGTCGTCGGCGATCAGCGACGCGGACGGGACGACGGTGTGGCCGTTCTTCTCGAAGTGGTCGAGGAAGCGCGACCGGATCTCGTCAGACCTCACGGCGTGTCGACCACGTCGTGCGTGCCGTCCAGGCCGAGGCCCTCGCGCAGCTCGCTCTCGCGCTCGGCCATGCCCAGGCGCACCTCCGCCCCGAACTCGCGGATCGCCTCGCTGACGTTGTTCAGCGCACCCGCGACCCCGGTCTGCATCCCGGCCGGGGTGAGGCGCTGCGCCGCCGACGACACCTTGCGCACGATGAGCACGCCCGCGGTCGCGCCGAGGGCGATGTAGAACAGCCGACGGGTCACTTGCGCCCTGCCTTCTTCTGCGCCTTGAGCTCCGCGCGCACCCGCTTCTCCACCTCGGCGTGGTTGCGCTTGCCGGCCGCGCGCCGGACGCCGTACGAGAAGGCGGCGACCTTGACGACCGGGCTGCCGACGGTGGCCGCGAACAGGCTCGTGAGCGCGCTGACGTTGCCGCTGATCGACTGCACGTTGGCGGTGATCGCGTCGACGCGGGTGAGCTCGGCGTTGACGTGCGTGACGCTCGTGGTGACCTCGCCCAGCAGCGGCACCGTCTTGTCGGTGACGCCCTCGACCAGCTTGCGGGTCTCGTCGACCACGCGGGTGAGCCGGACCAGCAGGAAGCACAGCACCAGCACCAGGATCGCGAACGCGATCGCGAACACCAGCCCCACCACGTCTCCGACGTCGACCACTAGTCCTGCTCCTTCGTCTGCCCGAGCTCCTCGGGGGTGGGTGGTGCGGGGTTGCACCGGGGCCGGAAGCCGACCGCCACGTCCTCGGGCTGCACCCGCCGGTCCCCGCGCAGGACTTCACGCAGGCCCGCGAGCCGCTCTCGGGCGACGCGCTCGACCCCCAGGTCGCTGGGCGAGTAGTACTCCCGCCCGACGACCGGGTCGGGCGCGTACTGCTGCGCCACGACCCTTCCCGGGAAGTCGTGAGGGTAGCGGTAGCCGGTGTGACCGAGCTTCTGAGATCCCGCGTAGTGCGCGTCGCGCAGGTGCGGGGGCACGGTCCCTGTGAGACCCCGTCTCACGTCCGCGATCGCGGAGTCGACCGCGGCGACCACGGCGTTGCTCTTCGGGGCGAGCGCGAGGTGGATCGTGGCCTGCGCCAGGTTGATGCGGGCCTCGGGCATCCCGATCAGCTCGAGGGCCTGCGCGGCCGCCACCGCGGTCTGCAGCGCGCTCGGGTCGGCCATCCCGACGTCCTCGCTGGCGTGCACCACCAGCCGCCGGGCGATGAACCGCGGGTCCTCCCCCGCCTCGAACATGCGCGCGAGGTAGTGCAGCGCCGCGTCGACGTCGGAACCACGGATGCTCTTGATGAAGCCGCTGATCACGTCGTAGTGCTGGTCGCCGTCCCGGTCGTAGCGGACCGCGGCCCGGTCGACCGCCTGCTCGAGCCGCTCCAGCGTCACCACGTCGCCGTACGACGCAGCCTCCAGCGCCGTGAGGGCACGGCGCGCGTCGCCACCCGCGAGACGGACGAGGAACTCCTCCGCGTCGGGCTCCACGGTCACCGCGACGCCGCGCTCGTCGGTGGTCGCGCGGTGGATGAGGGTGCGGATGTCGTCGTCGGACAGCGGCTCGAGGGTGAGCAGCAGCGAACGGGACAGCAAGGGGCTGATCACGCTGAAGAACGGGTTCTCGGTCGTGGCCGCCACCAGGGTCACCCAGCGGTTCTCGACCGCGGGCAGGAGCGCGTCCTGCTGCGTCTTGGAGAAGCGGTGCACCTCGTCCACGAACAGCACGGTCTGGGCACCGGTCTGACCGAGGGCCCGCTTGGCGTCCTCGACGACCTCCCGCACGTCCTTGACGCCCGCGGTGACGGCGGACAGCTCGCGGAACCGGCGCCGCGTGCTCCGGGCGATCGTCATCGCCAGAGTCGTCTTACCCGTGCCCGGTGGCCCCCACAGGACCACGCTGAGCGGGGCGTCGCCCTCGACCAGCCTGCGCAGCGGGGCGCCCTCGCCGAGCAGGTGCCGCTGCCCGACGACCTCGTCGAGGGAGCGCGGCCGCATGCGCACCGCCAGCGGCGCCACCCGGGCGGCCGCCTCCTGCTCGGCGGCGTCGAACAGGGACGGCTCCACGCCAGGAACCCTACGTCGCGAGCGTGGGGGGCAGGAGATCCGGCGGCCGCGGCGAAGGGGGCAGCACGGACCACCACCCAGAGAGGCTCCTCGTGCGCCGTCCCGCCGCCGCCACCCTGCCCGTCCTCGC
>JBAVRG010000484.1:0-2543 GCA_049694795.1 Mycobacteriales bacterium
CCGAAGATCGCCGCTTCGATCAAGAGGGCCGGGTACGTCTACAGCGACGGCGACGTGACCCGCCAGCAGTCCTCGCAGGACAAGACGGCCTCCGCGAAGGCCTACGGCTTCAACTGGATCGCCGATGAGCCGGTCCCGACGTCGTCCACCGACTACACCGCGACGGTCGCCGACCTGAAGAAGAACGACGTCCAGTTCGTCACCTTCTCCGGTGCCTACCAGCAGGCGGCCAGCCTCGTGAAGACCTTCGCCCAGCAGGACTACCACCCGGTCGTGTGGCAGCCCACGGTGACGGCCTACACGCCGAACTACTTGCAGCAGGCCGGCTCCGCTGCTGAGGGCACCTACATCGGCATCCAGCCGACGCTGGTCGAGGAGATCAACCAGAGCAAGGAGCTGCAGACCTACGCGCAGTGGCTGGGCCAGGTCTCGCCCGGCGCGACGCCGACGGACCTCGGCGAGTTCGCCTGGGGCGCCACGGCGCTGTTCTTCCAGGACATGATCAAGCTCGGTCCGAAGCCGACCCGCAAGGGCCTGCTCGCGCTGCTCGCGAAGGAGCACAACTACACCGACAACGGCCTGTTCCCCGGCCAGGACGTCGGCGGCCGCCAGCTCAGCGACTGCATCCAGATCGTCCAGGTGCGCAGCGGCAAGTTCGTCCGCGTCGAGCCCTCGGCGACGCACACCTGGCGATGCGTGGACGGCGTCTGGGACTTCGGCACCAGCCGGAAGATCCCCGGCTACCCGACGTAGGACGACGACGTACTGCGCCGCCTAGTCGCGCAGGACCAGCCGGATGGCCAGGGAGATGTCGCGCCACACGTCGGCGGCAGGGATGCGTCCGCCGAGCCACGCGATCTGGCGGGCGAACCACACGTCCTGCAGGATCGCGGCGAGCTCGACGTCGTGCTCCTCGGGGGCCCCGCCACCGCGGATCGCATCGACGATGAGCGCGCTCATCGCGGACCGGATGGCCTCGACCTCGGTGGCGACGCTGGTGTCCGCGGCCATCATGGCCCGGACCATCGCCTCGGTGAGCAGCGGGTCGCGCTGCAGCGAGCGGGTGGACCGCTCGAGCACGAAGGAGACCCGCTCGGCGCGGGTGTCGCCGGGCGCCTGGCGCTTCTGCAGCCGCGCGCTCAGGCGCTCGACCTCCGCGGCCATGGCGGAGACGAGCAGGTGCACCTTGGAGGGGAAGTAGCGGTACAGCGTCCCGAGGGCCACCTCGGAGCGCTCCGCGACCTCGCGCATCTGGACCGCTTCGTAGCCACCCCGGGCCGCGAGCGCGAGAGTCGCCGCCAGGATGCGCTCCCTGCGAGCGCGCTGGGCTGCGGTCTCGGTCTCGGCCGTCTGCGCGGTCGTCGTCACCCGGACCTTCCTCTCCTCCTGGCTGGTCGCCGAAACTAGCACCGGTTCCACGGGTCCACGGGGATCAGGAACGTGCCAGAAACAGGAACGTGTTCTATTGTCCCACCAACGCGAGTGGAAGGCACCTCTGATGACGATCGGCGTGAGCGAGGACCACGAGGCGCTGGCGGCCTCGGTCCGCGGGTGGGCCGAGCGTGCCGGTCTGCGCAGCAGCGCCCGGGAGTCGCTGGAAGGACCCGAGCAGCGCCCGACCTGGTGGGGGTCCCTGGCCGAGCAGGGGCTGCTGGGGCTGCACGTGCCGGAGGAGTCCGGAGGTTCCGGTGCCGGTGGGGTCGAGCTGGCGGTCGCCGTCGAGGAGCTCGGCCGTGCCTTCGCGCAGGGCCCCGTGCTGCCCACGCTGTTCGCGTCCCTCGTGCTCTCCCAGGTGGGCGGCACCGCAGCCAAGGAGCTGCTCCCGTCGCTCGTGGACGGCACCGCCACCGCCGCAGTGGGCGTCGAGGACGGCCTGACGGCGGTGCCCAGCGCCGACGGCGTGGTCGTGACCGGTACGGCGTCCCGCGTCCTCGGGGGGGCGCTCGCCGACCTGCTGGTCCTGGGTGCCGGCGACACCTGGTTCGTGGTCGAGTCGGCGCAGGTCGCCGTGACGCCGCTGTCCGGGATGGACGGCGCCCGCCGCCCGGCGTCGGTCACGCTCGACGGCGTCGCGGTGCCGGCGTCCCGGCTGCTGCCCGGCCTGACGCTGGACCGGGTGCGCTCCCTCGTGGGGGTCGTCGTGGCGGCCGAGGCGACCGGACTGGCGGGGTGGTGCCTGGACACCGCGGTGGACTACGCCCGGACCCGTGAGCAGTTCGGCAAGCCGATCGGTGCGTTCCAGGCGATCAAGCACGCGTGTGCCGACATGCTGGTGCGTGTCGAGCAGGCCCGGGCCGTGGCCTGGGACGCCGCCCGCGCCCTCGACGAGCCGTCCTCCGCCGAGCGCGACCTGGCTGCGGCGGTTGCCGTCGCGGTGGCCGTCGACGCAGCGGTCGACAACGCGAAGTGGTGCGTGCAGGTCCTCGGCGGGATCGGGTTCACGTGGGAGCACGACGCGCACATCGCGCTCAAGCGCGCGCTGTCGCTGCGCGCGCTCGTCGGCTCGGCCGCCCGGTGGCGCGGCCTCGTCGCGGACCTGGCGC
>JBAVRG010000485.1:0-3692 GCA_049694795.1 Mycobacteriales bacterium
CGCCTCCCGGCCCCGGCTGCAAGCCGCAGCAGGGCAAGCCGGCCTACCCCCCGGGCCAGTGCAAGAAGGGCTCGGTCAGCGACAGCACGGCCAGGCCGGGCGAGTCCCTGACCGCGCAGAGCGGCGAGGGCGAGTTCGACAACGGCAGCCACGTCGCGGTCGAGCTGCACTCGCAGACCGTCGCGCTCGGCACTGTCACCACCAACTCCGCGGGCAACGCGGTCGTCTCCTTCAAGGTGCCGACCTCGCTCGCCGCCGGCACGCACGAGGTCGTCTTCACCGGCCCGTTCTTCGGCGCCAGCCGCAGCGTGTCGGTGCCGTTCACGGTGGTCGGCAAGGACGGGCTCCCGTTCACGGGCTTCGAGGTCACCGCCGCGTCGCTGCTCGGCGTGGGCCTGGTCGGCGCCGGTACGGCGTCGGTGCTCGTCGGCCGACGCCGCAAGGGCGCTCCCGCCGCCTGACACCAGCACCACCACCAGCAACGACGAAGGACCGGCAGCCGCGGCTGCCGGTCCTTCGTGCGTGTCAGGTCAGGGGTTGTTCGCGTGCAGCACGCAGCCGCCGTTGCCCTGGTTGAAGGAGTTGCTCCAGGTCGACTGCACGGCGAAGGTCCCGGTCGAGAGCGTGAGGTCGGCCATCGCCCCCTGGCCGCTGGAGATCCAGGCGCACTTGTCGCCGTTCTCCTGGCCGCTGGTGTCCGTCCACCCGGTGGAGGGCCGCAGGTCCGTCACCGACTCCATGAACTCGTGGCCCTCGACGATGCTCACCCCGTCGTAGGTGCCGCTCGCGCCCGCGTTCACGGAGTTCTGACCGCAGCTCGAGCCGAGGTCGGTCATGTACGGCAGGTTGGTGTAGGCGATGCTGCCGTAGCTGGACGACACCGACGAGTGGTAGGCGCAGTAGTAGGCGCCGTAGCCCGGGGTGAAGAAGCCCGACGGGAGCGCGATGACGTACTGGGCGTTGGTGTTCGACGCCCCGGTCGTGTTGCCGAAGTGCGCCGCCGCACGCACGGCCTCGGCCGCCACCTGGTCACCGACGCGCGAGGTCGTCGGGTTGACGAGCGTGTCGGCCGGGATCGCCGGCGCGGAGCTGTCGAACCAGATGCCCTTCACCAGCGCGCCGCTGGGGACGCCGACGTGCGGGGCCGAGGTCGGGCAGGTGACCTCACCGGCCGCGATGCCCTCGCAGTACTGCTGGCTCACCGTGGTCCAGTCGTCCCCGGCGCCGTACAGGCCGTGCATGAAGCTGGTGAGGTAGCTCGCCAGCGGGTCGGTCGTCGACCACTGGCTGCCCCAGTAGACGAGGTAGACCGCGGGCTGCTGGGCGACGTTGCCGGTGCCGGTGCCGCCGCCGTAGACCATGTCGTTGCCGGGGTTGCCGGCCGTCGCAGCCGCCTTGACCGCACCGGTCTCACCGGCGGGGGCGTGCCCACGGGCCCAGAGGGTCTCGACGTCGTGCCGGACCAGGTGACCGGCACTGGCCGGGACCACGATGCCGGCGCTGGACGCAGACGCAGTGCTGCTGCCGGCGGAGAGGAGGGGAACGGCGACGAGCGCGGTCAGCGCAGCCGCCAGCGCCAGGCGAAGAGGGGGACGCACGGGGTGTTTCCCTTCGGGTCGCGCCTTCGGGGGGTAAGGCGAAGGTGGCTTGCCGGGTGGCAAGGCGCGCGACATTACAGGGCATATGGGTCGCTCAGGTTTCGGGGATGCCTAGGTGCGGGCGATGGCCAGCCCGTCGACGAGGAGCTGCTTGCCGGACGAGACGGACCTCAGCACGATCGCCGCCGACCGGAGGCTGAAGCTCCCGGGCAGAATGATCACCTTCCAGTGGCTGCTCGACGCCGCGGTGCTGACGGTGTGCCAGAGGCCGCCGTTGACGTAGATCGCCACGCTGCCGCAGGTCGAGCAGGTGGTCACGACCAGCGCCACCCGGTCGACCTGGGCACCGGACAGCGTGAGCCGGGCGCCGTACGTCGTCGTCCTGGTCAGCGTCGAGCGGTGGGCGGAGGAGGAGGTGAGCCGGCTCCAGCCGCTGGTGGCCGCCGTCAGGGACCGGTCGTCCAACGGCAGGACCGCGCACCTGTCGGCGCTCCACGCCGAGGTGTTGCCTGCGTGGTCGCGGGACCGCACGTGGAAGCAGTACTCCCGGCCTGGGGAACCCGACAGCGACCGCGACGTCGCGGTCGTCCCCAGCACCAGGTTGGCGTAGCTGCCGAAGCCGCCGTTCCAGGCAGCCGAGCGGTACTGCACGTCGTAGCTCGCGACACCCGACGCGCTGTCGGCACCGCCGTACCGCGCCGTCATCAGGGTCGACAGCTGGAACAGCGACGCGGGGCTGGTCATGCTCACCGTCGGGGCGACGCTGTCGGCGACGGCCGACACCTGGGGGCTCAGCGGCCCGTCGCCGTTGGCGTTGCGGGCGAGCACCTGGAAGAAGTAGCTGCCACCGTTGGTCAGGGCCCCGGAGGTCCAGCTGGTCGCGGTCGCACCCACCGCGCCGACCTTGGCGCCCGAGGAGCCACCGGTGGTCGACTGGTAGATGTCGTAGCCGGCGACCGCCGTGCCGCCGTCGGCGGCCGGCTTGGACCACGAGACCTTGACGGCGCCCCCGGCCGCCGCTGCGGCCGCCGGCGCCTGCGGTGCCGCCGGAGTGGTCGAGCCCTTGTCGACGATGCACGAGCTGAGCGCGTTGCTCCACTCCTTCTGCACCGTGTAGGTCACCCCGTCGGACCCGGTGACCGTGCCGTTGGGGTCACCGGGCTGGCTCGCGCAGATGTCCGCGATCTCGCCGTTGTTGTCGTCGTACCAGCCGAGCGGTGCGCCGCTGCCGGTGGCGAGCCCGACGTAGGGGTCGGTGGCGGTCTCGACCAGCTCGTGCGACGCGCTGCTCTGGGTCACCTGGAACGCCGTGGTCGCGCTGGTGCTGCCGCAGCCGTTGATCATGTTCGCGTTGTTGAAGTCCGGCAGCACCATGTAGAGCAGCGTGCGGCTCACGCCCTTGACCGTCGCGGTCATCGTGTTGTGGTAGGCGCAGAAGACCACGCCGGAGCAGTCGCTGCCCATGCAGATCGTCTTGCCGGCCGGGAAGAAGAGCGCGTAGACGGTGTTGGGGTGGCCGCCGGCGTCCAGCACCGGCGCCGGCAGGTGCCCCGCGTTGATCTGCGCGACCAGCTCGGTCTGGATGCTCGTGTCGTTGATGGTCGAGCCGTTCGCCCCGGCGCTCGGGGTGATCGCGGTCCGGCCCTGGAACGACCCGTACCCGATCGACTGGTGAGTCCCCGGCGACGCAGGCGTGTCGTACTCCGACAACCACGACCAGTACGACGAACCCGCGACCCCCGCGAAGAACGTGCTCATGCTCGGCGCGGCCGTGCCACCGACCTCGGGGAGGTAGTCGGTCGAGGCGCCGCCCCAGAGCACCGAGGCGACCTTGGCGTTCGAGACGACCGGACCGTTGCGGTAGGTGAGGGCCGGCGTGACGGACAGGGTGTTGCGGACAGCCGACGCCCGGCGCACGCCGTGCAGCGGGGTCATCCCGAGCGGCAGCCCGGTCCTCGCGCTGACCGGGTGGTGCACCTGGGTGGAGGGCCCGGCGGCGCCGGCCGCTGACGCCCCCGCGGTCGTCATCAGCGCAGTCACGGCTGCTGCCAGCAGCACCCGCGTTGCCGACCTCCGCATGGCGTCCCTCCCCAG
>JBAVRG010000486.1:0-2565 GCA_049694795.1 Mycobacteriales bacterium
GGCCACGGCGGCAGCACCAGGTGCGTGACGCGGTCAGGGTGCCGCTGGGCGAGCGGCGCGGCCGACGTGCCGTACCGGAAGCGGCGGACCAGCCGGGCCGCCGGCGTCGCCGGCTCCTCGTGCTGCACCACCACCGACGGGTCGTAGCGGACCTGCCAGCCGGCGTCGACGGTGCGCCACACCAGGTCGACGTCCTCGCCGTAGCGCAGCTGCTCGTCGAAGCCGGTGAGCGCCGACCGGCGCACCAGCAGCGCAGCGGTCGGCACGTACGCCACCTCTCCGCCGGGACGGACCAGAGCGGGCCGCGGCCCGAGGTCGAGCGGCGAGCGGGCTCCGCCCACGACGCGGGGCGCCACCGCAGCCACCGCCGGGTCCTCGAGGTGTCCCCTCAGCCGCTCGAGCCAGCCGGGCGGCGGGACGCAGTCGCTGTCGAGGAAGGCCACGAAGTCCTTGCGCAGCAAGGGAAGTGCCGTGTTGCGTGCCGCGGCGGGGCCGCCGTTGGGTCGGTGCACGTAGCGCGCTCCGTGCGCCTCGCACACCGCGCGGACCTCGTCGCTGCGGGTCGAGCCGTCGTCGACCACCAGCACGTCCGCTGACAGCGCCGCGAGGCAGCGGGCCAGCTGAGGCACCCGGTCCTTCACCGGGACGACGACCGTGACGTCGGAGGCGTCGTGCGACGGGGGCAGGGGGTGGGCGGCCCCGGCGTCCAGCAGCGTGCGGCCCAGTCGCAGGGCCCGGCGGTCCGACGTACCCGCCTCCAGCGCGGCTATCGCACCCGGGCCGTCCGGGCCGAGACGCAGCAGCCGTCCGGTGGGGCTGAGCAGGGCGCGGCCGAGCCGGCGCACCCGCGGGTCGAGCACCAGCCGCCAGCCCTCCGGCAGGAGCGGCGCCGTCACAGCGCTGTCACAGCGCTGTCACAGCGCCAGGCCGCCGTCGACCGCCACGTCCGCCCCGGTGACCCCGCTGCTGTGGGGACCGGCCAGCCAGACCAGCGCAGCCGCGACCTCCTCCGGCTCGAGCAGCCGCTCGAGCGGCTGCTGCCGCGCGAAGTGCTCGGCGTCCGCGAGGCCGTAGAGCCGGGCGCTCTCCTCCAGGACCGGGGTGCGGGTCGAGCCAGGGCTGACGCACGAGGCCGTCACGCCGGTGCCACGCAGCTCGGCGGCCAGACCGCGCACCAGGCCGTTCACCCCGGCCTTCGCCGCGCAGTAGGCAGCCAGCATCGGCAGCCCGCGCGTCGCGGCCGCCGACGAGACCGCGACGAAGCGGCCAGAGCGCGGGGCAGGTCTGCGCAGCAGCGCCGGGACGGCCGCGCGCGCCAGCGCCACGACACCCAGCAGGTCGACCTCGAGCACCGCCGCGACCTGGTCCGCGCCCTGCTCCCACAGCGGCACACCGCCGGCGACGACACCGGCGACGGCGAGCGCGGCGTCCAGTCCGCCGTACCGGCGCTCGGCCTCGGCAACGGCGGCGGCCAGCTGGGACGGGTCGGTGGTGTCGGCGACCAGACCGGTCACCTGCGGACCGGCTTCAGCGACGACCGCGTCGAGCTCGGCGCGGGTGCCCAGGGAGTACGGCAGCCGCGGGTCGTCGCTGCAGCGGTCGGTGGCGAGGACCGACCAGCCGTCCGCCGCGAGGGCCCGCACGGTCGCCGCGCCGATGCCGCGGGCGGCACCGGTGACGAGGGCGACGCGGGTCACGCGGGTTCCGGTGTGAGCCAGGCGTCGACCGCGGCCTCGAGCGCGTCGAGGGCCTGCGCGAGCAGCACGCGGCCCTCCTCGGGGGTGGCCCCGGCAGGGTCGCCGAGCACGCCGTTGTCGGTCACGGCCCGCAGCCCACCACGGCGCAGGGTGGGCAGCAGCACCGACAGGTCCTCGGTGGCGCCGGCGTCGCGGGCCGGGCCGACCCGCGACGGGTCGAGCGCCAGCTGCACGGAGGTCTCGGTGCGGCCGGCGTGCGCGTCGCCGCGCCAGGTCGGCGCCCAGACCAGGACGTCACGGCTCTCGTCCCGCAGCCGGGCGCAGGCCGCCGCCACGGTGAGGGCGTTGCCACCGTGGCCGTTGAGCAGCAGCACGTGCGGGAAGGTCTCGGTCGCCGAGCGCACCAGCTCGACCAGCAGCAGCTCGAGCGCGTCGTGGCCGACCGAGAGCGTGCCGGTGAAGCCGGCGTGCTCGCCGCTCGCGCCGTACGGCACCGCGGGGGCCACCACGACGCCCTCGCGGCGGGCCGCCAGCCCCTCGGCGAGCGCCACCGCGATGTCGGTGTCGGTGGACAGCGGCAGGTGCGGGCCGTGCTGCTCGGTCGACCCGAGCGGCACCACGAGCACGTCCCCGCGGGCCGTGGTCCAGGTCAGGTCGGCGAGCCTCACGACACGGTCCAGCCGGTGCGGGCCTCCGAGACGTAGCCGTTGCGGGCGAGGAACTCCAGCAGCGCGTCGGCGGCCTCGGCCGCACCCACCGGACCCACCACCGTGGGCGGCTCGTGCGACAGCAGCGCGCCGGTCAGCGCCAGCAGCCGCTCGCGGGCGCTGCCGGTCGGACCCGGGAGGTGCCGGGCACGGGGCCGGAC
>JBAVRG010000487.1:0-7952 GCA_049694795.1 Mycobacteriales bacterium
CCCCCAAGGCTTCCCGGGCGGGCGCTCGTGGTCCAAGATGACGGGTATGTCCGCGACCTTCGACGACCTCGACCTGCAGAAGGCCATGCGGGCCTACCTCGCATCGATCGACGCCGTCGCGGCTGCGGCCGACGACGCCGAGGTCCTCAGCCGCGGGGACGCGCAGGCCCTGGCGGGCATGCAGCTGCGCAAGCGGCTGCTGGAGCTGGGCTGGTCGGCGCCCGCGTCTCACCGCAGCAGGATGTAGCCCTCCGGGTCGCGTTGCGGCCGCGGGCCCGGTGAGCCGTCCGCTCGGCCGACCGCCACCACGCCCAGCGGCTGCCAGTCGTCGGGCAGGTCCAGGGTGGTGCGCACCACGTCCGGGCAGAACAGCGCGCTGCTCACCCAGGCGCTGCCCAGCCCCTCCGCAGCCAGCTGCACGAGCAGGTTCTGCACGCCCGCGCCGCCCGCCACCAGGAACATCCGCTCCTCGGCTAGGCGACGCCGAACGTCGGGGTACGGGTGCGCCCCGTCCGTCACCAGGCACGGCAGCACCAGGTACGGCGCGGCTCGCAGCACGTCGCCCCGGCGCAGCCGCCGCGCGACCTGATCCTCGGTGAAGCCGTCGCCGCGCAGGTCCTGCGCCCACTGCGCGGCCATCGCGTCCAGCAGCTGCTCGCGCTGGTCCTCGACCAGCACGAACCGCCACGGCGTCGTGTGGTGCGGCGCGGGGGCGGTCAGGGCGGCGGCGATGCCGCGCAGCACCAGGTCCCGGTCGACCGGCTCGTCGGTGAACGACCGCACGGTACGGCGCAACCCCAGCGTCGCGCGGTGCGCCTCAGCCGTCCCGAGGCGGAACCAGTCCTGCTCGGCCGGCCGGACGAGGGCGGCGGCACCCCTGCCGTCGTCGTCGTACCGGAAGCCCCTGACGACGGCCGCCGCGACGGCGTCGGCCTTGCCCTTGACCAGCTCCGCGGCGCTCGCGAGCTCGTCCGCCACGGCGATCTCGGTGACCTCGAGCAGGTGCCCGTGCGTGTCGGTCGTGCCTCTGCTGTCGCGCACCGGGCTCAACCCGGCGACGCCGATGGCCTGGTCGGTCTGCCCGACCCGCCAGGCCCGGCCCATGGTGTCGCTGATGACGACCGCGACCGGCACTCCGGTGAGCCGCTCGAGGTCCGCGCGCAGCCGAGCGGCGGAAGCATCGGGATCGCTTGGCAGCAAGGCGATCTCGTCGTGCTGGACGTTGCTGGCGTCCACTCCCGCGGCCGCCATGACGAAGCCGTGGTGGGTCTCGGCGATCGTGGTGGAGCCCCGCTGCGCCACGACCCGCCGGGTCTCCGCCACCACGGCCTGCAGCCGGCTGGCCTCGCGGTCCGCGCCGGCGGGCAGCAACCGCCCCTCGGCCTTGCTCACCACCTTGCTCGTCACGACGACGACGTCGCCGCCCTGGTAGGCGAACGCCCCGGCCAGCAGCGCCGCGAGGTCGTCGCCCGGGCGCACGTCGGGCAGCCCGAGGACCGGGTGGACCTCAAGCACCGGCGAGCTCCAGGGCCGCCCGGGCCATCGCGGCGGCCGCCTCCAGGTCGGTCATGTACAGGGGCACGGCCCGGACCTCGACGCCCGGCACGGTCGTGCCCGCGTCCGAGGTGTCGACCAGCCAGCCGTCGAGCAGGTCGCTGCCGTAGTGCCGCCCGACCGCCTCCGCGGAGGTCTCGGCGCCGATCGCCGTGAGGCAGGCGTCCGCCATGCCGCGCACCGGCGCGCCGCCGATGATCGGGCTCACGCCGACGACCCGCTTGCCGGTCAGGGCGGTGCGGACGCCCTCGACCTGCAGCACGGTGCCGATGCTCACGACCGGGTTGCTGGGTGGCAGCACCACCACGTCGGCCGCCGCGATCGCCTCGAGCACGCCGGGCGCGGGGAGCAGCTCGCCGTGGTGGACCAGCGTGATCGACTCGGCCGGCAGCGCGGCGTGGTGCTTGATCCACCACTCCTGGAAGTGCATGGCCCGCCGGCCGCCGCCCTCGCTGACCGTCACGTGCGTCTCGGCCTGGGTGTCGCTCATCGGCAGCAGGGTGGCGCCCGGCTGCCAGCGCTCGCACAGGCTGGCGGTCACCTGGCTCAGCGTCATGCCGCCGAGCATCAGCTGGGTGCGCCGCAGGTGGGTGGCCAGGTCGCGGTCGCCGAGCCCGAACCACGCGGTGGGGGAGCCGTACGCCGCCAGCTCCTCCTTCGCGCGCCAGCTCTCGTCCTGCCGGCCCCAGCCGCGCTCCTCGTCGATGCCGCCGCCGAGCGTGTACATCACGGTGTCGAGGTCGGGGCAGACCCGCAGCCCGTACAGGGTGGTGTCGTCGCCGGTGTTCACGACGACGGTGAGGGAGGCGTCCGGTACGGCGTGCTGCAGCCCGCGCAGGAAGCGAGCCCCGCCGATGCCGCCCGCCAGGGCCACGATGCGCATGGCGGTGAGTCTGTCAGCCGCCCAGGGCCCGGGCGCGGGCGAGCCGGCGCACCGCCAGGTGGACGGGGTCCAGCACGACCCCGCGCTCGGCCCGCAGCTGCCGACGGCTGCGCACGACGCCGACGAGCCCGACCGCCCAGACGGCGTACTGCACGGACAGGGCGACGCGGAAGTCGGCGAGCGAGGCGCTGGTCGCGCCGCCCGCGGGGGCGAGCGCGCTCAGGACCAGACCGATCGCGAGGATGGTGAGCAGCGACGCCACGAAGCCACCGACGTTGACGATGCCGGTGGCGCTGCTGAGGCGGCCGGGCGGGTTCTCGGTGCGCGCGTAGTCGAAGCCGACCATCGAGCCGGGGCCGTTGGTCGCGAGCACCACGACGAGCAGCACGAGCAGCGGCAGCGGCGCGCGGCCGGGCCAGGCCAGCACCACCGACCAGGCGGTGGCGGTGGCGCCGACGATCGCGAGCACCGGCACCGAGCGGCGGTAGGGCCAGCGGCCGACGACGTGGCCCAGCACCGGACCCACGGCGAGCGACACCGCGACGAGCAGTGTCAGGAGCAGCCCGGCCTCCGTCGGGGTGCGGCGCTCGCCGACCACCAGGAACGGGTAGCCCCAGAGCAGCGCGAAGACGGTCGCGGAGAACTGGGTGACGAAGTGGGTCCACAGGCCGAGCCGGGTGCCGGGCTCGCGCCAGGCGCTGCGCAGCTGCGCCTTGACGTGCGGCAGGTGCAGCGGGACGGGAGTCAACGCGGTGCCGGGCGGGGTGTCGCGCACCGCGACCGCGGCCAGGCCCACGACGGTGGCACCCACCGCTGCCGCGGACAGGAAGGCCTGGGGCCAGCCCGCCGTGTGCAGCAGGAAGACGAGGGGGTAGGCGGCGGCGACCTGCCCGAGCTGGCCCAGCAGCCCGGTGAGCTGCGTGACGTGCGGAACCCGACGAGGGGCGAACCAGAGGCCGACGAGGCGCAGCACCGAGGTGAAGGTCATGGCGTCGCCCGCGCCGACGAGAACGCGCGCCAGCACGGCGCCGGTCACCGTGTGCGCCTGGGAGAGCAGCACCTGCCCCAGCGCCATGAGCGCCCCGCCGGTCACGATCAGCCGGCGCGAGCCGAAGCGGTCGAGCAGCACCCCGACCGGCACCTGCAGCCCCGCGTAGACCGCGAGCTGCAGCACCCCGAACAGGCCCAGCTGCGCGGCCGTCGCGCCGAAGCGGTGCTGCGCGGCGACCCCGGTGACGCCCAGGGACGAGCGGTCGAAGACGGCGACGACGTAGGCCGCGACCGCCAGTGCCCACACCAGCCACGCCCGGCCCGGGGTCCTGACGACGACGGGCTGCGCGCTCACCCCCAGCGCAAGTCGCCCAGGGCGGCGCAGATTCCCCGGGTCGACCGCCGTAGTGTCGGAGCATGGACGCCGTACCGGGGATGCGACGGGCACTGGCGCGTGCCAGGGACGGCAAGCCGCTCGACGTCGACGAGGCGGCCGTCCTGCTGGCGGCCCGCGGCGACGACCTCACCGAGCTCTGCGCCGCGGCGGCGCGGGTCCGCGACCAGGGCCTTGAGGACGCCGGTCGGCCGCGCACGGTGACCTACAGCCGCAAGGTGTTCGTGCCGCTCACCCGGCTGTGCCGGGACCGCTGCCACTACTGCACCTTCGCGACCTCCCCTGCCAAGCTGCCCGCACCCTTCCTCGCCCTCGAGGAGGTCCTCGAGATCGCCCGCCAGGGCGCGGCCTTGGGCTGCAAGGAGGCGCTGTTCACCCTCGGCGACCGGCCCGAGCAGCGCTGGCCGCAGGCCCGCCAGTGGCTCGACGAGGCCGGATACGACGACACGCTCTCCTACGTGCGCGCGGCCGCCGTCGCGGTGCTGGAGGAGACCGGGCTGCTGCCGCACCTCAACCCCGGCGTGATGAGCTGGGCCGAGCTGCAGCGGCTCAAGCCGGTGGCCCCCTCGATGGGGATGATGCTCGAGACGACGGCTGACATCCCCGCGCACAAGGGGTCTCCGGACAAGGTCCCGGCGGTGCGGCTGCAGACCCTGGAGGACGCCGGCCGGCACGCGATCCCTTTCACCACAGGGCTTCTCGTGGGGATCGGGGAGTCGCTCCGGGACCGGGCGGAGACGGTCTTCGCGATCCGGGCGAGCCACCGCCGGCACGGCCACGTGCAGGAGGTGATCGTCCAGAACTTCCGCGCCAAGCCCGACACCGCGATGCGGCACGCCGACGACGCCGACCTCGAGGAGTTCCTCGCGACGATCGCCGTCACGCGGCTCGTGATGGGCCCCCGGATGCGCGTGCAGGCGCCCCCCAACCTGGTCGACCTCGCCGAGACCGCGGCGCTGCTGCGTGCCGGCGTCGACGACTGGGGCGGGGTCTCGCCGCTCACCCCCGACCACGTCAACCCGGAGCGGCCCTGGCCGCACCTGGACGACCTGGCCCGTGCCTCCGCCGACAACGGGTTCACCCTCACCGAGCGGCTGACGGCGCACCCGCCGTACCTCTCCGAGCCGTGGCTCGACCCCCGCCTGGCCCGGCACGTCGAGGCGCTGCGGCTCCCCAGCGGTCTGGCGAACGACGTCCTGCCCAAGGGCCTGCCGTGGCAGGAGCCGGACGGCGGCCTGGAGTCCATCGGACGCACCGACCTGCACGTGTCCGTCGACACGTCGGGCCGCAGCAGTGACCGCCGGAGCGACTTCGACGACGTGTACGGCGACTGGCAGGCCGTCCGGGAGTCGGTCCCTTCACCTCGGCGGCTGGACACCGACGTCGCCGCCGCTCTGCGCAAGGCCCCCGGCGCCCTCAATGAGAAGGACGCCCTGTCCCTGCTCGTGGCAGAGGGCGAGGACCTCGAGGCGGTGTGCCGCTGGGCCGACGAGGTGCGCCGCGACACCGTGGGCGACGAGGTGACCTACGTCGTCAACCGCAACGTCAACTTCACCAACGTCTGCTACACCGGTTGCCGCTTCTGCGCCTTCGCCCAGCGGCGCACCGACGCCGACGCCTACTCGCTGTCCCTCGCGGAGGTCGAGCAGCGCGCGGCGCAGGCCTGGGAGGTCGGGGCCACCGAGGTCTGCATGCAGGGCGGCATCGACCCGCAGCTGCCCGGGACGGCGTACCTCGACCTGGCCCGCGCCATCAAGCGGGGAGCGCCGGGGATCCACCTGCACGCCTACTCGCCGATGGAGGTCGTCAACGGCGCCGCCCGGATGCAGGTGAGCATCCGTGAGTTCCTCGAGGCGGCCCGCGAGGCGGGTGTCGACTCGCTGCCCGGGACTGCGGCGGAGATCCTCGACGACGACGTCCGGTGGGTGCTGACCAAGGGCAAGCTGCCGACGGCGCAGTGGATCGAGGTCGTGCAGACCGCGCACGCCATCGGGCTGCCGACCACCTCGACGATGATGTACGGCCACGTCGACGCCCCGCACCACTGGGCCGCGCACCTGCTGCTGCTTCGCCGGCTGCAGGAGGAGAGCGGCGGGTTCACCGAGTTCGTGCCGCTGCCCTTCGTGCACACCAACGCACCGCTCTACCTCGCGGGGGTCGCCCGCCCCGGGCCGACGGTCCGCGACAACCGGGCGGTGCACGCTGTCGCCCGGCTGGTGCTGCACGGCGCGATCGAGCACGTCCAGTCGTCGTGGGTCAAGCTCGGCGTGGCCCAGTGCCACCAGGTGCTGGGTGGCGGCGTCGACGACCTCGGCGGAACCCTCATGGAGGAGACCATCAGCCGGATGGCCGGGTCGGCCCACGGCTCGCGCAAGTCGGTCGAGGAGCTCGAGGCCATGGTGGCCGCCGCCGGGCGCGTGCCGCGCCAGCGCAGCACCCTGTACGGCGTCGTCGAACCCGAGCGGCTGGCCGCGGCCCGCCGGGAGCCCGCCACCGCGCACCGCACGCTGCCGGTCGTCCAACCCGGCTGACCTCCCCGAACGGCTCTGTCCTCGCCGTTAGGCTCCGCCCACCTGAGTGGAGGGTGTCGTACGTGGAGCCGAACGTGCTGTCGCGCCGGATCGAGCAGCTGGCTGCGCTGGCCGGCGAGGAGCACGAGGCGGACGCGGGGGGCAGCGTCGCCTCGGTCGCCGGCGTGCGGGCCGAGATCGCCGCGCTGCGGGCCGACGTCGTGAGCCTGCGCAGCGAGCTCGGCTCGGTGCGCACCGACATCGACGGCCTGTCCGGGCGGCTGACCGGGTCGGTGGCGGCCAACCGCACCGAGACCGGGTCGCTGGGCCGCCGGGTCGCCGAGCTCGTCAACCGCGTCGACGGGGTCGGTGGCCGGGTCGACGAGGTGAAGGCGGACCTGCCCGGCCTGGCCCGTGAGGTCCGCGAGGGCCTCGAGCTCCTCCCGGTCCGCACCGGCGCCCGGCTCGATGAGCTCACGGGCAAGCTCGGCGAGTCCGTGGGGACGCGGGTGGAGGCGGTCGCGGCCGAGGTTCGCCGTACCGTCGCGGCGGCGCTGGAGCGCGAGGCCGACGCCGCTGCCGCCACCCAGGCCGCGATGGCTGAGGCACGCGGGTCCCTGGAGTCGCGGATGGCCGTCCTCGAGGACACCCTCGACGCGCTGGCCGAACGGCTCGAGTCGCTGCTGCGCGACGGTGGCACCTCCGCCCAGGAGCAGCTGCGCGGCCTGGCGGCGACGGCCAGGGGCATCGAGCAGCGCCTGGAGGCGAGCGCCGGTGAGCAGGTCGAGCGGATCGTCGCGCGGCTGCGTGACGTCACCGAGACCCGGCTGGACAACCTCGCGACGACGCTGGCCGACGCCACCCGCAGCCGCAACGAGCAGCTGCGGCGCGAGCTGCTCGACGTGCTGACCGGCGCCGCCGCCGAGCAGGAGGCGACGCGCAACCAGGTCGCGGTGCTCGCCGAGGCGGTGCGGCAGTCCGCCGCGGACCAGCTCGACGCGACCGCGACCCTCGACAGCAGGCTGACGGCGTCCCTCGTGCAGGTGCGCGATGAGATCACCACCGAGCTCGACGACGTCGCCGAGCGGTTGCTCGTCACGGTGGCAGAGCTGCAGCAGCAGGACCTCGCCCGGTCCGAGGGGCTGACGGCGCGCAGCGACGCCCTGCAGAGCTCCCTCGAGGCGCTCGTCGACACGTTGCGCGGGCAGCTGCTGGCCGGGCTCGACGGCCTGCGTACCGACGTCGCCGAGGAGCTCGCCGGGCTGCGACCGCGACTGGACGAGCTCGCCGCAGCCGCGGCGACGGCGGCGGCCTCGGAGGCGGCCGGCAGGACGCAGCTGCAGCAGGCCCTCGAGACGGTGCGCGAGCGCGTCGCCGTAGCGGTCAGCACGTCCGCCGAGTCGGTGCGCGCCGGCCTCGACGAGTCGGCGAAGACCACCTCCGAGGCCGCCCGCGCCACGCGCGAGAGCGTGCTGGAGCGGCTCGAGCAGCAGCACGCCGCTGTCACGGGCCGGCTCGCCGACGTCGCTGCGGCGGGCAGCGCCGGTACGGCGGCCACCCGCGACACCGGCGAGCGGCTGGCGGGCCTCACGACCGCGCTGGAGGAGGTCCGGCGCAGCGT
>JBAVRG010000488.1:0-5142 GCA_049694795.1 Mycobacteriales bacterium
CGGCCGACGTGGCCGCGCAGGTGCTGCTGGACCGGCCGCTCGACGCCCTCGTGCTCGGCGGCGAGCGGACGGCCGTGGAGACGGTGCTCGCCGACCGCAGGCTGGCCCCGCTCCGCCCACTGGTGACCGGGCGGCTGCTCGACGTCCCCGACCCGCGGCTGCGGGTGCTCGAGAGCGCACCGTTCCGGGACGTGTGGATCCGGGTCGAGGAGCCCTCGCCCAGCTGATCGTGTCCAGCTCCCCGCGCAGGACCGTCCCACCGCGGACACGATGATCGTGCCGTCGGCCCCTTCAGCGGTACGGCGTCAGCCCGCCGCGCCGATCTGGCCGAGCTTGCCGGCCATGCCGCCGGCGGCACGCAGTGCGGCACCGGGCTCGAAGGGGGCCGGCTCGGAGCGCCCGAAGCTCGCCCGCGCCTCCTCCACCGCGCCGAGCAGCAGCTCGGCGGCGCTCACCGACGACGGCCACAGGTACAGGCCCATCGACCCGGGGATGGTGTTGATCTCGTTGACGTGCAGCACGTCGTCGACGAGCAGGAAGTCGAGCCGGCCGACCCCGCGGATGCCCGTCACCTCGAGCACGGCGGCGGTGAGGCGCTCGGCCTCCTTCGTCACGGTGTCGGGCACCTGCGCCGGCAGCTCGCGCGGGGCTGCCACCAGGCCGTCGGCCTGCAGGTACTTCTGGCCGTAGGAGTAGATGCCCTCGCCCTTGGCGGGCGCGAGCGGCTTCTCCAGCAGCGAGGTCTGCACGGACGGGTGCGTGCGGTAGGCCATGTTGAGGTCGACCGCGCCCTTGCTGAAGGGCTCGAGGACCGCGCCCTGGCGCAGGTGCACCGAGCTCTTGGCGAGCGCCCGAGCGGTGTCGAGGTCCTCGACGACCTCGATGCCGATCGAGCTGCCGCCGAAGCGCGGCTTGACGATGTACGGCCCGTCGAACGGCGGCGTGTCCCCGGCCAGCGCCACGCGCGGCAGCGTGGGGATGCCGTTCGCCTGCAGCACGGCGCCGAAGGCCAGCTTGTCCATGCCGAGCGCGGCGAGCGGCGCCGGGCCGCCGGTCAGCGGGATGCCCAGCTGGTCGAAGACGCTGTTGAGACCGCCGTTCTCCCCGGCCCCGCCGTGGCAGCAGTTGAGGGCGGCGTCCAGCGCCAGGGCCTTGCCGCCGCCCAGGCCCTTCTTCGGCGTCTGGAAGCCGGACCCGAGCTGCGCCTCGAGCCGGGTCGCGCCCTTGGGCGCGCCCTCGAGGAAGTCCTTGGCCTCCGAGCGCGGCGGGCAGAGCACCCAGTCACCGGTGCGCGTCCAGTACAGCGGCGCGACGTCCTGGCCGGCGTCACGCAGCACCCGCTCGGCGAGCAGTCCGGTCAGGATGCTGATGTCGTGCTCGGGGGACGGTCCGCCGAACACGACGGCAAGCTGGCCCACGCTGCGCTCCTCACGGGTAGTGGTCAGGGAGGTCGTTCTCGAACAGTACGACGTCACCGGCGGCCGACCGCTGCTCGACGAGCGCCACCGCGTCCTGCCGGGTGGCGACCTCGACGACCTCCGTCGAGCCGCCTGTTCCCCCCGTGCGCAGCGCGGAAGCGTTCGTCCTCCCGACGACGACGAGGGTGGCCGCCCCGGCTGCGGCGACCGCCGCCCCGAGCTCGGTGTTGCGCTCGGCCTGCACGGCGCCGAGCTCGACCATGCCCGGGGTCACGACGTGCACGCGGCCACCGCTGCGGCCGGCCAGCGCGAACGCGCGGCGGACCGCCTCCGCGGCACCGGCCGGGTTGGAGTTGTAGGTGTCGTCGAGGATCCAGCTGCCGTTCGGCAGCGAGACCGGCTCGAGCCGGTGCGCCACGGTGGGCAGGTCGGCGAGGCGCTTCACCAACGGCGCGGGATCGTCACCGAGGGCGACGGCGGCACCGAGGGCGCACGCGGCGTTCGCCGGGTGGACCGACTCGGGGAGCGTCACGGTCCCGAGGTCGGTGCCCTGCACGCACACCCGGCCGTCGATGATGCTCACGTCCGCGGAGGCGTCGAGGACCGAGCAGCGCACGACCTGCTTGCCCTTCTGGGCCAGCGAGGTCGCGAGCCCGGCCAGCAGGTCGTCGTCGGCGTTGACGACGACCGCGCGGGCGTTCTCGGTGATCTCGGACTTGGCCGCGAGGACGCCCTCGCGGGTCTTCATCCGCTGCAGGTGCACCTCGCCGATGGCGGTGAGGACCGCCACGTCCGGCGGGAACACCTGGCACAGGCCCTTGATCTCGCCCGGGCCGTACGTCCCCATCTCGGCGACGAACACCTCGGTGCCCGGCACCAGGTGCTCGTTCACCGCCCGGGACAGCCCCATCACGTTGTTGAACGACGCCGGGCTCGCCAGCACGGCGTGGGTCTGCGACAGCAGGTGCGCCAGGTAGTTCTTCGTCGTCGTCTTGCCGTAGGAGCCGGTGATGGCCACGACCGTGGGCCGCACCCGGCCGATCTTGTCCTTGGCCTGTACCAGGAAGGGGCGGCTCAGCCGCGCCTCGACCGGCTTCACCAGCAGCAGGGCGAGGTCGAGCAGCGCGGTGAGGAACAGCGACGGCAGCGCGGAGAAGGCGGGCGACCAGACCCCGACCAGCAGCACCAGCACCCCGAGGGCGACCGACAGCCGGCGCACCCGGGGCGTCCAGGCGAGCTTCGACGTACGGCCCTTGTAGGGCAGGCCGAGCGGGATGGCCTGGGCGACGGCGGCGGCGCCGACGTAGCCCCAGGGGTTGACCAGCAGACCGAGGGCGAACAGGCCGACGACGGGCAGCCACAGCAGGGCCGAGGCGCGGCTGCGGCTCAGCCACAGCTGCTCGGTCCAGGTCACCGACCCGGGCAGGTAGTGCTCGCGCTGGGCCACCCGGAGCCAGCGCGGCGCACCGGCGGCCGCCGCGGCCAGGCAGAGGACCTGGACGACGAGGTCGGTCACAGGCGCTCCCGCAGCAGCGAGACGAGCGCGGCGTCGAGCAGGTGGCCGCTGGTCTCGCTCACGGTGAGGGTGGCGCGCGGCAGCAGGGCCGCGGCCTCGCGCGCCATCTCGAGCGGCGCGGCGGTGTCGCGGGCGCCCCACACCATCTCCACGGAGGCGGTGATGCCCGGTAGAAGATCGCGGTAGTCCTCGTTGACCAGCCGCACGAGGGTGTCGCGCATCACGCCCTCGGCGCCCCGGTAGTCGGCGGAGCCCCGCTTGCGGCGCTCGGCCTCCATGCGGGCGTCGCTCAGCAGCCCGAGCCGGTGGGCCTGCTTCGCCAGCCGGAACGCGAGCGGGGGCTTCGCCCCACCGGTACGGCGGAGCAGCGGGACCCCGGTGAGGACGACCCGGTCCACGAGGGCAGGCCAACCGGCGGCGAGGTGCACCGCGACCCGGCCGCCGAAGGAGTGGCCGGCCAGGGTCCAGCCGCCGTCGGCGAGCAGCGGGGCGAGCAGCTCGGCGTAGTCGCGCGAGCCCCAGGCCGAAGGAGGTGGCGGTGAGGCGCCGAAGCCGGGCAGGTCGACGGCGAGCGCCGGGACGGTGAGAGCCGGCAGCCAGTCGGCACGGGTGCGGCCCCAGCCGTGCAGGGCCAGGACCCTCGGGTCGTCACCGGTGCGCTCGGCCAGCACCGCTCCGTCGAGCAAGGCGGTCAGCGCCACCTCAGCCGCCGCGCTGCTTGGCGTTGCGGACGAGAGTGGCGTAGACCTCGCTGAGCTCCAGGCCGGCGCTCGTGACGGCGAGCGGGAAGGTCGAGGTCTCGGTCAGCCCGGGGGTGACCGCGGCCTCGAGCACCTGCGGCACGCCGTCGCGCCCGACCATGACGTCCACGCGGGACAGGTCGCGCAGCCCCAGCAGCCGGTGCACCTGCTCGGCGACCCTCCGCAGCGCCGGCACGTCGACCCGCGGGTCGTCGTCGGCCAGTGAGGTGTAGCGGACCCCGAGGGAGGCGTCGTAGCGCGCCTGGTAGTCGTACGCGACCCCCTCCGGCAGCTCGATGAGCATCGGGGCCAGCGCCTTCGGCCCCTCGCCCAGGTCGAGGACCGGCACGGTCACCTCGAGGCCGTCGACGTAGGCCTCCAGCAGCACGTCGCCGGCGTAGGCGAACGCCTGCACGAGCGCGCCGGGCAGCTCCTTCTCGTCGCGCACGACGGACACGCCGAGGGCGGAGCCGCCGGCGACGGGCTTGACCACGAGCGGCAGCCCGATGACCGAGTCGACCAGGTGGTAGAGGTTCTCCGGGCCCACCTCACGGAAGATCGTGCTCGGCAGCGTCACCCACCGGGGTGTCGCGACCCCGGCCTCGACCATCCGGGTCTTGGCGATGGCCTTGTCGTAGGCGCCGCGGCAGGCGCCGGCGGTGGACCCGACGTAGGGCAGGCCGGCGAGCTCGAGCAGGGCCTGCACGGTGCCGTTCTCGCCGGAGCCGCCGTGCAGGGCCACGAAGGCGACGTCGGCGTCCCGGGCCGAGAGCAGGCCGACGAAGCGCTCGTCGACGTCCCAGTGGTCGACGTCGAGGCCGGCCCTGACCAGCTGCTCCGCCAACCGCCGCCCCGAGCGGACGGACACGTCCCGCTCGTGCGACAACCCGCCTGAGATGACCGCTACCTGATGCACGCCACGCAGGCTAGTGGTCAGGGGGTCCTGCCACGATCGCGTTCCGCGCCGCCGGTCGGGTGCCGTGTGGCTTGCGGACCGCGCGCCTGGGTACACGCGGCGCATGACAGAGCCGATCAAGGAACCGATCGAGGAGCCCCTCGAGGTCCTCCCCACGTTCGCGGTGCTCGTCCGGTTCCGGGAGGGCGCGCCGACCGGGGAGGACGCCGTACGGGGGCTGGTGGCCCGCCTCAGCGCGGCGGAGGAGCCGTTCCACGAGGTCGAGGTGGAGCGCCAGGAGGACGAGGGCACCTGGATGGTCGTCGTGCGCTTCGTGGTCGTGTCCGTGGACGAGGGCACGGCGGTCGCCGGCGTGCACGAGACCCTCACCTCTGCCGGGTTGCGTCCGGACGAGGCCTGGTCGGTCGGTCAGGTCGCCTAGCGGCAGCAGGCGCTCACTCGCCTGAGGACAGGCGGCGCCGGCGCAGCCACAGCCCGGCCCCGATCAGGACCAGCGCCAGGACCGCCAGCGCGGGCGTGCCGCCGGTGGCGGCGAGCGCCCCACCGCTGAGC
>JBAVRG010000489.1:0-2274 GCA_049694795.1 Mycobacteriales bacterium
CGGGAACGGCGGCAACCGGATCGGCCAGCGCCGCGCGCGGCTCGGACAGCCCGGACAGGTCCGCGGGTGAGGGCGTCAACGCGACGACGGCTTCGAGAACGGCCGCGGACAGCGCGTCCGCGGCCGCGTCGGACGGAAGCACGCAGGTGACACCGAGCTGGCGCAGCCGGCGCTCGGCCTGCTCGTCTCCCGGCGGCACCAGCCCGACGACGGCGACACCGGCGACCGCGAGCCGGGTGAGCGCGTCGCGGTCAAGACGGCGCAGGTCGGCGCTGAGCAGCGCAGCACGCGCCTGCCCGGTCGCCGCAGTCGCCAGGAGGTCGGCCAGGTCGACGCAGCGGCGCACGACCGCGACGCCGAGGTCGCCCCTGTCGAGCGCGGCGACCAGTCGTGCCTCCCAGGCGGTGTCGGACACGGCCGTGAGGACCGGGACGGTGCTCACGACGCCGGGCTGGCAGCGACCAGCGGCTGCTGCTGGGAGCGCGGGACCCGCACCAGGTCGAGGTGGCCCTCCCCCATGGCCTGCACCAGGGTCAGCACGTCGGCCGGGTCGACGCTCAGCACCACGGGCTGGTCCTGCCCGCTCGACCCGAGACCGCTGCTGCGCACGACCCGGGCGACGGTGACCGCCCGGAGCACCAGCCGCGGGCTGAGGGGGACGGTGCTGCCCACGCGCCGGGCAGCCTTGTCGTCCGGGGTGACGTAGACGTCGACCTGGTCGCCGCGCGTCAGGTCGGGCGGCAGGTGGCCGGCAGGGACCGGGACCGTGACGTCGCGGCGCGCGACCAGGGCGCCCGGTGGCGCGAGGGCTCCGGCCGGCAGCAGCTCGCCCGCGCTCACGCCCCGTTGCACGACGTAGCCGACCGGTTTGCCGCCCGCCAGGTAGCGCTCGCTCGCCCCGAACAGCCGGACCCGTCCGGGGTGCAGGTCGTCGGCGCCGAGCACCGTGCCCGGCGCGAGGTCGCGTGCGGCCACCCACACCTGCTGGGCCGCGTCGGCGCCCGCCAGCACCTTGGCCCCGACGAGGACGCTGACGAGGACGAGCAGCACCCCGAGGACCAGCCGGCCGTCACGCCAGCTCGGGGCCGCCAACCTGCTGGCGGCAGGCGATCGCGGCGCCTCGACGGCTGAGCTGCTCACACGTCCTCCTTGCGGTGGTTCGTCCGAGGCATCCTGGCGCACCTCGGGGTCCGTCCGCGCCCGTCCTGTGGACGGTGCAGGGCGCCGGAGGCAGGCAGTGCCAGACTGGGGCAGCCCGAGGCGGACGAAGGAGGACGGAGGCATCGTGGCCGAACCCAGGTTCCTGCAGCTGGCCGACGTCGCCGAGGTCCTCAACATCTCCGCCTCGCAGACCTACGCGCTGGTGCGCAGCGGCGAGCTGCCCGCCATCAAGATCGGCGGCCGCGGCCAGTGGCGCGTGGAGCGCAGCGCGCTCGAGGACTACATCGCGCGCTGCTATGCCGAGACCAAGGCGTTCGTGGCCGCTCACCCGCTGGGCGCCGGCGAGCACGTCCCCGAGGACTGACGCCGCTCACCCGTCGCTGCGGATCACGCTGAGGGCGTGCAGCGGCAGCAGCCGCACCTGACGCACCGCGGGACCGCGCCGCGGCTCATCCGAGGGGTGCTCGGCGAGGTCGACGTGGTCGGCGCCGACGCGGTCGACCGTGCCGGCGAGGACCGTCCCGTCCACGAGGACCACCTGCACGCCGGCCCGGCTGCGGGCCAGCCCCCGCAGGGCCCAGCGCAGGTCCAACCGCCTGCCCACCTCGCCCTCCCGGCCGGGCACCTCGCTGCGGGCCCCGGCGCCGAGCACGCCGAGGACGTGCCCGGTGCTCACCAGCACCTCGCGCGCGCCGCCCTCGTGCAGCAGCAGCCAGTCGGGACCCACCTCAAGCAGCCGGCCGTGCAGCGTGCCCGCACCGGCGACCGTGACGGTCAGTGCGGCACCGAGGGCGGGCGCCAGGCGGTCCACCAGCCGCAGCAACCCGGCCTCACGCCGCGTGCGGTCGGTGACCTCCGTCGCGAGCTCGATCGCCTCGGCGGCGTCGAGCTGGGCCTCGAGGTCGGTGAACAGCTCGTCCCAGCGCACGGCCAGGAGCCTCGCACCCTCCCCAGGCGGGGACAACCCCACTTGACCGACGTTTGTCCACATCATACAAAGGCAAACACAAGCAAACGAAGGATCTAGGGGTGGATGTGATGTCACGACAGGGGCGCGGAGCCGGGCCGGGAGGCGACCGCGCCGTGGCGGTCGCGCTGCTGGCGGTCTCGCCC
>JBAVRG010000490.1:0-9850 GCA_049694795.1 Mycobacteriales bacterium
CCGGCCTGCCCGGCTGGGAGTCGGGTCAGCACCCCAAGGCGCTGGTCCGCGCCGACCTGCCGGCCGTGGCCCGCACCCTCGCCCGGCTCGCCGAGAGCGAGCGCGCGGAGGCGGTCGTCGGCTACGACGCCGACGGCATCTACGGCCATCCCGACCACGTCGCGGTCCACCTGCTGGCCCGGCATGCAGCCGCGCTGGCAGGCATCACGTCCTACGACGCCACCGTCGACAGGGAGCACCTGCACTTCGCCGGAGCGCACGTGCTCGACAGCGCGGGTGGGACCAGCGCCTACGGCCGCGTGACCGCCGAGATCGGCGTCGCGGTCGCGGCCACCCCGCGCGAGCTCGCGGTCAAGCGCCAGGCCCTGCTCGCGCACGAGAGCCAGATCGGCCCCGACATGATCGACGACCGCTTCACCGAGACCTACGAGCTCGAGTGGTACCTGCGGAGGGGCCCCGCCGCCGTCCTCGAGGAGCTGGGGAACGCGCACGCCGTGGCCTGAGGTGTGCATCCCGCCGTACCGGTGCAAGATGCGCTCATGAGTGAGAACCCGCGCCAGAACGTCACCTTCCCGAGCAACGGCGGCACCGCCCACGGCTACCTCAAGCTGCCCGAGAGCGGCTCCGGCCCCGGCGTCATCGTGATCCAGGAGTGGTGGGGTCTGACCGACCACATCGCCGGCATCGCCGACCGGCTCGCGGCCGAGGGCTTCGTCGCGCTCGCCCCCGACCTGTACGGCGGGAAGACGACCCACGACGCCGACGAGGCCGGTGCCCTGATGTCGGCCCTCCCCGAGGACGAGGCCGCCCGCGACCTCGCCGGGGCGGTGGACTTCCTGCTCGCACAGGATGTCGTGACCTCCGCGAAGGTCGGGGCGATCGGCTTCTGCATGGGCGGCGGCTTCGTGCTGCAGCTCGCCGTGCAGCAGGGCGACAAGATCGGCGCCGCAGTGCCCTTCTACGGCGTCGGGCCGGCCGCGCTGCAGCCGGACTACAGCGGGCTGACCGCGCCGCTGCAGGGGCACTACGCCGAGCAGGACGGCTTCTACCCGGTCGCGGACGCGCGCGCGCAGGAGGCCAAGATCAAGGCCGAGTCGCAGGCTCCGGTCGAGTTCTTCTACTACGACGCCGGGCACGCGTTCCACAACGACGAGAACCTGGTCGGCACCTACGACGAGGCCAACGCCACGCTCGCCTGGAGCCGGGCGGTCGCGTTCCTCAAGGCCAACCTGTCCTGATCCGGGGACCGGGTCAGTCGTCGGCGCGCACCCAGGCTGTCGTCGGCTTCTTCTGCGCGGGCGCGGGCGCGGACCCGACCGGCTCCGCCGCGGCGGGTGCCTCGACGGAGACGCCCGCCTGCGCCAGCCACTGCCGCTGCGTCTCGAGCTGGGCCTCGATGTCTCCGGTGGGCCGGCCCTCGGTGCGCGCCTTGGCCAGCTTCCCCTCGAGGTCGGCGACCTTCTCGCGCAGCCGGACGACGAACGTCGACTCGGTGGTGCGGACGTGCGAGGTGTCCGAGGCGGAGCGGAAGCGCTCCTCGACCTTGGCGAACCGGTCCTCGAGCGAGCGCATCACGTCACGCGGCACCTTGCCGGCGGCGTCCCAGCGCTCCTGCAGCTGACGCAACCGGGCCTTGCCACCGGGGACCTCGAGGGCCTCGGCCTCGGCGAGGATCTCCTCCTTCACCTTCTGGTTGCCGCGGAACTCCTCGTCCTTCTCCGTGAACGCCGCGCTGCGAGCCTGGAAGAAGGTGTCCTGCGCCGCCTTGAAGGCCTGCCACAGCGACTCCTCGGTCTCCCGCGGCGCGCGACCGGCGGCCTTCCAGTCGGCCATCAGCTGCTTGAAGCGGTCGGCGGTGGCCTTCCAGTCGGTCGAGGCGGCGAGCTTCTCGGCCTCCTTGACCAGCTTCTCCTTGCGCTCCTGCGACACGCTGCGCTGCTGCTCCAGCGCCCCGAAGTGGGCGGTGCGGCGCTCGGTGAAGCGCGCGCGGCTGGCCGCGACCCGCTCCCACAGCGCGTCGGCGGTCTTCTTGTCGACCCCGGTCACGCGCTTCCAGTCCTGGCCGAGGGTGCGCAGCCGCTCACCGGCGTCCTTCCACGACGAGCTCACCGCCAGCTTCTCGGCCTCCTCCGCGAGGGCCGTCAGCTTCGCGACCGACTCCTCCTTGGCGGCGGCACGGGCGACCTTGTGCTCCTCGACCGCCGAGGCGGTCCTCTCCAGCAGCGCGTCGACCCGCTTGGCGAGCGCGTCGAGGTCACCCACGGCGGCAGCGGTCGGCAGGCCGTCGCGCAGCCGCTCGGCGCTCGTGGCCACCTGCCGAGGGTCGCCGGCCCCGCTGCGCAGGCGCGCCTCCAGCAGCGTCACCTCGGTCGCGAGCTGCTCGTAGCGCCGGACGAAGTGCGCCAGCCCCTGCTCCGGCGTCCCCGCGTGCCAGGACCCGACGACCCGCTCGCCGTCGGCGGTCTTCACGTAGACCGTCCCGTCGTCGGTGACCCGACCCCACTCGCTCATGCTGCTCCTCGTCGCGTGTCGCGACTGTGCTCCTCGTCGCGTGTTCGCCGTCCATCCTCGCGCACCGGGGCGCCGGCTGGGGGCGCGGGCCCGTCCTGGACCGCCTCGACACCCAGACGTCACCACCTCGTGACCCCCCGGAGTGGGCAACTGCTTCCCCCTCGCGGGCGTCGTGGGGGAAGATGGGGGCACAGCACCGGGACGGACCCCCACGGTGCGCGAGGGGACTTCGAGAGCGTGACCACCACTTTGCCCGCCCGGGCACCACAACGCCCGCGCCTTCGCCTGCTCGCCGGCCTGCTCGCGGCGACCGCGGCGGTCGGCGGCGGCGTCGGCTGGGTCCTGGTGCACGACGCGCCGGTGGCCGTGCGGAGCGCGGACAGCAGCCGCGGTGCCGCCCCGATCACCCCGCCGGTCGTCAGCACGGTCGGCGCGCGCGCCGGCCGGGTTCCTTGGGACCGGCCGCTCACCCTCGCGGTCAGCGACGGCACGCTGCGCTCGGTCACTGCCCTCGACCCGGACGGGCAGCCGGTCACCGGCACCCTCACCGACACCGGCTGGATGTCCACCGGCACGTTGCTGCCCGCCTCGAGCTACCGGATGACCGCGGTGGTCGTGGACCGCGCAGGCACGTCCCACACCGTCGTCCTGGCGCCCCGGACCAGCGCACCGGCCACGACGCTGCACGCCACTCTCAGCCCAGGTGACGGCAACGTGGTCGGAGTGGGGATGCCGGTCGTCGTCACCCTCGACCGCGCCGTCCTCCGCGCCGCCGACCGGGCCGCGGTCGAGCAGCGCCTGTCCGTGACCGCGTCGCCGCCGGTCGCGGGCGCCTGGCGCTGGATGTCGCCCACCGAGCTGCACTACCGCGGCCCGACGTACTGGGCCGCCCGCAGCCGGATCACCGCGCACGCCGACTTCACCCGTCTGCACCTGTCCGACGGCACCTGGGGCGAGGGCGTCCGCGACACCCGCTACACGATCGGCGCGGCGATCATCAGCACCGTCGACGTCCAGAAGAAGGTCATGACGGTCGTCAGGGACGGCGTGCTGCTGCGCACCGTCAAGGTCTCCACCGGCCGCGACAAGTACCCCACCAAGGGCGGCGTCCACCTCGTGCTGGAGAAGACCAAGCTCAAGATCATGGACTCGGCGACCGTCGGCATCCCGCGCAAGAGCCCGGACGGCTACTACGAGAAGGTCCCCAACAGCGTCCGCATCTCCTACGGCGGTGCCTTCGTGCACGCTGCCGACTGGTCGGTCCGTGACCAGGGCGTGCGCAACGTCAGCCACGGCTGCGTCAACATCTCCCCGGCCGACGCCGCGTGGTTCTTCGACCTCGTCCGGCGCGGCGACGTCGTCGACATCAAGAACGCGCTCGTCGGGCCGAAGCTCTCCGACCCCGGGATGTCGGACTGGAACATCCGCTTCAGCGAGTGGGCGAACTAGCCGCTGCCGCGCTCGGCGCGGTCGTGGTAGCCCTGACCTGGGCCAGCATCATCAGCACGGTGGTGGTGCCACGTCGCACCCGCGACCGCATCAGCCGGGGCGTGAGCCGGGGCGTCAACGCGCTCTACGGCCTGAGCACCCGGCACCTGCGCGACTACCGGGCGCGCGACCGCCGGCTCGCGTCCCAGGCGTCCACGACCATCCTCGCCCAGCTCGTCGCGTGGCTGCTGCTGTTCTACGTCGGCTTCGCACTGATGCTGCAGCCGTTCGACGGGCGCGGGGCCCGGCACGCCTTCGCGCAGGCCGGGTCCTCGCTGTTCACCCTGGGGTACGCCGGTCCCTCGGGCGCGCCGCTCACGGTGATCGACTACGTCGCCGCAGCCAGCGGGCTGGTCGTCGTGGCGCTGCAGATCGGCTACCTGCCGACGCTCTACTCGGCGTTCAACCGGCGCGAGACCGAGGTGACGCTGCTGTCCTCGCGGGCCGGGACGCCCGCGTGGGGCCCGGAGATCCTGGCCCGCACCCGCTTCGGCTTCGGCGTCGAGGACGAGGGCGCCGTGATGGACAGCTTCTACCTCGCCTGGGAGCGCTGGGCCGCCGACGTCTCGGAGAGCCACACCAACTACCCGGTGCTGACCCGCTTCCGCTCCCCGGCGGAGCTGTCGTCGTGGCTGGTGGCGCTGGTCGCGGTGCTCGACTCGGCGGCGCTCTGGATGGCCCTGTCCCCCACCCGAGCGCCGGCCGTCGAGGCGCGCCTCGCCCTGCGGATGGGGTTCACCTGCCTGCAGTCGATCGCCGAGACGGTCGGGCTCGAGGTCGACCGCGACCCCGACCCGGACGCCGACCTGCAGCTCAGCTACGACGACTACCTCGCCGGGATCGAGCGGATCGCCTCCACGACCTTCCCGATGGAGCGCACGCCGGAGCAGGCATGGCCGGACTTCCGGGGCTGGCGCGTCAACTACGAGGCGGTCGCCTACGCCCTGGCCAGCCGGCTGGACGCGGTCCCCGGGCCGTGGACCGGACCACGGCGCACCGGAGACCCCCCGGTGGCGCCCCTGCGTCCTCCGAACCGGATGCCGACGCCGTACCAGCCGCCCACCGGAGGCTAGGACAGCCAGGTGGGACGCAGCGGCATCCCGCTCACGCCGTCGGTCGACTTCACCGCCAGCACCTGGTGCAGCTGGATGGTGTTGCGCTCGAACCCGATCCGCGAGCCGGCGAGGTAGAGCGCCCAGACCCGCGCGGTTCCGAGGCCCACCTCGGCGACCGCCTCGTCCCAGTGCGCGTCGAGGTTGTCGCACCACGCCTGCAGCGTCATGGCGTAGTGCTCGCGCAGGTTCTCCTCGTGGCGCACCTCGAGGCCGGCGCGCTGCAGCTCGCCGATGATCCGGCCGACGCCGGGCAGCTCACCGTCGGGGAAGACGTAGCGCGCGATGAAGCCGCGGCCGCTGATCGCCGCCGAGTGGTCGTCGGGGCGGGTGATGCAGTGGTTGAGCAGCCGGCCCTGCGGGACCAGCTTGCCGGCCAGGAAGGACGCGTACGACGACAGCTTGGCGATGCCGATGTGCTCGGTGAGCCCGATCGAGCTGACCGCGTCGAACCCGCTCTCGGGCACGTCGCGGTAGTCGCTGAAGCGGATGTCGACGCGGTCGGACAGGCCGCGCTCGGCGACCGCCTTGCGGCCCCACTCCGCCTGCTGGCGCGACAGGGTGACGGCCACGACCTCGACGCCGTAGTGCTCGGCGGCGTGCATCGCCATGCCACCCCAGCCGCAGCCGACGTCGAGCAGCCGCATGCCGGGCTTGAGGTCGAGCTTGCGGCAGACCAGGTCGAACTTGGCGTACTGCGCCTCCTCGAGGGTCGACGTCTCCGTGGGGTAGCAGGCACAGGTGTAGGCCATCGACGGACCGAGGACCCACTCGTAGAACGTGTTGGAGACGTCGTAGTGGTGGGCGATGGCAAGCGCGTCACGGCCGCGCGAGTGCCGCCGCAGCCCGGCGACGTAGCGCTTGGCGCCGACCTCCTGCGGCGGCGGCTCGACCCAGTGCAGCGCCTCGCGGCCGAGCGAGCGCAGGACCTGCCACCGCTCGGGCCAGGTGAGGTCACCCATGTTCGTGCGGGTCAGCGTGCGCAGGGCCGTGTAGTGGTCGGGCGCGGACAGCTCGAGCTCGCCGCTGATGTACGCGCGCGCCATCCCCAGCTCGCCGGGCGCCGAGACCAGGTGCGAGATCGCCCTGGGGGACTGCACCTTGATGACGACGTCCGCGTCGGAGGGGCCTGCTGCGGAGCCGTCGTAGGCCTCCACTCGCGTCTTCTGCGGCAGCACGGCGGCGAGTGCGTCGGCGACGGGCAGGTGTGGCATGGCTCCTCCTGAGCTGTGGCGGGCTAGCGGCGTTCCACGGTCTTGGCGTACAGGTCGAGCAGGCGTCCGTCCGGGTCGTAGGTCTTCTTGAGCACGTCGTAGGCAGGCCCGTTGTAGAGGCGCCAGAAGTGCTCGCGGTCGTAGAAGGCGGTGCTGTAGAGCGACTTGCGGCCGCCGAGCCGGTCGACCAGGTCCTCGACCAGCCGGTTGTGCGTGGCGGGGTCCTCCCCAGGCTCCAGGGCGACCGAGGACCAGAACCCCACGTTGACGTAGAGCACGTCGGGGTCGAGCCGGTACAGCTCCCAGACGTCCTGGTCCGAGCGCTGCTTGAGCGGGCAGAACCACACCGGCTCGATCGGCACCTCACGCGCGAAGACGTCCATGAACTCCACGAGCCGGTCGATCGGCACCTCGACGTCCTGGATGACGTCCTCGCGGTCGGGCAGCCCGCGCCGGCGGTCCAGCCGGGCCTTCCAGCGGTGCTTCTGCTCGAAGGCGACGAGCTTCCACCAGACGTCGGAGCGCAGGTAGCGGCGCGGGACCCACCGCCGTACTGCGGGGTTCTGGACCCCGAAGGCGCGGCTGCACCAGAACCAGTCGGTGTCCCAGCGCCACAGGTAGTCGCGGACGGTCAGCCAGTCCTCGGTCCTGCTCCGGATCGACCGGTAGTAGATCGCCATCCCGGTGTAGTCGGACAGCAGCGGTGCCCGGTCGGCCCAGGTGCCGAGGGTGACCCAGACCTCGATGGGCGAGAACCAGGTGCCGTCGACGAAGGCGGCGTCGCCCGGGTCGCGCATCACCTCGACGGCCTCGGCCACCGAGTGGCACCGCACGTGGCGGAGGTGGACGTAGGGGTGCGTCTTCTCGAGCTCGATGCGCAGCCGCAGCGCGTAGCCGAGGGTGCCGTACGAGTTGGGGAACCCGAAGAACAGGTCGGCGTTCTGCTCACGGCTGCAGGTCACGACCCGCCCGTCGCCGGTGAGCACGTCCATCTCGACCACGGACTCGTGCGGGGTGCCGTTGCGAAAGCTCGAGCTCTCGATGCCGAGCCCGGTCACCGCACCGCCGAGGGTGATGGTCTTGAGCTGCGGCACCACCAGCGGCATCTGCCCGCTCGGCAGCGTCGCGTCGACGAGGTCCTCGTACGTCGTCATGCCCAGCACCTCAGCGAACCCGTCCTCGACGGACAGCACGCCGGAGAAGGCGCTCACGTCGAGTCGTCGGGAGGCGTCCGCCCGCGGTCGGAACAGGTTGGAGGTCTTCTTGCCCAGTCGCACCGGCGCCCCCGGCGGGAGGGCGGCGAGCTGCGCGCGCAGGTCGGCGACGGCAGCGTCGTAGTCAGCGCGTGTCGGCACCCACCGACCGTATCCCTGGCAGATTGTCAGGTCATGCCTGTTCGTCTCGAAGCTGTCACGGTCGACTGCCGCGACAAGCACGCCTTGGCCGCGTTCTGGTGCGCCGTGCTCGGCACCACGGTGCGCGGCGAGCTCGGCCAGTACCTCGGCCTGCACCCGACCGCGCAGGGCCAGCCGCGGCTGGTCTTCCAGCAGGTGACCCACCTCGACCCGTCCCGCAGCCGCCTGCACCTGGACCTCGAGACGGACGACATCGAGAGCGAGACCGCGAGGGCCGTCGCACTGGGGGCGCGGGTCGTCACCGACGTCGAGGAGCTCGGGACCCGGTGGCGGGTGCTCGAGGACCCGGAGGGCAACCCGTTCTGCCTCGTCCCGCGGGAGCAGGTGCCAGACTGAGGCAGCAGCTTGGCCGCGAAGGAACAAGGGGGCGACGGCGTGGGCGAGGGGTCCGGCGAGACTTCGGGTGACGTCAGCATCGAGGAGGCGGCGGTCCAGCTGGGCATGTCGCCGACGGCGGTGATCCGGCTTCTGGAGTCCGGGCAGCTGCCCTCCCACCTGGGACCGGACGGGCGCCGCCGGCGCATCCTGCAGACCGACGTCGACGCCCATCGCGACGAGCGGTTCGCCTTGCGCCAGCAGCTGGTGCAGGAGCAGCGCGCCCGTCGCTGGGCCGAGCCCGAGCCGTCGGCTGTGGACGACCTGCCGGCCTGACGGGCCGCTCGCCTAGCGTCGTGCGGGTGACCGAGCTGCGCGACGAGGCCGAGCAGGTGCTGCAAGCCCTGGCGGGGCCGCACGCCGCCCTGCGCGAGGACCAGTGGACGGCGATCGCGGCGCTCGTCGAGCAGCGCACCCGGGCGCTGGTGGTGCAGCGCACCGGGTGGGGCAAGTCGGCGGTCTACTTCGTGGCGACCGCCCTGCTGCGGGCTCGGGGCGCCGGCCCGACGGTGATCGTCAGCCCCCTGCTCGCCCTCATGCGCAACCAGGTCGCCGCCGCCGAGCGCGCCGGGATCCGCGCCGTGACGGTCAACTCGAGCAACGCCCCGCAGTGGCAGGAGGTCTACGGCGAGATCACGGCCGGGCGGGCGGACGTGCTGCTGGTCAGCCCGGAGCGGCTCAACAACCCCGGGTTCCGGGACGAGGTGCTGCCCGCGCTCGCGCGCACCGCCGGCCTCGTGGTCGTCGACGAGGCGCACTGCATCAGCGACTGGGGGCACGACTTCCGGCCCGACTACCGCCGGATCCGCACCCTGCTGGGCGAGCTGCCTGCCGGCGTGCCCGTGCTCGCCACCACCGCGACGGCAAACGCCCGTGTCGTCACCGACGTGGCGTCGCAGCTCGGCGAGGGCACGCTGGTGCTGCGCGGTCCGCTCGAGCGCGAGTCGCTGCACCTGTCGGTCGCGGTGCTCGCCGACGCTGCGCACCGCCTGGCCTGGCTGGCCGACGCGATGGCGCGCCTGCCGGGCAGCGGGATCGTCTACACGCTGACCGTCGCCGCGACCGAGGAGGTGGCCGGCTTCCTGCGCTCCCAGGGGGTCTCCGCGGTCGCCTACAGCGGCCGGAGCGACGACGCGGAGCGCCGGCAGGCCGAGGACGACCTGCTCGCGAACCGCGTGAAGGCGCTGGTGGCCACGAGCGCCCTCGGGATGGGCTTCGACAAGCCCGACCTCGGCTTCGTGGTGCACCTGGGCGCGCCGCAGTCCCCGATCGCCTACTACCAGCAGGTCGGCCGGGCCGGTCGCGGCGTGGAGCGGGCCGAGGTGGTGCTGCTGCCCGGTCGCGAGGACGAGGCGATCTGGGCCTACTTCGCGGGCCTGGCGTTCCCTCCCGAGGAGCAGGTGCGCGCGGTGCTGCGGGTGCTCGACGGGGTGGTGCTGTCCACCGCGGCCCTGGAGCCTCGGGTGGACCTGCGCCGCACCCGGCTCGAGACGCTGCTGAAGGTGCTCGACGTCGACGGCGCGGTCCGCCGGGTGCAGGGCGGCTGGACCGCGACCGGGCAGCCGTGGGCCTACGACGCCGCGCGCTACGCGCAGGTCGCCGCTGACCGCGCGGCCGAGCAGCAGGCCATGCGCGACTACGTCGCGACCGACGGCTGCCGCATGGCGTTCCTGCGGCGGCAGCTCGACGACCCGGCGGCCGCGCCGTGCGGGCGCTGCGACCGGTGCCTCGGCAG
>JBAVRG010000491.1:0-3214 GCA_049694795.1 Mycobacteriales bacterium
ACGCCGGCGATCCGCTGGTGCGTCTGCAGGGCGATCGACCCGGCACGCTCGGCCACTTCCTGCGCGGCGAGCTGCGGCGTCGTGACCACGAGGATCTCCGCGGCGGGCACCAGCTGCGCGACCGAGATCGCGATGTCGCCGGTGCCGGGCGGCAGGTCCATCAGCAGGTAGTCCAGGTCGCCCCAGTAGACGTCGGCGAGGAACTGCTGCAGGGCGCGGTGCAGCATCGGCCCGCGCCAGACGACCGGGGTGTTGTCCTTGGTGAACATCCCGATGCTGATGACCTTCACGCCGTGCGCGGTGGGCGGCATGATCATCTGCTCGACCTGGGTCGGGCGGTGCTCGACGCCGAGCATGCGCGGCACCGAGAAGCCGTAGATGTCGGCGTCCACGACACCGACCCGCAGGCCCCGCGCGGCCATGGCGGCGGCGAGGTTGACCGTGACGGAGGACTTGCCGACGCCGCCCTTGCCGGAGGCGACCGCGAAGACGCGGGTCAGCGAGCCCGGCTGGGCGAACGGGATGTCGCGCTGCGGGTTGTCGCCACGCAGCAGGGTCTGCAGGGCCTGCCGCTGCTCGCTGCTCATGACGTCGAGCTCGACCTCGACCCGGGTGACGCCCTCGAGGGCCCCGACGGCGGCGGTCACGCGCTCGCGCAGGGTGTCCTTCATGGGGCAGCCGCTGACGGTGAGGTAGATCCCGACCCGCGCCGTGCCGTCCGCGTCGACGGTGGCGGACTTGACCATGCCGATCTCGGTGATCGGGCGCCGGATCTCGGGGTCCTCGACGGTGGCGAGGGCGGCGGTGAGCTGGTCAGCGGTGGGGGTGCTCATGGTCCTTCCAGCGTACGTGGGTGCCGTGCGGGGCCGCCTGCCGCCCGGTGATCAACAGGCGATCGCAACGACGCCACGCCGGTGTCGTGCCGCGCGCCCCCCCGTTTGATCAAGGGAGGTCGGGTACGGCGGGACAGGCGCTCAGGAGAGGGCGGCGATGGCGTCGGCGGTCGCGAGGACGCGCAGGGCGATGTCGCGGTGCAGGTTCTCGACCATCCGGCCGTCCACGGTCACGACGCCGCGCCCGTCGCGCTCGGCCTCCGCGAACGCCTCGACGACCCTCTTGGCGTGCGCGACCTCGTCCTCGGACGGCGCCCAGACCTCGTTGCAGGTCTCGACCTGGCCGGGATGGATGAGCGTCTTGCCGTCGAAGCCCATCTGCATGCCCTGCAGGCACTCGGCCCGGAAGCCATCGGCGTCCTTCACGTCGTTGTAGACGCCGTCGAGGATCGCCTTGCCGGCGAGCCGGGCCCCCGCGAGGGCCAGCGCCAGGTGCGGCAGCAGGGGCGCCCGCCCGGGGACCATCGCGGCGCGCAGCTCCTTCACGAGGTCGTTGGTGCCCATGACGAGCGCGCTCACCTGCGGGAACGACGCGATCTCGCGGATCGCGAACAGCGCCGCCGGCGTCTCGACCATGGCCCAGACCGGCACGTCACCGGTGATCGCGGTGACCTGCTGCAGGTGCTCGGGCCCGCTCACCTTCGGGACGACGACAGCGGCCGGCCCGGCAGCTGCCGCGGCCCTCAGGTCGTCGGCGCCCCACGGGGTGTCCAGGCCGTTGCAGCGGATGGTGAGCACCCGCCCGCCGTACTGGCCGCTCGTGACCGCGGCGACGGCGTTGCCGCGCGCAGCCTCCTTGGCGTCGGGCGCGACCGCGTCCTCGAGGTCGAAGATGATCGCGTCGGCGGGGATCGTCTTGGCCTTCTCCAGCGCCCGCTCGTTGCTGGAGGGCATGTACAGGACGGACCGCAGGACGCTCACAGGCCGTACGCCTCCTTCAGGTCGGCGTCGCGCGCGGCCAGCTGCGTCGCGAGATCGAGCACGACCTTGCACTGCTTGAACGTCGCGTCGTCCTGCATCTTGCCGTCGATCATCACCGCGCCGCGGCCGTCCTCGCCCATCTCCTCGACCACGCGCCGGGCCCAGGCGACCTCGTCGGGCTCGGGGGAGAAGACCTTCTTGGCGATGTCGATCTGCACGGGGTGCAGCGACCAGGCGCCGACGCAGCCGAGCAGGTAGGCGTTGCGGAACTGGTCCTCGCAGGCCACGACGTCCTTGATGTCGCCGAACGGCCCGTAGTAGGCGTAGATGCCGTTGCTCGCGCAGGCGTCGACCATGCGGGCCACCGTGTAGTGCCACAGGTCCTGCTGGAAGGTCGCGCGCGGTGCGCTCTCGTCCGCGGTCGGGTCCTGGCGCACCAGGTAGCCGGGGTGGCCGCCGCCGACGCGGGTCGTCTTCATCCGGCGGTTGGCCGCGAGGTCGGCCGGGCCGAGCGAGATGCCCTGCATGCGCGGGCTGGCCGCGCAGATCTCCTCGACGTTCGCGACGCCGCGCGCCGTCTCGAGGATCGCGTGCACCTGCAGCGGGCGGCTGATGCCGGCCTTGGCCTCGAGCTGGGCCAGCAGCCGGTCGACGTAGTGGATGTCCTCCGGGCCCTCGACCTTCGGGACCATGATGACGTCGATCTTCTCGCCGGCCTGGGTGACGAGGGTGGTCAGGTCGTCGAGCACCCAGGGGCTGCCGAGGTCGTTGACCCGGGTCCACAGCTGCGCCGGTCCCTCGAAGGACTGCGCGACCTGCACGAGCCCCTCGCGGGCGGCGACCTTGTTGTCGGCCTGGATGGCGTCCTCGAGGTTGCCCAGGAGCACGTCGACCTTGGTCGCGATGTCCGGGACCTTGGCGACCATCTTGGGGTTGCTCGGGTCGAAGAAGTGGATCATCCGCGAGGGAGTCCAGGGGATCTCGCGGAGGGGCTCGGGGGCACCGACGGCGAGGGGGCGGAAGAAGTCCTTGGCGCTGCGCACACCGAAACGGTACCGACTCTTGCGCGAGCAACTAGACTCGGCCTCATGACGACGGTGCAGCGGCTGACCGAGGCGGAGCTCGGGGCCTGGCGCTCGTTCCTGCGCGCGCACTCGCAGATCACCCGGCGGCTCGAGGCCGAGCTGGTCGCCGAGCACGAGCTGCCGCTCCCGTCGTACGACGTGCTGCTGCAGCTGGCCGAGGCCCCTGGCCGGCGGCTGCGGATGACCGAGCTGGCCGACCGGGTGCTGCTGTCGCGGTCGGGCCTGACCCGCCTGGTGGACCGCCTCGAGCGGGAGGGCCTCGTGGAGCGGGCCGCCTGCCCCGGCGACGCCCGCGGCACGCACGCGGTCCTCACC
>JBAVRG010000492.1:0-3642 GCA_049694795.1 Mycobacteriales bacterium
CCGGGCCCGCCTTCAACGGCGGCGAGGCGTACGGCTACACCCCGGTCGGCGGTACCGGCGCCGCGGTGCGCACGTTCGTCCAGCTCCTCGAGGACCTGGTCACCGGCTGAGGCACCCCCGGCCGCGCTCTCCTCCAGCTGTCAGGCGCCCAGAGCGTCGTAGCGCGCCCTGCGCCTGACAGCTCGGGGGCGCCCGTGAACAAGCCGACGGCGACGAGCGGCAGTCGAGCTCCCACCCCGGGCGCGGCCCTCGGCCCGCGGTACGTGCGGGAGCGGGTTGTGGTTGGTGTGTCACCCGGCGGTGGTCGAGCCGAGGTGGAGAACGGCACCTGCTCGCGGTTGGCCCCCTCTGCCAACGATCTACCGCTCAAGGGGGTCTGGGACGGCGGGTCGGGCACCACAAGGGGTAGATCGCCTGCGCCTCCGGCGTGATCTACCGCTCAGCGGGGTCGGGGCCGGCGGGTCGGACACCACGAGAGGTAGATCGGCGACGGGGCCGGATCCGCGGACACGTCGGCGGTGAAGAACGCTTGCTGCGGGTGCACCTCCCAACCGCGAACCCAGGCCGCTGCCGAACCGAGCCCCCGCCGATCTGGCGGCTGGCGCAGACCGGGAGAGGGCCACAGCGGCCCGCCGTCACCCGAACGGCGGTGTGACGGGCGGTCCGACCGGCCGAAGACATGAGCACAGTCCCTCGCCCCCCTGGAGCAGCCGTGCTCGACAAGGCCCTGTCCGTCGCCGCCGCCAAGGCCAAGGTCACCGGACTCGTGATCGCCGCCGCCGCGATCGGCACCACCGCGGCCGTGACCGCCGGCCCGGCGAGCTTCCTGCCGACCGGCTCCGACACCGCGGTGACCGCGGACCCCAGCGCCACGCCCACCGTCGACCCGTCGGCCACGACCGACCCCTCGGCCACCCCGGACCCGACGGCGACCACCGACCCTTCCGCGACGCCGGACCCGAGCGCGACGCCGGACCCGTCCGCGACCCCGGACCCGTCCGCGACCCCGGGCCCGAGCGCGTCACCCTGCCCGAGCGGCCTGGCCAACCACGGCGAGTACGTCTCCTCGGTCGCCCGCGACCACAGCACCACGGGCCGCGAGCACGGCCGGGCCGTGTCGGAGGCCGCGCACTCGGACTGCGGCAAGGGCGGCGACGCCACCGAGTCGCCCGAGCCCACGGACTCACCCGACGCCACCGCGTCGCCCACGGCCGGCTCCGGTGACGCGACCCCGTCGCACACCCAGGGCCGGGGCCACTCGAAGGCCAAGACGCACGGCAGGCACGGCCGTCACCACTGACCGACCTACCCCCTCCGGACGGCCGGTTCCCCTTGCGGGAGCCGGCCGTTCGGATGTCCGGGCGCAGACGGGACGACGCGCGTCCCGACAGGCGGTGGCGCCGTGCCGGGCTCGTCAGTGCGAGCGCTGCTCGCCTGCTGCCTTGCGCGCCGCGGTCCAGGCGCGCATCCGGCTCGGGTAGCCGGTGGCGGCGACGTCGTAGACGGGCAGCCCGAGGCGCCGGCCGAGGTCGAACGCGGCCTTCGGCGACGCGACCCGGCGGCGCGTCCACTCGCCGTCGCCCGCGACCAGCACGAGCGTGGTGGCGGTCGTCGTCGTCTGCGGCTCGACGAAGCCCTCGACCCCGCTGCGACTGGCCGCAAAGGCCTCGAGGTGGGCGATGTCCTCGTCCCCGGCGGTGCGGGGCGTGCCGGGACGCCGCTTGCGACCCAGCCTGTCCAGCAGACTCACGACGCTCCTCGTGGGGAATGGGACGGGGGTGTTCGCGACCTGTAGGTGACGAGTGGAAGGATGCCATGCGGCAGGCGACCCCTGCCGGTCGTGGCCCGACGAAGGAGCAGCTTTGACAACGGTGGACCTGGTCGTCCTGGGCGGTGGCAGCGGCGGTTATGCCGCGGCCCTGCGAGCCGCCGAGCTCGGCATGACCGTCGTGATGGTCGAGAGGGACAAGGTCGGGGGCACCTGCCTGCACCGCGGCTGCATCCCGACCAAGGCGCTGCTGCACTCCGCGGAGACGGTGGACGTCATCAAGGAAGCCGGCCAGTTCGGCATCAACGGCACCTTCGAGTCGGTCGACATGGCCGGGGTCAACGCCTACAAGAACAAGGTCGTCGAGGGCCTCTACAAGGGCCTGTCCGGCCTGGTGAAGTCGCGCAAGATCGAGGTCGTGCAGGGCTCCGGCCGCCTGGTGTCCCCGACCGCGGTCGAGGTCGACGGCCGCGTCATCGAGGGCCGGCACGTGCTCCTCGCCACCGGCTCCGTCCCGCGCTCGCTGCCGGGCCTGGACATCGACGGCACGAAGGTCATCACCTCCGACGAGGCGCTCGCCCTCGACCGGGTGCCCGGCTCCGCGGTGATCCTCGGCGCCGGCGCGATCGGCTGCGAGTTCGCCTCGGTCTGGGCCTCCTTCGGCGCCGACGTCACCGTCGTGGAGGCGCTCCCCCACCTGGTCCCGCTCGAGGAGGAGTCGTCCTCGAAGCTGCTGGAGCGGGCCTTCCGCAAGCGCGGCATCAAGCAGGAGCTCGGCGCGCGGTTCTCCTCGGTCGAGCACACCGACACCGGCGTGCGCGTGCACCTCGAGGGCGGCAAGGCGATCGAGGCCGAGCTGCTGCTCGTGGCTATCGGCCGCGGCCCGGTGTCGGAGGGCCTGGGCTACGAGCAGGTCGGCGTCGAGGTGGAGCGCGGCTTCGTCAAGGTCGACGCCTACTGCCAGACCTCGGTGCCCACCATCAGCGCGGTCGGTGACCTCATCCCGACCCTGCAGCTGGCCCACGTGGGCTTCGCCGAGGGCATCCTCGTCGCCGAGCGGCTCGCGGGCCTGCCCGTCACGCCGGTCGACTACGACGGCGTGCCCCGCGTCACCTACAGCCACCCCGAGGTCGCCTCGGTCGGCATCACCTCGAAGCAGGCCGTCGAGCGCGGCTACGAGATCACCGAGGCCACCTACGACCTGGCCGGCAACGGCAAGGCCAAGATCCTCGGCACGGCCGGCGCCGTGAAGGTCATCGCCCAGAAGGACGGCCCCGTGCTGGGCGTCCACATGGTCGGCGACCGGGTCGGCGAGCTCATCGCCGAAGCCCAGCTCATCACCAACTGGGAGGCGCTGCCGGCCGAGGTCGCGCAGCTCATCCACCCGCACCCCACCATGTCCGAGGCCGTCGGCGAGGCGCACCTGGCGCTGGCCGGCAAGCCGCTGCACAGCCACTCCTGAGCCCCACCCCCGAAACCCGCCCGTTGACCCTGTTGTCGCGCCACCCCCGAGGAGCCTTCGCACCCCATGGCCGTCTCCGTCACCATGCCCCGCCTCGGCGAGAGCGTCACCGAGGGCACCGTCACCCGCTGGCTGAAGAAGGAGGGTGAGCGGGTCGAGGTCGACGAGCCGCTGCTCGAGGTCTCCACCGACAAGGTCGACACCGAGATCCCCTCGCCTGCAGCGGGGATCATCCAGTCGATCAAGGTCCAGGAGGACGAGACCGTCGAGGTCGGCGTCGAGCTGGCCGTGATCGGCGACGGGGACGCACCTGCGGCAGCGCCGGCTGCTGAGGCTCCCCCGGCCCCCGAGCCGGCCCCCGAGCCGGCCCCCGAGCCGACCCCCGAGCCCGAGCCGGAGCCCGAGCCTGCCC
>JBAVRG010000493.1:0-3238 GCA_049694795.1 Mycobacteriales bacterium
CACGAGCTGGACGTCCCGGCCGGTGAGCGCCGGGTGGTGACGACGACGCTGCGGCCCACCCGGCGCGGCGACCGGGTGCCGGACCGGGTGACGGTGCGGTCCTACGGCCCGCTGCGGGTCGCCGCGCGCCAGGGTCGGCACGAGGTGCCGTGGCGGGTGCGGGTGCAGCCGCCGTTCACCTCGCGCAAGTTCCTGCCGGAGAAGCTCGACAAGCTGCGTCAGCTCGACGGGCAGCTGCTGGCCCGCACCCGCGGGCAGGGCACCGAGTTCGACTCGCTCCGGGAGTACGTCGTCGGCGACGACGTCCGCTCGATCGACTGGCGCGCCACCGCCCGGCGCGGGGACGTCGTGGTCCGCACCTGGCGACCCGAGCGCGACCGGCGCCTGCTGCTGGTGCTCGACACCGGACGCACCTCGGCCGCCCGCGTCGGCGACATCCCCCGGCTGGACGCGGCGCTCGACGCGGCACTGCTGCTCGGGGCGCTGGCCAGCCGGGCGGGCGACCGCGTCGACCTCGTCGCCGTGGACCGAGAGGTGCGGGCCGCGGTGGAGGGAGCCGGCCGGTCCGAGCTGCTGGCCCGCCTGGTCGACGCCACCGCGCTGGTCGAGCCCGCCCTGGTGGAGACCAGCGGACGCCTCATGGTGTCGGAGGTGCTGCGGCGCAGCCGGCGGCGGTCGCTGGTGGTGCTGCTCACCGCCCTCGAGCCGGCTGCTCTGCGAGAGGGGCTGCTCCCGCACCTGCCGTCGCTGACCGCGCGGCACACCGTGGTGATCGCCGGGGTCGGGGACGCACGGGTCGACGAGCTCGCGGCGGGACGCGGTGACGTGGACGCGGTCTACGCCGCGGCGGCCGCGGAGCGGGTGCGCAGCGACCGCCGGCAGCTGCTCGCGGAGCTGCGCCGGCACGGCGTGGAGGTGGTGGACGCGCCTCCGGAGACGTTCGCGCCGGCGGTGGCGGACGCCTACCTCGCGCTCAAGGCGGCGGGGCGGCTCTAGCCGGACGTCGGGAGGGTGTCGCCGCCGGTCTGGAGGTCGACGTCGCCCGTGACGCCCGCGCGCACCGCCCGGCGCCCGAGGACGAAGACGACCAGCAGGAAAGCGGTCTCCGCGAGCACCCCGATGCCGATGCGGGCCCAGGTCGGCAGTCCGCTGGGGGTCACGAACGCCTCGATCAGCCCGCTGACGAGCAGCATGAGGGCCAGCCCGACGGCCCCGACGACGAGCGCCCGGCCCTCCTCGGCGAGGGCCTGCGCGCGGGTGCGCCGGCCGGGGTCGACCACCGTCCAGCCGAGCTTGAGCCCCAGGCCGCCCGCGACGAACACGCTGGTCAGCTCGAGCAGCCCGTGCGGCAGGATCAGCCCGAAGAACAGACCGGTCCGGTGGTTGGCGGCCATGAAGCCGCCGACGATGCCGACGCTGGCGGCGTTCTGGTACATCAGCAGCAGCACCGGCAGGCCGAGCAGGATGCCGCTCGCCACCGCCGCAGCCGCGATGAGAGCGTTGTTGGTCCAGACCTTGGCCGCGAAGTCCTGCGCGGGTGCCTGCTTGTAGTAGTCGGCGAAGTCGTGCGCGACCAGCTGCTTGACCTCAGCGGGTGGCAGCAGGGCGGCCCGGGACTCCGGGTGGGTGGCGAGGAAGGCGGCCCATCCGAACGCCACGAGCACGAAGCCGAGCGCGACCGCCCCCCACCACCAGCGGGTGCGGTAGAGCACGGCCGGGAAGTCGACGCGCAGGAACCTGACGACGTCCTGCCAGGCCGCCTGCCGGCTGCCCGCCACGGCTGTGCGGGCCCGCGCGACCAGGCTGGAGAGGCGGCCGATGAGCACCGGGTCGCGGCCGGCGGACTGCAGGTACGACAGGTGCGTCGCGGTGCGCTGGTAGAGCTCGACCAGCTCGTCGACCTCCGCACCCGAGAGCCGACGCGCGTGACCGCCCCGCTTGAGCAGGTCCTCGAGCCGCTGCCACTCGCCGCGATGGGCGTTGATGTACGCGTCGAGGTCCACGACACGGCAGACTAGGTCCCCCACCTGGCTCAGGGAGGTCTGTCGGTGTCACAGCTCGTGACCGGCGAGGCTGTCGCACTCGACATCCGGACCGCCGGCCTGCCCTCCCGGATGCTCGCCGCGTCCGTCGACGGCGTCATCCAGGTCGTGCTGTTCTTCCTCCTCATGCTGCTCGTCGGGGCCTTCGGCAGCTCGGGCTCCCCGGCCGTGGTCGCGGCGCTGGTCATCGGCACCATCGTGGTGGCCGGGCTCGTCTACCCGGTGCTCTTCGAGACCCTGATGCGCGGGCGCACCCCCGGCAAGGCCGCGATGGGGCTGCGGGTCGTGCGCGACGACGCCGGCCCGATCAGCTTCCGCCAGGCCTTCGTGCGCGGGTTGATCGGGCTCTTCGTGGAGCGGCCGGGGATCACCTTCTTCTCCGCAGCGGTCATCACGTCCCTGCTCAACGAGCAGGGCAAGCGCCTGGGCGACCTGTTGGCCGGCACGGTCGTCATCCAGGAGCGCGTCGTCGGGGGCGCCCCTGACCCGGTGCAGATGCCGCCACCGCTCGCAGGCTGGGCGCAGGCCCTCGACCTGTCCCGGCTCCCGGACGACCTGGCGCTCGCCGCCCGCAGCTTCCTGGGGCGCAGCAGCCGCATGACCGAGGCGGCGCGCGCGGACCTCGGTGCCAGGCTGGCGGCCGCGGTGAGCCAGGTCGTCACGCCCCCGCCGCCGCCGGGAACCCCCGGCTGGGCCTACCTGTCGGCTGTCCTCGCCGAGCGCCGTGCCCGCACCGAGGCCCGCCTGTCCCCCGCGTACGGCGTCCCTCCCGTGTCGTACGGCGCACCCGCGCCGTCCTACGCGTCCGCGCCTGCGCCCCTGGGTGGTCCTGCGCCGTCCGCCGGCGCCTCCGCCGCCGGGGCGGTCGCTCCGTCGGCTCCTCCCCCGGCCGAACCGGAGCGGACGGCTCAGGACGCTTCGCCTCCCGGCCCCTTCGCACCCCCGTCCTGAGCGCTGCGACGTCCGGGTCGGTCAGCCGAGCCGCTCGGTGAGCCAGCGCGGTCCCACCACGGCGGCCCCGACAGCCTGCGCCCGCTCCCGCAGAGCGCGGTCGGCCGTCACGAGGGTGACGTCGTCGTACCGACCCGCGAGCTCAGCCAGCGTGTCGTCGCCCTCGCCGGGTGCGTGGACGCCCTGCACCCCCGCGGCGTCGGCCTCCTCCGCGCCTCGACGCGCCTGTCCTTCCAGCACCACGA
>JBAVRG010000494.1:0-6632 GCA_049694795.1 Mycobacteriales bacterium
GCGGGGTCGAGCGCCACACGCTGGCACGGTCGGCGCGCAGCAGCGTCCGCACGTTGCCGCGGGGGCTGGGTCGACGACGCTGGCGCCGCGAGCTGATCGCGCGCACCGCCTCGCTCGGGCGGCGCAGCGCCCAACCCGCGGCGCGGGTACCGGACCAGAGCGCCACGGCGGTGGCCACCACGAGCACGAACGTGGTGCCGGCCCAGGGGAGCAGGCGGCCCTGTGAGCCCTGGACAGCCGCGATGGTCACGGCGGTCGTGGGCGAGCGGTCCAGGAGGGACACGGTCCTTCCCGCGGCCACGACTCCGACGGCCGTGACGAGCACCGCGATCCCCAGGCCGGTGGTCAGGTGGCGCCCGAGGGCGCTCTGCCGGGCCCCGACCACCCACCACCCGATGGCCTGCCCTGCCGTCGTCGCGAGGGCGATGTAGGCGAGCGTGGTCGTCAGGGACAGCAGGACCAGGGGACCGCGGTCGGCGATGAACGACGTCGCCGCGGCCAGGCTCACGACCTGCGTGGCCCACGCGAGGTTGAGCGGCGCGGACAGGAGCGACGCCAGGTACGTCGTCGCGGGGCGGACAGGGAAGGCCACCAGCTGCTCCGGAGGGAACAGCTCGTTGCCGCCCCCGGACGACAGCGGGGCGACGACGGCCAGCACCGCGAACCCGAGGAACAGGGTCGGGCTCAGCAGCAGGACGTTGAACGACAGCGACGCCGACCGGGCCACCTGGCCCGCCGTACCGGCCAGGACGACGAGCAGCGGGAGGGCGAGCGCCAGCAGGAGCAGACCCACTCGGACGCGCGGGGAGCGCACCATCTGCCAGCGCAGGCCCACGAGAGCCCGCAGCTGCCCCATGGCTCAGTCCTTCGCGCCACCTGCGTAGAGGTTGTCGACGGCGGCGCCGAACTCCTTCATGACGACGGCCCGCTTGAGCTTGAGCGACGGGGTGAGCTGGCCGCCCTCCTCGGTCCAGTCCACCGGCAGCACCGTGAACTTGCGGATCGCCTCCGCCTTCGAGACGGCCTTGTTCGCCTCGTCGACGCCGGCCTGGATCTCCGCGAGCAGGTCGGGGTCGTGGGTGAGCGCCGCGACGTCGGTGGGCTTGCCCTTGGCGGTGGCCCAGGGGACCACGGCCTCGGCGTCGAGGGTCACGAGGCAGGCGATGAACGGCTGCTGGTCGCCGACGACCATGCACTGGCTGACCAGCGGGTGCGCGCGCAGCCGGTCCTCGAGCACCGCGGGGGCGACGTTCTTGCCGCCTGCTGTGACGATGAGCTCCTTCTTGCGCCCGGTGATCTTCACGAAGCCGTCCGCGTCGATCTCGCCGATGTCGCCGGAGTGGAACCAGCCGTCCACGACGGCCTCGTCGGTCGCTCCCGGGTTGTGCCAGTAGCCGCGCAGGATGTGCTCGCCGGCCATGAGGATCTCGCCGTCCTCGGCGATCCGGACCGTGACGCCGGGGGAGGGCCGGCCGACGGTGCCGATCTTGATGTGCGCCGGCGTGTTGACGGTGCCCGCCGCGGTGGTCTCGGTGAGGCCGTACCCCTCGAGGATCGTCACGCCGATGCCGCGGAAGAAGTGGCCCAGCCGGGCGCCGAGCGGCGCGCCGCCGGAGACGGCCCACGCGACCTGGCCGCCCATCGCGGCGCGGAGCTTGGAGTAGACGAGCTTGTCGAACAGGCCGTGCTGGAGCTTCAGCGGCAGGCTCACCGAGCCGCGCTCGACGCCCTCGGAGTAGGAGATCGCGACCTTCTCGGCCCGGTCGAAGATCTTGCCCTTGCCGTCGGCGTGCGCCTTCTGCTTCGCGGTGTTGTAGACCTTCTCGAAGACGCGCGGCACCGACAGGATGAAGGTCGGCTGGAAGGTCGCGAAGTCGGCCAGCAGGTTCTTGATGTCGGCGGTGTGGCCCATCCGCGAGCCGGTCTCGACCGACGCGACCTGGATCAGCCGCGCGAACACGTGCGCCAGCGGCAGGAACAGCAGCGTCGCGCCGTCCTTGTTGAACAGCTCGGGCAGCACGGCGGAGGCCGACCGGCCGGTGCCGAGCAGGTTGCCGTGGGTGAGCTCGCAGCCCTTGGGGCGCCCGGTGGTGCCGGAGGTGTAGATGATCGTGGCGAGGCTGGACGTCGAGAGCGTCGCGCGGCGCTCGGCGAGCGCGCTGTCCGGGACGTCACGGCCGGCGGCCGCGAGCTCCTCGAGGCCGGCCGCGTCGAACTGCCAGGCGTGCTTGAGGTCCGGCAGCTGGCCCCGGACGCTGTCGAACACGGCCTGGTGCGCGCTGGTCTCCAGGAAGACCGCGACCGCCCCGGAGTCGCCGAGGTTCCACTGCACCTGCTCGGCCGAGCTGGTCTCGTAGACGGGGACCGTGACCGCACCCGCCGCCCAGATCGCGTAGTCGCAGAGCGTCCACTCGTAGCGGGTCTTGCTCATCAGGCCGACCCGGTCCCCGGCCTGGACGCCGCTCGCGACGAGCCCCGCGGCGAGCGAGCGGACCTCGTTCGCGAACTCCTTCGCGGTCACGGGCGTCCACCGGCCGTCGACCTTGCGGGTGAAGACGACGTCCTCAGGTGAGGTCTCGGCATGCGTGAAGACGGCGTCGACGAGCGCCGCGTCCTCGGGCACATCGATGATCTGGGGGGTGGAGTACTCCTGCACCGAACGTCTCCTCGCAGCATGCCGATCGTCCCGCCACGCTAGCGCGGTGACCAGCCTCACGGAGCGGGGCAGGGTCAAGGACCCCGGCGTGCGTGCCGATCGAGCATCACGTGGGACCTGACCTGACCGAGAGCCTGCGCACGGCGGCGTGCCCGGCGTGCGGCGCCTCGCTGCGCCCCGACGCGCCCTGGTGCACCCTCTGCTACGCCGACCTGCGGCCCAAGCCGGCCCCGGAGCCGCACCCGCCGGTGCCCGGAACGCCACCCCCGACAGCCGCGTACGGCGTCCCTGCGGGCGACCCGCTCACGCAGCCGCTGCTCGACTTCCTCCCGCCGGTCACCCCGTCTGTCACCACCCCGCTCGCAGCCCCGGTCCTCACCCCCGACGCCCCGGCCGGCGCCGCCACCTGGCCCTGCACGCGCTGCGCGACCGCCAACCCGCTCAGCGCGCCGGTCTGCGGCGCCTGCGGCGCCCCGTTCCTCGCGGCTCTCAAGGACCAGGCCAAGCCGCTGCTCGTGCTGCCGCTCGTCGGCGACCTGGGACGGCTCAGCCGCGGCCAGCGCTTCGGCGTGGCGCTCGGTGCGGTCGCGGTGCTGCTCGTGCCGCTGGCGCTCGTCACGCTGCTGCTCACGAAGAGCCCCCCGGCGTCCACCGGGACCACCCCGGGGGGCCAGGCGACGGTGAGCACCGCGCCCTAGGCTCGCCCCGTGCGGGTCCACGTGGTGAGCGACGTCCACGGCAGCGTGGCTGCGCTGGCGCAGGCCTCGGACGGCGCGGACGCGCTCGTCTGCCTCGGCGACCTGGTGCTGTTCCTGGACTACGAGGACGCGAGCGGCGGGATCTTCGCGGAGGTCTTCGGCGCCGAGGCGGCCCAGCGGCTCATCGCGCTGCGCAGCGCCAAGCAGTTCGACGCGGCGCGCGAGTGGTCCCGCAGCCTCTGGGGCGGCCTCGGGGAGGACCCCCGCACCGTCATCGAGCGCAAGGTCCGCGAGCAGTACGCCGCGCTGTTCGCGGTCATGCCCGACCCGACGTTCCTCACCTACGGCAACGTCGACGTGCCGCACCTGTGGCCCGACTACACCGCCCCCGGGCACACGGTGCTCGACGGGCAGGTCGCCGAGATCGGCGGCCGCACCTGGGGCTTCGTCGGCGGCGGCCTGCAGACGCCGATGAGGACGCCGTACGAGGTGTCGGAGGAGGACTTCGCCGCGAAGGTCGCGGCGGTGGGGGCGGTGGACGTGCTGGCGTGCCACATCCCGCCGGACGTGCCGGAGCTGCTCTACGACGTGGAGGCGCGCCGGTTCGAGCGGGGCAGCAGCGCCGTGCTGGACGCGATCCGCGACACGCAGCCGGAGCTGGTGCTGTTCGGGCACGTGCACCAGCCGTTGCAGGGGCGTGTGCGCATCGGCCGGACCGAGTGCGTCAACGTCGGCCACTTCCGCGGGTCGGGCGTCCCTTTCGTCCTGGAGTACTAACGTCCCGTCCCAACCGATCGAGAGGCGCACCGTGGCTGACCAGGCGAGCTCCAGCATCACCATCGACGCGTCCCCCGAGGCGGTGCTCGCGGTCATCAAGGACATCGAGACCTATCCGGACTGGGCCAACGGGATCTCCAAGGCCGTGGTGGTCGAGGACGGCGCCGACGGCCCGGCGAAGGCCACCTTCAGCATGAGCGCCAGCGGGCTGTCGGACGACTACACGCTGCTCTACGACTGGCAGGCCTCGGGCGTGTCCTGGGTGCTCGCCGAGCCCACCAAGCTGCAGAAGGCGCAGCGCGGCTCCTACGAGCTGACCGCCGACGGGTCGCGGACCCAGGTCACCTACCTGCTCACCATGGACATCAAGGTTCCCATGATCGGCATGATGAGGCGCAAGGCCGAGAAGATGATCATCGACTCGGCGCTGAAGGAGCTCAAGAAGCGCGTGGAGTCGCTCCGCTAACCTCGTGCGATGCGCGTCCTGCTGTTCACCGGCAAGGGTGGCGTCGGCAAGACCACGACCGCGGCCGCGACGGCCGTCCTCGCCGCCTCCCAGGGCCTGAAGACCCTGGTCCTGTCCACCGACCCCGCGCACTCGCTCGCCGATGCGCTGGGCGTCCCCCTCGGCCCCGAGCCCACCTACGTCGACGGCGCCCTGTCGGCGATGCAGGTCGACGGGCAGCGGGCCTTCGAGCGGTCCTGGCACGACGTCCAGGACTACCTGCGGGGGGTGCTCGAGCGCGCCGGCGTCGACGCCCTGCAGGCCGACGAGCTCACCGTGCTGCCCGGGGCCGAGGAGGTCCTCGCACTGCTCGAGCTGCGCCGGCAGGCGGCGAGCGGCCTCTACGACGTCGTCGTCGTCGACTGCGCTCCCACCGGCGAGACGCTGCGCCTGCTCGCGCTGCCGGAGGCGCTGCGCTGGTACGTCGAGAAGGCCTTCCCGGCGCACCGCCGCGCCCTCAAGGCGGTCCGGCCGCTGCTCGCCCGGGTCGCCACCGTCCCGGAGGACGGCGTCTTCGAGGCGGTCACCCGGCTGCACGCCGAGCTGACCGAGGTGCGCGACCTGCTCACCGCGCCCACGACCAGCGTGCGGCTCGTCCTCACTCCCGAGGCGGTCGTGGTCGCCGAGGCCCGCCGCACGCTCACCTCCCTCGCGCTCTACGGCTACCGGGTCGACGGGCTGGTCGCCAACCGGGTGCTGCCGGCCTCGTCCGACCCCTGGGTCGCGGGCTGGGTGGAGGCGCAGAACGCCCAGCTGGCCGCCGTACGCGCTGATGCCGCGCCGCTGCAGGTGCGCGAGAGCCCCTATGCCGCGAGCGAGCCGGTCGGCCTCGAGGCGCTGCTCGCTCTTGCCCGCACCCTGTACGGCGACGCCGACCCGCTCGCCCTCGCGGACACCGACGACCTGGTGCGGGTCGAGCGGGACGCCGACGGCTTCCTGCTCTCGCTCGCGCTCCCGCTGGCGCGGACGGAGGACCTCGACCTGGCGCGCAGCGGCGACGAGCTGGTGCTCACCGTCAGCGGCCACCGCCGGCTGCTCGCGCTGCCGAGCGCGCTGCGCCGCTGCGACGTCGTCGGTGCCCGCCTGGTCGAGGGGCGCCTTGTGGTCCGCTTCGAGCCCGACCCGAGCCTGTGGAGGCAGCCGTGACCGAGACCGTGGGTTCCGCGGCCGAGGAGGCGGCCAAGCTGCTCGCCGCCGTCCAGGAGTGGACGCGCACCCGCTTCGACAGCGCCCACTTCGCGACCGGCGGCTCCGAGTGCCAGGTCTGCCCGGTGTGCCAGGCGGTCGCCGCGCTGCGGCAGGTCAAGCCCGAGACGGTCGAGCACCTGCTCGACGCCGCGGCGTCCCTGGTCGCGGCGCTGAAGTCGACGGTCGGCACCCACCCGCAGCCGCCCGGCGGCGGGGGTCGCGTGCAGCACATCGACGTCCGGGAGGGCTGAGGTGGGCCTCGCGATCGGCGTCGACGTGGGCGGCACGAAGGTGGCCGCCGGCGTCGTGGCCGACGACGGCACGGTCCTCGCGACCACCCGGCGGCCGACGCCGTCCTACTCGCCCGACGACGTTGAGCACACGATCGCGGACGTGGTGACCGAGTTGCGGCGCGACCACGACGTGGAGGCCGTGGGCCTGGGGGCGGCGGGCTTCATCGACGTCGACCGCTCCACGGTGCTGTTCGCCCCCAACCTCGCCTGGCGCGACGAGCCGCTGCGTGACGAGGTGGCGAAGCTCATCGGCCTGCCCGTCGTCGTCGAGAACGACGCCAACGCGATGGCCTGGGGCGAGTACCGCTTCGGGGCCGGTCGCGGGCACGACCACCTGGTCTGCGTCACGGTCGGCACCGGCATCGGCGGCGGCATCGTGCTCGACGGCCGGCTGTACCGCGGCCGGTTCGGCATCGGGGCGGAGTTCGGGCACGTGCAGGTCGTCCCGGGGGGCCGGCGCTGCGGCTGCGGCCAGCGCGGCTGCTGGGAGCAGTACTGCTCCGGCCGTGCGCTGC
>JBAVRG010000495.1:0-6199 GCA_049694795.1 Mycobacteriales bacterium
GATGTGCGCTCCTCGGAACCCGCCGGAAACACAGCAGTCACCTTCTGCAAACCCGGGCTTCCTAGCGTCCTGTGCACGTTCACGGACACCCCGGAGGAACCCCATGGCCTACCCCGCGCCAGCGACCCTGCCGCAGCAGCGCCCCGCTGCCTCCCACCTGCGCACCGTGCCCGCCACGGGCCGCGACTTCGCCTCGCGCGCCGCCGACGCCGGTGTCCCGCTCGCCGGCCCGCTCGCGACCGGCGGCCTCGTCGTCGACCTGACCGGCTACGTCGTCACGCTCGACGGCGAGGCCCTCGACGTGTCCCCGCGGCAGCTCGAGCTGCTCGCCCTCTTCCTCGCCGCCCCGCGCAAGGTCTGGAGCCGCGACCAGCTGCACTGGATCGCCTGGGGCGACACGACGCCGTCCCGGCGCGTCGACGTCCAGCTGTGCCGCCTGCGCGCCCGGACCGGGCTGGACCTGTTCCGCAACGTCCGCGACCGCGGCTGGGCGCTCAAGCCCGTCCCGTAGCCTCGAGGGCCGCGGCTGCCCTGAGGGGCGGTTCGCCGTACCGGCAGGAACCCGGGTGCAACGCGGCGAAGACAGCGCCATGCGCCGCCTCGTGCTCGTCGCCCTCGCCCTCACCGTCGCGACCCCCGCTCTCGCGAGCGGGTCGCCGGCCGCCTTCGACCCCGTCCAGGAGGCGAAGAACTACAGCAAGACGCTGGAGCGGCAGAACATCTACCTCACGCCGCAGTACCAGCGGCAGCTGCGGGCCGTGAGCGCGCAGAACCACCTCTACGCGCTCCAGACCCAGGCGACGGACTCCGAGCGGGAGTTCACCAGCGACCTGTGCGGCTCCGGCGAGGACGGCTGCGCCGGGGACGCGCGGCTCTACGACTGGCAGGCCAAGGGCTACGGGATCGTCACGCCGGTCCTGTTCACCGCGCGCAACGGCGCGACCCTCAGCGGGCACGTCTGGGCGACCAAGGCCGGCCCGGCGCGGCGCCCGGGCGTCGTCATCACCAACGGCTCGGTGCAGGCCTCGGAGCCGCTCTACTGGTTCGCGGCGCAGGCGCTGGCCAAGGCCGGCTACGTCGTCCTCACCTTCGACCCGCAGGGGCAGGGGCTGTCGGACACGTACGGCGAGGGGGCCGACCAGCAGGAGGGCCTGCCGGCGCAGTCCGACGGCCGGCCGTTCTTCGACGGCACCGTCGACGCCCTCGACTTCTTCCTCTCGACCCCTGCGCACCCGTACCTGCCGCGGAGGTCCTGCCTCACGGGCACCTCGCACGCGGCGAAGCAGGAGCGCCGGGTGAAGGCCGGGCTGGACACGGCGTTCAACCCGTTCGCCTCGCTGCTGGACCCGAGCCGGATCGGTCTCGCCGGCCACAGCTACGGCGCGGCCGGCGTCAGCTACGTCGCCCAGGCCGACCCGCGGGTCAAGGCCGTCGTGGCCTGGGACAACCTGGCCGGCACCGACCCGACGGGGCGCGAGAGCGGCTGCGTCGACCCCGCCGCGCGCAAGGTCGTGCCCGTCACCAAGCCCGGGCTCGGCCTGTCCGCCGACTACTACCTGCCGCCGACGCCGAACACCTCCCTGCCCGACCCCAAGGCGAAGTCGGCCTCCTCGTTCGACTACTCCAAGGCCGGGGTCGACACCGGCGAGCTCATCATCAGGGGCGGCACGCACTACGACTTCAGCTTCATCCCGAACCCCGGCTTCGGGGCCACGTTGCGTGGCGAGGACCTCATCGCCTGGTACACCGTCGCCTGGTTCGACAAGTACGTGAAGGGCGACCCGACCGCCGACGCCCGGCTGCTCACCGACCGCTGGCGGCACGACGGCCCCACGTCCGTCATCGACCCGGACAAGGACGGCAACGTCTTCTCGGACTACTACGACAGCCGGCTCGACATCACCGTCGGGGGCCGGCAGGTCCGCTGCGAGAGCCTGCGCTCGGCGTGCGACGCGCTGTCCTCCCGTGACGGGTACGACGGCACCTACGACGTGGTCGCGCTCGACACCTCGCCGGACGGCCGGGCGACCACGAAGGTGCCTGAGGGCAAGGGGCTCCGCTGACCCCCTGGGGTGACTGACCGCACGTGCCTGTGGTTCGGACGAGCGCCGACCCGCCCGCCGCGGCGATCTTCCGCTGGTGGTGGTGGCGCCCCGCGGGTCGGGCACCACGAGTGGAAGATCGCTGCCGCCCCGTCCGTGATCTACCGCTTGGCGCTGTCCTCGACGGCGTGTTGGTCACGACGGGAGGAAGGTCGGCGACGTCGGTGGGTCCGAGAGCCGGGCTCACCCTGAGGTGAACTCGAGCGCGCGGGTGCGTCGCGGGATCAGCGTCAGCGCGGCCGCCATCAGCACCGACGTGATCGCGAGCGCGACGAACACGTGGTGCGAGGCCTGGTAGAGGCTGGCGCGCACGAAGTCGGCGACCGCGCCCGGGTGCTGCAGCGCCTTCGTCGTCCCGTCGACCCCGTGGGGGAGCGGGCCCTGGACCGACGCGGGAGGGTGCGCGAAGCGGTGCGCGAGCGTGCTGTTGGCGATCGCCCCGAAGAGCGCGGCGCCGACTGCCGAGCCCATCGCGCGGCTGAACATGTTGGTGCCGGTGACCACGCCGCGCCGGTCCCACCCGACGACCGACTGGATGGCCACGACCACGGGGCTGGACGACAGACCCAGGCCGATCCCGGTGAGGAACATCGTCGCGGCGACGTGCCACACCGGTGCGTCCTCGGGCAGCAGCGCGGTGAGCACCGAGCCGAGGATGGCGAAGGACGCGCCGATCAGCGCGGTGTCCCGGAAGCCGATCCGGATGTAGACCCGGCCGGAGAGGGTCGCGGCGATCGGCCAGCCGATCGTCAGGGCGCCCAGCGCGAAGCCGGCCTCGACCGCGCCGGTGCCCAGCACCCCCTGCACGTACGCGGGCACGTAGGAGCTCAGGCCGATCAGCAGGGCGCCCACGCCGACCGCGGTGAGGTTGCCGCCGAGCAGCACCCGCCGCTGGAACACCCAGAGCGGCAGGACGGGCTCGGCGGCACGGCGCTCGACGAGCACGAAGGCGACCAGTGCCACCGCCGCGGTGCCGAGGACGAGGGCGCTGGTGCCGGATCCCCAGCTCCACGCCGTACCGCCCTCGAGCAGGCCGAGGATCAGCAGGCTGCAGCCGATCGTGAGCAGCCCGGCCCCGGCGAAGTCGATCTGGTGCCGGCGCCGCTCGACGCTCTCGGTGAAGCGGCGGCGCAGCGCCAGCAGGGCCACGGCACCCAGCGGGAGGTTGAGGAAGAAGATCCAGCGCCAGGAGAGGTACTCGCTGAACAGGCCGCCGATCGCGGGCCCGAGCACGGACGCCAGGCCCCACACCGAGGCGACGTAGCCCTGGACGCGGGCGCGCTCCTCGACGGTGTAGAGGTCACCGATGATCGTCACGCCGATGGGCTGGACCGCGCCGGCGCCGATGCCCTGCAGCGCGCGGGCCACGATGAGAGCCGGCATCGACCAGGCGATCCCGCACAGCAGCGACGCGCCCACGAAGACCACGACGCCGAAGGTGATGAGCGGCTTGCGGCCCAGGACGTCCGCGAGCTTGCCGTAGATCGGCACGGTGACGGCCTGCGTCAGCAGGTAGACGCTGAACAGCCACGGGAACTGGCTGAAGCCCCCGAGGTCCCTGACGATGCTGGGCACCGCCGTCGCGATGACCGTGCTGTCCAGGGCGATCAGGGCGGTCGTCAGCATGATGGCGCCGAGGACCGGACCGCGTTCCGAGCGGAGCCCGACCGCGCTGCGTGCGGGGGCGTCGGCGGTCGCGGTCACGGGGGCGGCTCCTCGGGGCTCCTCGGTGTTTCGGGGATCGTGCACCGAACAACCACGCAACCGCGATCGCATTCCCGGGTGACCCGGCGGACAGAAGCGGACCAACACCCCCAGCTTCCGGGAAGCCCGTAGCCGGGCCCGGGATCGTTCGTTGCCCAGGCTGTCCGCGGCCACCCGGGCCGCCGCCCACCCAGGGACAGAGCAATGACCGAGCACGACTACGTCCGAGCCCTCGCCGAGCTGATCCTGGCCGAGGTGCGGCGTCCCACCGTCGAGGACCTGCTCGCGGCCGTCACCTGGGAGTAGGGCGCGCCCGGCAGGGTTCGAACCTGCGACCTGCCGCTTAGAAGGCGGCTGCTCTGTCCAGCTGAGCTACAGGCGCTGAGCGTGATCCACGCGCACACCACGGTATCGGGCCGTGGCCCTGAGGGGGCCCGATCGGCGCAGGCCCGGCGTCCACAGGCCGGCTCGTCGGTCCACAGATCACCGGTACGCCGGTCCGCGCCGGGTCGGCAGCGGTCAGCCTTCGGCAGGCAACCCCGGCGGAGAGCCGTCGGGACCGACTCCGGAGGCACCACCGTGAACGAGCCCCAGATCAGCCTGACCGGCAACCTCGCCCGCGACCCCGAGCTGCGCTTCACGCCCAACGGCGTCCCGGTCGCGGACCTGCGCATCGGGTCGACCCAGCGCCGACGGGTGGGGGAGCAGTGGGAGGACGGCGAGACCCTCTGGTTCGACGTGGCCTGCTGGAAGCAGCTCGCGGAGAACGTCTGCGCCTCGCTCAAGAAGGGTGACCGGATCACCGTCGCCGGTCGGCTCGCGCAGCGCTCGTGGGCGCGCGGTGACGGCTCGACAGGCACCACCCTGGTGGTGGACGCGAGCGCCGTGGGCGTCGACCTGGGGCGCTACCCCGTCACGGTGCGCAAGCCGGTCCGGGAGGGCTCTGCGGTGGAGGTCTTCGCAGACCGCTACCTCGACGCCGCGGGCAGCGACGTCGCCTTTGACGCCACCACGGGGGAGCTCCTGGACGGCGACCGGGTGCAGGGCGCGGCGCTGGCCGACGAGGACGAGCTGGCCGCCTGAGCCCCGCGGGCGTCCGACCTCCGGCTTGCGGCGCCGCCGGCCAGCGCACAGGCTCGGCGGGGTGCGCATCCTCGTCGCCGGAGCATCCGGGTTCGTCGGCTCGCGGCTGTGCCCTGCCCTGGAGGTCGCGGGTCACGAGGTGCGGGCCATGACCCGCCGCCCGGAGTCGTACCGCGGCGCGGGCACCGCCGTACCCGGCGACGTGCACGAACCGGCGTCGTTGCGTGCGGCCCTCGCGGGCTGCCAGGCGGCCTACTACCTGGTGCACTCGCTCGACAGCCCCGACTTCGCGCAGCGCGACGCCGACGCGGCGCGGGCGTTCGGGGTGGCGGCCGCGCAGGCGGGGCTGGACCGGATCGTCTACCTCGGCGGCCTCGGGGACGAGACCGACGACCTGTCCGCCCACCTGCGCAGCCGCCGCGAGGTGGAGGGCCTGCTGCGCGCGGGCGGTGTCCCGGTGACGGTGCTGCGCGCCGGCATCGTGGTCGGGCACGGCGGCATCTCGTGGGAGCTCACCCGCCAGCTGGTCGAGCACCTGCCGGTGATGGTGACCCCGCGCTGGGTGCGCACCCGCTGCCAGCCCATCGCTGTGGACGACGTGGTGCGCTACCTCGTCGGGGTGCTGGAGCCGGCGCAGGCGCGGGGCGCGGTCTTCGAGATCGGCGGTCCGGAGGTGCTGGAGTACCGCACCATGCTGGAGCGGGTCGCCGCGATCGAGGGACGGCACCTGCGGGTCGTGCCCGTGCCGATGCTCAGCCCCCAGCTGTCGTCGCGCTGGCTCGCGCTCGTCACCGACGTCGACGTCACGACCGGCCGGGCCCTCGTCGACTCGATGGCGAACGAGGTCGTCGTGCGCGACGACAGCATCCGCGCGGTCGTGCCGTTCGAGCCGATGAGCTACGACGAGATGGTGCTGCAGGCCCTCGGGGACCGGGCCCGCGCCAAGCGGCAGCCGGACGAGCGGTGAGCACCAGCCTGGCCAAGGACGTCGTCAGCGGGCTGGTGACGAGGGTGCCGCGCGACCACCACGAGCCGGTTCCCGAGCTCCGGCGGCGGCGCCTGGTCGTCGCGGCGACCGGGCTTGCAGGCAGCGGGCTGCTGCGCCGTTCGCTGTCGCGGCCCCCCGGTTCGGCGGCGTTCTACGGCCATGCCGCGGCCGTCGCGGCGACGTGGGCAGCAGGTGGGCTGGCCTCGGGTCCGCTGCACCTCGGCAGGGAGCGCGGGTCCACGGGACGGCTGCGTCGGCCGGTCGCCGTACCGGTCGTGACCGGGCTCGCTGCGTTCGCCGGTTTCTACGGCTGCGCGCTCGC
>JBAVRG010000496.1:0-1823 GCA_049694795.1 Mycobacteriales bacterium
GACACGTCAGGCGGCATCCGGCCGCAGCGGCCCGTAGCCTGGAGGCATGCCTGTCGAGAGCCTGTTCCCCCGCCTGGAGAAGCTGCTGCCGCAGATCAGCAAGCCCATCCAGTACGTCGGAGGCGAGCTGAACTCCCAGGTCAAGGACTGGGACTCGGCCGAGGTCCGGTGGTGCCTGATGTACCCGGACGCCTACGAGGTCGGTCTGCCCAACCAGGGCGTCATGATCCTGTACGAGGTGCTCAACGAGCAGCCCGACGTGCTGGCCGAGCGCACCTACAGCGTGTGGCCCGACCTCGCGAAGCTCATGCGGGAGCACGGCGTCCCGCAGTTCAGCATCGACGCGCACCGGCCGGTGCGGGCGTTCGACGTACTGGGCATCAGCTTCAGCACCGAGCTGGGCTACACGAACATGCTCGAGGCCCTCGACCTGGCGGGCATCCCGCTGCACGCTGCCGACCGCACCGAGGACGACCCGATCGTGCTCGCCGGCGGCCACGCGGCGTTCAACCCGGAGCCGATCGCGGCCTTCATCGACGCGGCGGTCCTCGGTGACGGCGAGCAGGCGGTGCTCGAGATGACCGAAATCCTCAAGCGGGCCAAGCGCGAGGGCCTCGACCGCCACGACACCCTGCTCGAGCTCGCCAAGACCGGCGGCGTCTACGTCCCGCGTTTCTACGACGTCAGCTACCTCGAGGACGGCCGCATCCAGCGGGTCGCCCCCAACCACCCGGACGTGCCGTGGCGGGTGTCCAAGCGCACCGTGATGGACCTCGACGAGTGGCCCTACCCGAAGCAGCCGCTCGTGCCGCTCGCCGAGACCGTCCACGAGCGGATGAGCGTCGAGATCTTCCGCGGCTGCACCCGGGGCTGCCGCTTCTGCCAGGCCGGCATGATCACGCGCCCGGTCCGGGAGCGGAGCATCACCGGCATTGGCGAGATGGTGCAGCAGGGCCTGCAGGCCACCGGCTACGAGGAGGTCGGCCTGCTGAGCCTGTCCAGCGCCGATCACTCCGAGATCGGCGACATCGCCAAGGGCCTCGCGGACCGCTACGACGGCACCCAGACCAGCCTGTCCCTGCCCAGCACGCGGGTGGACGCCTTCAACATCGACCTGGCCCAGGAGCTCAGCCGCAACGGCCGCCGCTCCGGCCTGACCTTCGCGCCCGAGGGCGGGTCCGAGCGGCTGCGCAAGGTCATCAACAAGATGGTCAGCAAGCAGGACCTGATCGACACCGTCACCGCGGCGTACGGCGCCGGCTGGCGCCAGGTGAAGCTCTACTTCATGTGCGGGCTCCCGACCGAGACCGACGAGGACGTGCTCGAGATCGCCGAGATGGCCCGCGAGGTCATCCGGGCCGGGCGGCAGGCCACCGGCACCCGCGACGTGAAGTGCACGGTGTCCATCGGCGGTTTCGTGCCCAAGCCGCACACGCCGTTCCAGTGGGCTGCCCAGGCCGACCCGGAGACGATCGACCGGCGGCTGCGGCTCCTGCGCGACGCGATCCGTGAGGACAAGAGCACCGCGAAGGCGATCGGCTACCGCTACCACGACGGCAAGCCCGGCCAGGTCGAGGGCCTGCTCAGCAGGGGAGACCGCCGGGTCGGCGCGGTGATCGAGGAGGTCTGGCGCCAGGGCGGGATCATGGACGGCTGGAGCGAGCACTTCTCCTACGAGCGCTGGATGACCGCCGCCCAGGCCGCTTTGGCCGGCACGGGTGTCGACGTCGACTGGTACACCACCCGCGAGCGCGACGAGCTCGAGGTCCTCCCGTGGGACCACCTCGACTCGGGCCTCGACAAGGAGTGGCTCTGGTCCGACT
>JBAVRG010000497.1:0-16791 GCA_049694795.1 Mycobacteriales bacterium
GGCAACGCGGCGTTCTACCTGTCGATCCCGCCCGCGGCGTTCCCGACGGTGCTCAAGCAGATGCAGCGCACCGGGATGGCCGACAACGAGCAGACGCAGAGCTGGCGCCGGGTGGTCGTGGAGAAGCCGTTCGGCCACGACCTGCAGTCCGGCATCGAGCTCAACGCCCTCGTGGACGATGTGTTCACCGCCCAGGACGTCTTCCGGATCGACCACTACCTGGGCAAGGAGACCGTCCAGAACCTGCTGGCGCTGCGCTTCGCGAACGAGCTGTTCGAGCCGATCTGGAACGCCCACCACATCGACTCGGTCCAGATCACCATGGCCGAGGACGTCGGCATCGGCAGCCGGGCCGGCTTCTACGAGGGCACCGGCGCCGCGCGCGACGTGCTGCAGAACCACCTGCTGCAGCTGCTCGCGCTGACCGCGATGGACGAGCCGGTCAACTTCGACGCCGAGTCGCTGCGCACCGAGAAGCGCAAGGTCCTCGGCGCCATCCAGCTGCCGCGCGAGCTCGACAAGTACGCCGTGCGCGGCCAGTACGACCAGGGCTGGCTGGCCGGCGAGCGGGTCAAGGCCTACCGCGCCGAGGACGGCGTGGCAGCGGACTCCACCACCGAGACGTTCGCGGCCGTGCGGCTCGACGTCGACACCCGTCGATGGGCGGGCGTGCCGTTCTACCTGCGCACCGGCAAGCGGCTCCCCCGCCGGGTCACCGAGATCGGCATCGTGTTCCGCAAGGCGCCGCACCTGCCGTTCGCGCACTCCGACACCGAGGAGCTCGGCAGCAACCAGCTGGTGGTCCGGGTCCAGCCCGACGAGGGCGTCACGCTGCGCTTCGGCTCGAAGGTGCCCGGCACCACGATGGAGGTCCGCGACGTCGCGATGGACTTCCTGTACGGCGAGGCCTTCACCGAGAACTCCCCCGAGGCCTACGAGCGGCTGCTCCTGGACGTGCTGCTGGGCGACGCCTCGCTGTTCCCCCGCAACGAGGAGGTCGAGGAGTCCTGGCGGGTCATCGACCCGATCGAGGAGCTCTGGGCGCGTGGCGGCGAGCCGGAGCTCTACCGCGCCGGCGAGTGGGGTCCCAAGGGCGCGCACGACATGCTCGCCCGCGACGGCCGGACCTGGCGGAGGCCCTGACATGACGACCCTCTGGGACACCACCGGCACCGAGGTCGTGAAGGCCCTGGCCGCCGAGCGACGGCTCGCGGGGTCGGTCTCCTCCGGCATGGCGCTCACCCTGGTCGTCGTGGTCGACGAGAAGCACGTGGGCGAGGCGGAGCAGGCAGCGACGCGGGCGGCCGCGCAGCACCCGTGCCGGCTGCTCGTCGTGGTGCGCCGTCGTCCCGACGCCCCCGAGCCCAGGCTCGACGCCGAGGTCCTGATCGGCGGTCGGCTGGGCCCGGGCGAGGCGGTCGTGATGCGCATGTACGGGCGCCTCGCGCTGCACGCGGAGTCGGTGGTGCTGCCGCTGCTGGCCCCCGACGCGCCGGTCGTCACCTGGTGGTACGGCGACCCGCCGTACCTGATCGCGCACGACCCGCTGGGCGTGGTCGCAGGCCGTCGCATCACGGACGCGACCGGCGCCGCCGACCCGGTCGGGGCCCTCCACCGGCGCGCCGAGGACTACGCGCCGGGCGACACCGACCTGGCCTGGACCCGCACGACGCTGTGGCGCAGCCTGTGCGCGTCGGCGTTCGACTCCCTGTCCGGTCCGGTGGCGGCGGTGAGCGTGAGCGGTGAGGCGAGCAACCCGAGCCGGGCGCTGCTGGCCGGCTGGCTGGGCGGCCGCCTCGGCGTCACCGTCGAGCTGCACGACACCGACGGCCCCGGCGTGACGGGCGTCGAGCTGCGCCTCGACGACACGACGGTCACCATCTCCCGCACCGACGGCCGTACGGCGACGCTCTCCCGCGCCGGGCAGCCGGACCGCGCGATGCCCCTGCCACGGCGCGAGCTCGGTGACCTGCTCGCCGAGGAGCTGCGCAGGCTGGACGCGGACGAGACGTACGCCGAGGCGCTGGAGACGTGCACCGGCGTGACGGGGCTCTCGGGGCGGCCCGCGACCCGCACGCACGTCTGGCAGGACCCCGCGGACGACCCGGACCTCGACCCTGCGCTCACCACCTCGTGAGCGCGCCTGCCGTGGTGGTCGTGCACCGCGACGCCGAGGTCCTCGCCGAGGCCGTGGCGGCGCGCCTGGTGACCCGTCTCGTGGACGCCCAGGCGCTGCGCGGCACCGCGTCAGTGGTGCTGGCGGGCGGCGGCATCGCGATCGCGGCCCTGGAGGCGCTGCGCCGCTCCCCCGCCCGCAGCGCCGTCGCCTGGCGCGACCTCGACGTCTGGTGGGGCGACGAGCGCTTCGTCGCCGCCGACAGCCCCGACCGCAACGAGATCCAGGCGCGTACGGCGCTGCTCGACGCCGTCGACCTCGACCCTGCCCGGGTGCACCCGATGGGGGCGCTCGGCGGTCCCGACGGCGAGGACGTCGACGCCGCAGCGGCCCGCTACGCCGCCGAGCTCGCCCTCGCCGCCCCGCCGGACCACGACGTGCCGCCGTTCGACGTGCTCCTGCTCGGGATGGGCCCGGAGGGCCACACCGCGTCGATCTTCCCGGAGTCACCGGCGGCCCACGACGAGCGGGCCGCCTTCGGCGTCCACGGCTGCCCCAAACCGCCTCCCACCAGGCTCTCGCTGGGCTTCTCGGCCATCACCTGCGCTCGCGAGGTGTGGATGGTGGTGTCCGGCGCCGAGAAGGCCTCCGCGGTGGCGCTGGCGCTCTCCGGCGCGGGTCGGGTGCAGGTGCCGGCCGCCGGCGCCGTGGGCCGCCAGCAGACGCTGTGGCTGCTCGACGAGCCCGCCGCCGGTGCCCTCCCCCGGGACCTCAGGCGGCGCTGAGCAGGCAGGCAGGGGGTGGTGGGCCGATGCGTCCGATGGAGCGGCGCTACGGCGCCACCGTGCTCCTCGTTGTCCTCATCGCCCTCGTCGACGCAGCCCTGCCCTCGATCGACCTGCTGGCCTTCCTCGTCGTCCCGGTGCTGCTGGCCTCGACGTTCGCCACCGCGCTCCGGACGGCCCTCTGCGCAGCTCTGGCGACAGCTGCCGCGATCGCCCTCGGCGTCGAGGACGGCATCGTGGGGACCTTCGAGCACTCCGTACGGGTCGCGGGGGTCGTCGTGGTCTCCGCCTTCGCCGTCTACGTCGCGCACGACCGGGCCACGCGCGAGGCGGACCTGGAGCGCCAGGCCCTCCACGATCCCCTGACCGGACTGGCCAACCGCACCCTGCTCGTCGACCGCCTGCGGCAGCTCGTGCTCCGACGGCGGCCGGGGGGCCTGCTGGCGGTCGTCTTCGTCGACGTCGACAGGTTCAAGTCCTTCAACGACAGCTACGGGCACGCAGCCGGTGACGAGGTCCTGAGGCACGTGGCCCGGTCCCTGCTCGACGTCACGCGCAGCGGCGACACGGTCTCGAGGTTCGCAGGGGACGAGTTCGTCGTGCTCTACCCGGACCTTCCCGACCTCGCGGAGGCCGGGGCCGTGGCCGAGCGGATCCAGGCAGCACTCGCCGCACCGCTCCCGCTCGGGGGCGCCGCGGTGACGGCCACGGCCAGCGTCGGGGTCGCGGTCGACCAGGGCACCGGCGTCGGCGCCGAGGCCCTCCTGCGGGCCGCGGACGAGGCGATGTACGACTCCAAGAGCCGCGGCGGGAGCTGCTTCACCGTCACCGTGGTCGACGGGCACCCGCCCCGGACCGGACCGCCCGGCTAGGAGTGCCGGGGGGCGGGACGCCGTACCGGGGTCAGGCGAGCCGTCGGCGCAGCACCACACCGACGCCGAGGACCACGACCGCCACCCACGCCAGGCCGTTCTCGAGACCGGTCGCGGCGAGGGAGCCCCCGGCGGCGCGGGACGAGGCCGCTGCCTCCGGCGTCGCCACCCGGCTCGGCAGCGCGCGGACGCTGCGGCCGACCAGGGCGAAGTCGAACGTCGGGGCGTTGTCGGCCGGGTAGAGGTAGGACTCCGTGCTCGTGCTGCCGTTGACCGTCGTGCTGGTGGTCACGTCGGCGAACGACCCGGCGAAGCCGTCGTAGAAGCGGGTGCCGGGCACGGCCTTCTGCTCGCGCGGGCGCTGACCGTCACCGGCCGGCCCCACCAGGCCCTTGAGCAGGCTGGACGGGACCCGGATGGTGATCGTGCCCTTGGCCTGGTCGACCTTGGCGAGGTCGGGCAGCGCGACGGCGCCGGGGTACTTCTGGATCGTGCCGCCGGCCGTGCGGTCGGTCGTGTAGGGGTCGAAGCCGGCGCGGAAGCCGGCGCCGGGCGCCCAGTGCATGGTCACCGCCACCGGCTGGTAGCCGTTGACCCAGCGGAACATCCAGACCAGCCCGACGGCCGCGTTGTCCTGCAGCGCCTGCTGCAGGGCGGCGTCGGACAGGTCGGCGACCTTCAGCGTGACCGTGAAGTCGGACTGCGTCGGCGCGACGTGGACCGACCGCACGTCGAGCGCGCTGCTGTTCACGGACGGGAGCGTGCGCGCGAGGACCGTGGAGTACTGCGACAGCGCGTCCCCGGCAGGGTCGGTGCTGCCGGTGGCGAGGACCGGACGGAGCCGGCTGAGGGTGCCCCCGCCGTTGCTGGGCCCGCCGTTCTGCACGAGCACCGTGGGCTGGGAGACGTAGCCGGCCGCGTCGCCGGGCCGCTTGGCGGCGTTGCTGTAGACCAGCGTCAGCCGCTTGGTGCCGTGGTTGTACTCGAGCGTGAAGTAGTCGACCAGGCTGCGGTCGCCCGCGGGGACCGACAGGTCGCAGCCGAGGCCGTTGAGGCAGATCGAGTCGTAGTGGAACGGGTGCGTCGTCGCCTGCACCTGGTCGAAGTGCGGGCTCGCGGTGAGGGCGTCCACGGACTGCGTCACGTAGACGTTCCAGGTCGCCTTGAAGCTGCCGAGGTTGGGGTCTCCGACGCTCGGCGTGCCGTAGAAGGCGACCGCCACGCGCCCGGGCGCGCCACTCGCGGCCACCCACGGCATGACGACGGAGTTGACGCCCTCGCGGTTGAGCCGCACCGGCTTGCTGGTCGCTGCCTGCTGACCGCCCGTGCAGGTGCCGAAGCGGGCCACCGGCAGCGTCACGAGGTAGGAGTCGTGCCCGCCGCCGGACTCCGCATAGACGGCGTAGATGTTGCCGGCGTCGTCGTTGTCGGCACCGACGAAGCCGGCGTCGGGGCTGACCTTGGCGTCGACCAGGGTGCAGGTGGTGAAGCTCGCCCCGCTGTCGCGGCTCACCGCGAGCTTGACCTTCGTGCCGCTGCTGTAGGGGAAGTAGACGACGCCCTGGGTGGCGGTGGACCTGCCGGGCGGCGTGAAGGCACGGATCTGGCCGATGCGGCCGGCCTCGTTAGCGGCCTGCACACCCGGGGTGTCGTAGGTGAGGCCCGCGTCCGTGGACTTCTGGACCACCTTGTTGAGGACCTGCTGGTTGTAGGTGAAGAAGGCCGTCTTGTCGTCGAGGAAGGCGATCCACTGCCGGTCGACGCCGGGCACCGACTCGCTCACGGGGCTGACGTCCAGCGTCCGCCCGACATCGGCGGAGGTCGCGGTCGAGAAGTTGGTCAGCGGCCCGAGGCCGGCGTAGGCGAGGGCGTAGTTGCCCTGCGCGTTCTTCTTCACTGCGGTGGCGAGCGCGCAGTCACCACCGCCCTCGCCGCCCGAGATCTGCCCGCGTGGCGGCGTGCCGAGCAGGTGGAACTGGTTGCCGCCGTCGGTGGACACGTTGGCGTAGTCGGCGACGTTGCTGAAGCCCGACGGGCCGCAGGTGTAGATGTTGCCCGCACGGTCGGTGGTGACGGCCGGCTCGCCGATGTCGCGCTGCACGTCGCTGGGCGTGCTCGGGGTGAACGCCAGGCCGTTGCTGACAGTGGGGAGCACCGCCTGCGAGGCAGGCGCCGTGACGCTGAAGGTCGCGGTGCCGGTGTAGGCCTGCGGGCTGACGTTCGCGTAGCCGCACGCCTCGAGGGTGTAGGTGCCGACCTTGGGGTTGTCGAGCACGACCGTCTCCGTCGTGGACCCCCCGTCGGAGTCACCGACGTCGCTGCCGTCGGGGCCGAGGACGGTGAGCACCTCGTCGTGCACGGTCTCCGCGCCGGTGGGCGACCAGGTGATGGCGAAGGCCACCCGCCGGTTCAGCGACACCGCACCGGCTGGGACGACGAGCCGGACGGCGTGCTGGTCGTCCGTGCCAGTCACCGCACAGGTGCTCTGCGGGTTGCTGCCGGCGGGAATGGTGCCCGTCCACCGGACGGTGGCCGAGCGGCCGGCGACAGTGGGCGCCGTGAGGGTCTGGCTCGACGGGGTGGACGCCAGCGCCGGGAGCACCACCGCACCGGTCGTGAGCAGGCCGGCTGCGGCGAGCAGAGCCAGGGAGAGGCGGGCACGGGTCACGGGAGCTCCAGCAGGTCGCGTGCGGGCTGACCTGTGCTGGCTTCGACACCGAGCCGGGCATTCCTCCCAGAAGGGACGGGCGAAAGCCCTTACTTGCCGCGCAGCTTGGCCAGCGCCTCAGCGAGGATCGCCTCGCCGTCCTCCTGGTTGCGCCGCTCGCGCACGTAGGCGAGGTGCGTCTTGTAGGGCTCGGTCTTCGGCGGCGCGGGCGGGGCGTCCTTGTCACGACCGGCGGGGAAGCCGCACCGGGGGCAGTCCCACGTCTCAGGGATCGCCGCCTCCTCCGCGAAGGACGGCCTCGTCTCGTGCTTGTTGGCGCACCAGAAGGAGACGCGCCGGCGGGGCGCCGCCTCGCCGCGCTCTGCCTCGCCCATCGGGCCTGCGCCGACGCGGCTACCCCGGATCGCGTTGCCGCCTGCCACTTGGTCCTCCAGAAAGAGCTGGTGAGAGCTCGAGTCTACGGCCTGCCACCGCGAAGCCGGGGCTGCTACCCCTGCTTGAGCAGCAGTCCCAGCGCGACGATGCAGACGAACCACACCAGGCCGCAGACGATGGTCAGCCGGTCGAGGTTCTTCTCCACGACGGCACTGCCACCGAGCGACGACGACACGCCGCCGCCGAACATGTTCGACAGGCCGCCGCCCTTGCCCTTGTGGAGCAGGACGAGAACGATCATGCCGAGGCTGGCGAAGACGAGCAGGACGGACAGAAAGCCGATCATCAGACGATCACGCGCTCCTCGGGGAAGTGGCAGGCCACCTGGTGCCCCGGCTGGATCTCGACGAGGGGTGGCTCCACCTGCTTGCAGATGGCCTGAGCCTTCCAGCACCGGGTGTTGAACCTGCAGGCGGGGGGCGGGTTGAGCGGGCTGGGCACGTCCCCGGTCAGCAGGATCCGCTCGCGCTTGCTCTCCCGCTCCGGGTCGGGCACGGGTACGGCGGACAGCAGCGCGTGCGTGTAGGGGTGCATCGGGTGCTCGTAGAGCGAGATGCGGTCGCCGATCTCGACGATCTTGCCCAGGTACATCACGGCCACGCGGTCGGAGATGTGCCGCACGACGGACAGGTCGTGCGCGATGAACACGTACGTCAGGTCGAGCTCGCCCTGCAGGTCGTCCAGCAGGTTGATGACCTGGGCCTGGATCGACACGTCGAGCGCCGACACCGGCTCGTCGCACACGATGAGCTTGGGGCGCAGCGCCAGCGCACGCGCGATGCCGATGCGCTGGCGCTGGCCGCCGGAGAACTCGTGCGGGTAGCGGTTGTAGTGCTCGGGGTTCAGGCCGACCAGGGCGAGCAGGTCCTGCACGGCCTTCTTGACGCCGTTCTCGGTCTGGACGTCCTGCAGCCGGAACGGCGCGCCGACGATCGTGCCGATCGTGTGCCGCGGGTTCAGCGAGCTGTAGGGGTCCTGGAAGATGATCTGGATGTCCTTGCGCAGCGGCCGCATCTGGCTGCGGGACAGGTGCGTGATCTCGCGGCCGTCGAAGGAGATCCGGCCGGCGGTCGGCTCGAGCAGGCGGGTGAGCAGACGCCCGGTCGTCGACTTGCCGCAGCCGGTCTCCCCCACCAGGCCGAGGGTCTCGCCCTTGGCGACGTCGAAGGTCAGGCCGTCGACGGCCTTCACCGCGCCGACCTGCTTCTGGAAGATGATCCCGCGGGTCACCGGGAAGTACTTCTGGAGCCCCTCGACCTGCAGCAGCGGCTGCTCGCCGCCCGTGGGGGCGGTGGCAGGGCTCTCGTCGACGGCGGTCATGCGCGGCTCTCCTGAGTCATGGTGGTCGTCCTGTACGGCGTCATCTACAGCGTCGGCTTGACCTGCTCGGCGAAGATCTTCTTCCGCTCAGCGGTGGGCAGGTGGCAGCGCACCATGTGACCGGGTCCGGCCTGCTCGAGCAGCGGGATCTCGGTCGCCCCCCTGCCACCGGTCTGGGGCTCGTAGGGGCAGCGCGGGTGGAAGGCGCAGCCGCTCGGGACGTTGATGAGGCTGGGCGGCGCGCCGGCGATGGGCTTGAGCCGCTCCTGCCGCACCCGGTCGAGCCGGGTGACCGAGGAGAGCAGACCCCAGGTGTAGGGGTGCTCCGGGGCGTAGAACACGTCGTTGACGGCGCCGTACTCCACGCTCTTGCCGGCGTACATGACCAGGATGTCGTCCGCGAACTCCGCCACCACGCCGAGGTCGTGGGTGATCATGATGATCGCGGAGCCGAACTCCTTCTGCAGGTCACGCATGAGGTCCAGGATCTGCGCCTGCACCGTCACGTCGAGCGCCGTCGTGGGCTCGTCCGCGATGAGCAGCTCGGGGTTGCAGGACAGCGCCATGGCGATCATCGCGCGCTGGCGCATACCGCCCGAGAACTGGTGCGGGTAGTCGTCGACCCGCTTGTCGGGCGTCGGGATCCCGACCCGGTCGAGCATCTCCACGGCACGGGCTCGAGCCGCCTTCTTCGAGACCTTGTTGTGGATCCGGTAGGCCTCAGCGATCTGCGACCCGACGGTGAAGTAGGGGTGCAGCGCGGAGAGCGGGTCCTGGAAGATCATGGCCATCTGCTGGCCACGCAGCTTGCGGACCTCCTCCTTGGTGGCCGACACGAGCTCGGCGCCGTCCAGCCACACCTCACCGCCGAGCTTGGCGCGGGTGCCCTTGTGCAGGCCGAGGATGCCCAGGCTCGTGACGCTCTTGCCGGAGCCGGACTCGCCCACGATGCCGAGGGTCTTGCCCTTCTCGAGCGAGAACGACAGCCCGTCGACCGCCTTCACCAGGCCGTCGTCGGTCGGGAAGTGGATGGACAGGTCGCGGACCTCGAGGAACGCCGTCGGAGCGGGCCGCGGCGCGGCGGTGCCCTGGTCAAGGCTGAGAGTCAAGGGGAGTCCTTCGCGAGGCAGTAGGACGAGCAGATGGTACGTCGAGGAGGGCCGGCAGGCCGCCGATCAGCTGTAGGCGACCTTCGGGTCCACGAAGGCGTAGACGACGTCCACCACCAGGTTTGCGAAGACGATGAAGAAGGCAGCGAACAGCACCGTGCCGAGGATCTCGGGCAGGTCCAGGTTCGTGATCGCGAGCAGCGCGAACTGACCGAGGCCGGGGAAGTTGTAGACGCTCTCGGTGAGGATGGCGCCGCCGAGCAGCGCCCCGAGGTCGAGGCCGAAGATCGTGACGATCGGGGTGAGCGCGGCCCGCAGGCCGTGCTTGCGGATCACCACGCTCTCAGGCAGGCCCTTGGCACGTGCCGTGCGGATGTAGTCCTCACCCATCGTCTCGAGCATGTTCGCGCGGGTGAGCCGGGCGTACAGCGCGGCGTAGAGGAAGGCCAGCGTGAACCACGGCATGAGCAGGTTCTGCGCCCACTTGAGGGGATCGGCCTTGAAGGAGTAGTAGGCCGGGTAGTCCAGGCCGCCCTTGAAGCACAGGAAGAACAGCAGGATCAGCGCGGTGAAGTAGACGGGCAGCGAGACACCGGCCAGCGCCAGCGTCATGGCGCTGCGGTCGAACAGGCTGCCCCGCCTCAGGGCGGACAGCACCCCGATCGAGACACCGATCGTGAGCCAGAGGAAGGCGGCTCCGATGGCGATGCTGAACGTGACCGGCAGGCGGTCGAGCAGCAGCGGCCACACCTGCTCGTCGTCCTTGAAGGAGAAGCCGAAGCAGGGGGCGTCGCAGTGGTCGGCCGAGCCACCACCGATGAAGTCGCGGCCCACCACGAGGCCCTTGACGAACTGGCCGTACTGGCTGTCGGTCGGCGGCCAGGCGAAGAACACCGGCTTGTCGAGACCGAGCTTGGTGTGGATCTGCGCGAGCCGCTGCGGGTCGCAGGTCTTGCCGCACGCCTGGAGCGCCGGGTCGGCAGGGACCAGGAAGAACACCGCGAAGGTGACGATGCTGATGACCACCATCAGCGCGAAGACGCCGATGAGGCGCCGGAGGATGTAGCGGGTCATGGCCTCGGGCGGGTCGCGCCCTTCACCTGCCTTCTGTCGTCACGGTCACACGGGTCGTGAGGGTCGTGCGCGCTGCGTTCCCCCCGGCCCGCGCAGGGCCGGGGGGAACGCAGTCGTCGTGCGGGTCGTGCTGGTGGTGCGGGTTGCTACTTCTTGACGCCGAGGGCCGCGAGGTCCGGGTCGCCGTAGAAGGAGTGGATGTAGAGGTTGGTGACGTTCGAGCCGACGACGTAGACGGCCTTGTCGTTCAGGAGCGGGAGGATCGGAGCGAACTCCGTCATGATCTTCTCGTCCAGGTCACCCCACGCCTTGTTGGCGTCGTTGACGTTGGTGATGGACGTGATGCGGTCCATCTCCTTGTTGATCGAGTCCTCGTTGAGCTGGGAGAAGTTCTGGTTGCCCTGAGGAACGATCTGACGGCCGTCGAACAGCGGCGGGATGACGGTGCTCGGGGCCGGCCAGTCCGGACCCCAGGCCGCGATGACGAACTCCGGCTCCTTCTTGATGTCGCCGATGGTGCTGTAGTAGACGCTCTGGTCGACCTGGGCGATGTTGATCTTGATGCCCACGCGCGCCATGGCCGCCTGGAAGGCGACGGCCTGCTTGAGGCCCTTGCCCTTGTTGACGGTCTCGAGCGTCGCCGTGAAGCCGTTCGGGTAACCGGCCTCCTTCAGCAGCGCCTTGGCCTTGTCGACGTCACCGGTGTCGGGCGCCGGGTAGGCGTTGAACTTCTTGTAGCCCGCGACGTTCGGCATGATGATCGTGCTGGCGATCGAGCCGGCGCCGAAGGGGCCACCACGCGCGGTCTGCTGGTCCTGCTTGTTGATCGCGTACTCCACCGCCTGGCGCACCTTGACGTTCTTGGTGACGCCGCGCTGGGTGTTCATCGCGATGTAGCGCAGGAAGCCGGTGTAGCCGTTGACCGAGCGGTCCTTCAGCTTCGGGTTGTTGATGACCCGGGCCAGGCTCTCGGGCTGGATCGACGAGTCGAGCTGGATCGCGTTGGCGTCGTCACCGGCGGACGCGATCAGGCGCTGGTCGACGATCGCCGGGTCGAGACCCTCGACGACCTTGATGGTGTCCGGCAGCGCGGAGCGCGCCGGGTCGGTCTTCTTGTCCCAGTAGGTGTTGCGCACCAGCAGCATCTGCTTGCCGCGCTGGTAGGTCTGGATCTTGTACGGGCCCGAGCTGAACGGACGGGCGTCGTAGTTGACCTTGGTGTCCTTGGCCTTCGGGACCGGCGCGAACGTCGGCAGCGAGACCGTGTAGCCGAAGTCGCCGTGCGGCGCGTTCAGCTCGAACACGATGGTCTTGTCGTCCGGGGTCTTGATGGAGTCGAGCTCCTTGCCCTCGAACGGGCCGGCGTAGTCCTTGGCGCCGACGAGGTACTGCTTGGCGTACTGCGGACCGTCCGGGATGAGCGGGGACATGGAGCGCTCGACGCCGTACTTGATGTCCTGCGAGGTGATCGGCGTGCCGTCCTCGTACTTCAGCCCGTCCTTGAGGTGGAAGGTCCACGTCTTGGCGTTGTTGGAGGGCTCACCGAGGTTGGTGGCGAGGTCGGGCACGATCTCGCTGCCCGCGGCGCCGGCCACCGACTTGTACGTCGTCAGCTGGCGGTAGAGCAGGCGGCCGAAGTTGAGCGCCTGACCCACGTAGTTGCGCTGCGGGTCGAGGTGCTCGAAGTCAGCCGTGTTGAGGATGACCAGCTGGCCGCCGGCGGTCGTGCTGGCGTTGAGGCCGTGGTCGCCGGACGACGTGCCGGTGGTCTTCTTGCCACCACCGCTGCTGCCACCGCAGGCGGCGGCAGCAAGCGCGAGCGCCACAACGGCAGTGCCGGTGCGAAGCGCCTTGTTGTTGAGCGACATCCGCTCTCCCTTCTTCCTGCCACCGCTCGGTAGGCAGGTCGTCCCCCGGCGAGTCCCGGTGGAGGTCTGTCGTCGGGTGCGGCGGCTGCCGCACCCGGTGGTGGTGCGCGGTCGGGTCAGCGACCGGCGCGGGGGTCGAGTGCGTCGCGCAGGCCGTCACCCAGGAGGTTGAAGGCGAGCACGGTGATGAACAGGGCGATGCCGGGCACCGCCATGTAGGCGGGGTCGGTCGTGGACCACTGCACCGCCTGGCTGAGCATGTCGCCCCAGGAGGAGGTGGGCTGCTTGACACCGACACCGAGGTAGGACAAGGCGGCCTCGGTGAGGATGTTGGTCGGGATGATCAGGGTGGAGTAGACCAGGATCGGCGCGACCAGGTTGGGGAGCAGCTGCTTGAACAGGATGTGGTTGTTGCTGGCGCCCAGGCTGCGCGCCGCGTCGACGAACTCGCGCTCGCGCAGCGAGAGCGCCTGGCCGCGGATGATGCGGCCGATGTAGGGCCAGCCGAAGAAGCCGATCACGATGACGAGCAGCACCGTGCGCGGGAAGTTCGTCGGCACGATGCCGACCAGCGCGATGCTGAACAGCAGCTGCGGGAAGGCGAGCAGCACGTCCATGAGCCGACTGATGGCGGCGTCGATCTTGCCGCCGAAGTAGCCGGCGGTGACACCGAGCGTGGAGCCGATGACGACCGACACGACGGTGGCCAGCAGCGCGATGAGCAGCGAGATGCGGGCGCCGTAGATGATGCGGGCGAAGATGTCGCGGCCGTTGGAGGGCTCCACGCCCAGCCAGTGCCTGCTGCTCATCCCGCCGTAGGAGCCGTTCGGGGGGCCACCGAGGTCGCGGTTGAGCAGGTCGGTGTGGAAGACGTTCGGCTGCTGGCCCTCGAGCCGTGCCAGCATCGGCGCGAAGACGGCGATGAAGACGAGGACGAGGATCACGACGCCGCCGGCCATGGCGACCTTGTCGCGCTTGAGCCGCATCCACGCGATCTGGCCGAGCGAACGACCCTCGATGCTGATGGCAGGCTGCCCCTGCAGCACGGCCTCCGGGGTGGCGCTGGTGGCCGAGGTGTCGACGTCGAGCGGTGCCGTCACGAGGTCTCTTCTCCGGGCTGGGAATCGGACAGGGAGCCGACCGGCCCTCGGTCAGGGCTGGCGCGACCCTGTGCCAGGGCTGTGCGCGGGACTCTAGAGCGGTCCCGAAGCCTGGCGGAAGGCAGGACACCCCCCTGAGCCGGGATCGTGACCAACCGGTGACCTACGTGCGTATCGCTGTCACACCGCAGGTCACGGACAGATCGCGCCGAGGCCGTTCCGGTCGGGGCAGAAGGTCAGGCAGCGGCCGGGTAGCGCACGATCCTGGCGAACTCGTCCGCCTCGAGCGAGGCGCCACCGACGAGCGCCCCGTCCACGTCCGGCTGCGCCATGATCGCGGCGACGTTGGAGGACTTCACCGAGCCTCCGTAGAGGACGCGCACGCCGTCCGCGACGTCTCCCCCAGCGATCTCGGCCAGCTCGGAGCGCAGCGCGGCGCACACCTCTTGAGCGTCCTCAGGGGTCGCCACCTCGCCGGTGCCGATCGCCCAGACGGGCTCGTAGGCCACGACGAGCGTCCTCAGCACCGCCTCCGGCACGTCCACGAGGGCGGCCTTCAGCTGCGCGACGCAGTGGCTCACGTGCTCGCCCGCCTGGCGGACCGCGAGCCCCTCGCCGACGCACAGGATCGGCACCAGGCCGTGCCTGCCCGCGGCCAGCACCTTCGCGCGCACCACCTCGTCCGACTCCGCGTGGTCGGTGCGCCGCTCGGAGTGGCCGACGACGACGTACGTGCACCCGAGCTTGGCCAGCATCGCGCCGCTGGTGTCACCGGTGTGGGCCCCGGCGTCGTGCGGCGACAGGTCCTGCCCGCCGTACCGGATCCGCAGCTTGTCGCCGTCCACGAGCGTCTGCACGCTGCGCAGGTCGACGAACGGCGGCAGCACCGCGACCTCGACGGCGTCGAAGTCGGCGTCGGACAGCGAGAAGGCGAGCTTCTGGACGAGCGCGATGGCCTCGAGGTGGTTGAGGTTCATCTTCCAGTTGCCGGCCATCAGGGGCTGACGGCTCACTGCAGGACCTCCAGGCCGGGCAGCGACTTGCCCTCGAGGTGCTCGAGCGAGGCCCCGCCGCCGGTGCTGATGTGGGTGAAGCGGGACTCGTCGATGCCCAGCGCGCGTACGGCGGCCGCGCTGTCGCCGCCGCCCACGACCGTCAGGCCGTCGAGAGCGGCGACCGCCTCGGCCACGCCACGGGTGCCCTCGGCGTAGGGGGCCAGCTCGAAGACCCCCATGGGGCCGTTCCAGAACACCGTCCGCGCGCCCTTCAGTCGCTCGGCGAACAGCTGCACCGACCGGGGCCCGATGTCGAGGCCCATGCGGTCGGCGGGGATCGCGTCCACGGGTACGACGTCGTGCTCGGCGTCGGCGCTGAACGCCGTCGCCGCGACCACGTCGACGGGAAGCACGACCTTGCCGCTGGCGAGCAGCTGCCGGCACTGGTCGAGCATCTGCTCCTCGAGCAGCGAGCTGCCGACGTCGTGGCCCTGCGCCTTGAGGAACGTGAAGCACATGCCGCCACCGACGAGCAGCGCGTCGACCTTCGGCAGGAGGGCCTCGATGACGAGGATCTTGTCCGACACCTTGGAGCCGCCGAGGACGACGACGTACGGCCGTTCGGGATCCTCCTCGAGGCGCTTGAGGACGTCGACCTCCGCGGCCACCAGCGGGCCGGCGGCGTGCGGCAGCCGCTGCGCGACGTCGTACACGCTGGCGTGCTTGCGGTGCACGGCCCCGAAGGCGTCGTCGACGTAGAGGTCGGCGAACGCCGCGAGCTTGTCGGCGAAGGCGCCCCGCACCGCGTCGTCCTTGGAGGTCTCGGCCGCCTCGAAGCGGACGTTCTCCAGCAGCACGACACCGCCCTCGCGCAGCTCGGCGACCGACGACCTCGCGTCCGGGCCGACCACGTCACGGGCGAGCCGCACCGGCCGTCCCAGCAGCTCCTCGAGCCGCTCGGCGACCGGGGCGAGGCTGTACTTCGGGTCGGGCGTGCCCTTGGGACGGCCGAGGTGCGCCGTCAGCACGACCTTCGCGCCCTGCTCGACGAGGCTGCGGACCAGCGGCAGCGACGCGCGGATGCGGCCGTCGTCGGTGATCGTGCCGCCGTCGAGCGGGACGTTGAGGTCGGAGCGGACGAGGACCCGCTTCCCCTTGACCTGCAGGTCTTCCGCGAGCCTCAAAGCTGACTGCCCACCAGCCCGACGAGGTCGACGAGGCGGTTGGAGTAGCCCCACTCGTTGTCGTACCAGCCGACGACCTTGACCTGGTTGCCGATGACCTTGGTGAGGCCGGCGTCGAAGATGCAGGACGACGGGTCGGTGACGATGTCGCTGGAGACGATCGGGTCCTCGGTGTACTTCAGGAAGCCCTTCAGCGGCCCCTCGGCGGCGGCCTTCACCGCGGCGTTGACCTCCTCGACGGTGGTCTCGCGGCCGACCTCGACGGTGAGGTCGGTGGCGGAACCGGTCGGGATCGGCACCCGCAGCGCGTAGCCGTCGAGCTTGCCCTTGAGCTGCGGCAGCACCAGGCCGATCGCCTTCGCGGCGCCGGTCGAGGTCGGCACGATGTTGATCGCGGCGGCGCGGGCACGGCGCAGGTCCTTGTGCGGGGCGTCCTGCAGGTTCTGGTCCTGGGTGTAGGCGTGGACCGTCGTCATGAGGCCCTTGAGGATCGAGAACTCGTCGTCGATCGCCTTCGCCATGGGCGCCAGGCAGTTGGTGGTGCAGGACGCGTTGCTGATGACGTGGTGCTTGGCGGCGTCGTACTGGTCGTCGTTGACGCCCATCACGACGGTGAGGTCCTCGTTGGAGGCCGGCGCGGAGATGATGACCTTCTTGGCGCCGCCGTCGAGGTGGGCCTTGGCCTTGGTCGCGTCGGTGAAGAAGCCGGTCGACTCGATGACGACGTCGGCACCGACCTCGCCCCAGGGCAGCTGCGCCGGGTCGCGCTCCTCGAAGGCGCGGAAGGTCTTGCCGCCCACCGAGATCGAGTCGCCGGTGTAGGTGACGTCGCCGAGGCGGCCGAGGATCGAGTCGTACTTGAGCAGGTGGGCCAGCGTCTTGTTGTCCGTAAGGTCGTTCGCGGCCACGATCTCGATGTCGGCCCCGCCGGCCAGGACGGCCCGGAAGAAGTTTCGGCCGATCCGGCCGAATCCGTTGATGCCTACGCGGACGGTCACTCGTGCTCCTCGTGTGGGACAACGCTGTCGTGACCTGAGGCTACTCAGACCACGGCTGCCGGAGAACCAGGGGGCCGACCGGGACGATCCACCCCTGCATCACCAGAGCAACGCCGCCGCCGGAACGGACGAGCAGGCACCCGCCGGTACGACGACCTGCGGCGCTCAGGCCACGCGCGCCGGTGCCTCGGCCCGGGCCGACTCCCGGAGGGCGGCGAGCACCCGGCTGGTGGCCTGCAGGTCCCCCAGGTCGGCCGGCCACGGCCA
>JBAVRG010000498.1:0-3071 GCA_049694795.1 Mycobacteriales bacterium
GGGCAGGCGTGAGCCGAGGCTGGTCGGGTAGCCGGCGCCGCGGGACCGCAGCGGGGGCCGGCCGCGGCCGCGCAGGTCGCGCGGCATCGGAGGCGGACAGGTCGTCGTCTGGCACCGGAGCTCCCCCGCCCACGAGCAGGGTCCGCTACCCGCAGGCTCTCGTCGTACTGATCACGAAGCGCTGGGACGCTATCAGCGCACAGTCGCTCACGTGGGACATACCGGGCCCTGCACCCAGGTGCGCAGTGGCAGCGCCGGGTCGACCGGCGGTCCGATGTAGTAGCCCTGTGCGTGGTCCACCCCGAGCTCGTGGAGGAGCTCGAGCGTGACGCTGTCGCCGACGTACTCGGCGATGGTCTGCTTGCCCAGGGGGTGGGCGGCGGCGACGATCGACCGCACGATGGTCTGGTCGACCTGGCTGGTGGCGAGCTGCCGGATGAACTCCCCGTCGATCTTGAGGTAGTCGAACGGCAGGTGCTTGAGGTAGTAGAAGGACCCGTAGCCGGCGCCGAAGTCGTCCAGGGCGAAACCGCACCCGAGGTCCCTCATCCGGGCGGCGAAGGCACGCGCCTCGTCCATCTTCGTGATCGCGGCCGTCTCGGTGATCTCGAAGACGAGCGCGGACGGCGCGATGCCGGTCTCCTCGATCTTCGCCTCGATCAGCCGCGGCAGGGCCGGTTCGCCGAGGGAGTCGCCAGAGAGGTTGATCTCCCAGCGGAACCCGGGAGGCCGGGCCTGCGCCGCGACCAGGTCGATGCTGCGTGCGACGACGACGCGGTCGATCCCCGCGCTCATCCCGTGCCGCTCGGCGATGGGGAGGAAGCGGTCGGGCTCGATCAGCTGGGCGCCGTCGCGCATCCGGACCAGGATCTCGCAGCCGCTGATCTCACCGGAGGCAAGCTCCAGGATGGGCTGAGCCCGCAGCACGAACAGGTCGTGGTCCAGGGCATGGCGAATCCGGTCGAGCCAGCGGAACCGTGCCCGGGACCTCTCCACGTGCGGGCCGGCCGGGTCGTGCACGACCAGCGCGTCCCGGCCGGCCTCCTTGGCGGCATACATGGCGAGGTCTGCGTTGGCGAGCACGGTGTCGGCGCCGGGCACGCCCGGTTCGTCGAGACGAGCCAGGCCGGCGCTGCCGGTGCTGCGCACCCGCTGCCCGCCCTGGTCGACCTCTGTGCTGCGGATCCCCGCGAGCAGCGACGTGGCCACCTCGACGGCGTGCTCGACGTCGGCTCCCGGCAGCAGTACGGCGAACTCGTCGCCGCCGAGCCGGCCGATCACGTCGCTGTCGCGGAGCCGGCTGCGGAGCATCCGCGCGATCGCCTGGATGAGCTGGTCGCCGGACTGGTGCCCCAGCGTGTCGTTGATGTACTTGAAGTTGTCCAGATCGATGAGCGCGACCACCCCGCCGCCTCCGTACCGGGTCGCGAGCGCCTGGTGGTGCGCCAGCTCCTCGTGGAAGCGCCGACGGTTGAACAGCCCGGTGAGCGCGTCGTGGTCCGCCAGGTACTGCATGCGGCCCTCGAGCCGCTTCCGATCGTCGATGTCCTCCACGTGCGCGACGGCGTAGGCGTCGTCCCCGGTGCCGACCATGGCCATGCTCAGGGAGACCCAGCGCGCCTCGCCGGCGACGGTGCGGAGCCGGACCTCGGAGCGGCTGGCGCCCCCGGGCACGCCGCTGACGAGCTCGGCGAGCTGCACGCTGCTGCTGTCGACGTCGCGCGGGTCGACCAGCTCGCTCAGGGGGGTCCCGACCAGCTCACCCAGCGAGTGCCCGGTGATCGCACCGAGCGCCTCGTTCGCCCGCATCAGCACCCGGTTCGGCCGGATCAGCGCCATGCCGACGGGTGCGTGGTCGAACGCCGCCGCGAACTGCGCCGTCGCCTCGGCCAGCGCCTGGTCGGCCCGGACCCGCTCCGTCACGTCCCGCGCGATGGTCACGCAACCATCCCCTAACCGAGCCGCCCGCAGGTCCACGAACTCGGCGGTCCCAGGAGTGTGGTCGAGGTTGAGCGCGTCACCGACGACCAGCGGCTCCCCGGTCTCGACCATGCGGACGTACGCCGCGAAGAGCTCCGTGCCCATCCGGCCTGGCCACAGCTCGCTCCAGAGCCTTCCCCGTGCCTGTTCTGTCGGGTGCCCCAGGACGCGCACGGCAGAGGGGTTGACGTACTCGACCCGGAAGTCGACGACGACCCCGTGGCCGTCCCGCACCGCAGCGCTGACCACCACGGCGTCGACCAGCGTCTCCAGCACGCGCACCAGCCGGTCGCGGGCCGCCTGCGCCGCGAGCTCGGCCTCCCGCAGCGCCGTGACGTCCTGGGCGGTGCCGCGCAGGCCGGTGACGACGTCGTCGTCGCCAAGCACCTCGGCCCGGATCAGGACGTGCCGGGTCCGTCCGTCGGGCAGCACCAGCCGCGGGCGCAGCTCGAACGGCACACGGTCGCGCAGCCCCCGGTCCCGCGCCTCGATCGCCGGCGGCACGTCATCCGGGTGCAGCCGGGCGGCGATGAGCTCCTCCAGCGTCTGGATCTCCTCGGGGTCGAGGGCGAGGGCGCGGTGCAGCTCCGCCGACCACGTCAGCCGGTCGCTGGCGGCGTCCCACCGCCAGCTCCCGACGCCCGCGACGCGCTGAGCCTCCTGGAGCTCGTCCTGGGCCTGCTGAAGCTCCCGGTGCGTGCGGTCCTGCGCCTCTTGCGCCGCCATCAGCCGGTCGGCGTACCACCCCAGCAGGAAGCCGAGCACGACGACCGCCGCCCCGCGGGTGGCGAAACCGATAGGTCCCCCGACATCCCCGCCGGCCTCCTCGTAGACCGCCGTCAGAGCGAGGGCGACCACCGCCGCCCCCAGACCGGCCCACCGCCCGAAGGACATCGCGATCAGGGCCACCGGCAGGACGAACAGGACGAGGAGGCCGGCGCGCGACCCCGTGCTCGCCAGCCGGAGCGCCAGCACCGCCACGAACAGCACCGCCGAGAGCGCGAGCACGACGCGTCCGGTCCAGCGCGGCGCCGGACGTCCGCCCCTGAGGGTCTCGAGCCACGCCACCGTCCGCATCCCCCGAGCGTGGC
>JBAVRG010000499.1:0-4668 GCA_049694795.1 Mycobacteriales bacterium
CTACGGCCTGCTGTTCACCGTCGTCGTGCTCTTCGCCCTGCAAGGAGACACGATCACGTCCGAGCCGCTCGACGTCGCGCGGATCGCCCTGCCGCTGCTGGGCTACTTCCTCGTGATGTGGTTCGGGGCTTTCGCTCTCTCACGGCGGCTGCACCTCACCTACCCGCGCACGTCTGCGCTGTCGTTCTCCGCCGCGTCCAACGACTTCGAGCTCGCGATCGCCGTCGCCATCGGGGTCTTCGGGGTCACCTCCGGGCAGGCGCTCGCCGGGGTCGTCGGTCCGCTGATCGAGGTGCCGGTACTCGTCGGGCTGGTGTACGTCTCGCTGTGGCTGCGCCGCCGCCTGTCTTGGCCCCAGGCCGCCGTGACCGCAGAGCCAGGAAGGGGCACGTCATGACCTCCGCACCGACCAGCTACCGGGTCACCGGACGCACCACCAGCCCAGGGCAGGCCCAGCTCGCCGCGGGAGACCAGACGGTCACCATGGACGCCAGCTGGGCCCAGGGCCCCACGGGCCTGCCGGGACCCGCCGACCTGCTCGCCAGTGCCTTCGCCGCGTGCCTGCTGAAGAACGTCCAACGCGCCAGCCAGCTGCTGCCGTTCCGCTACCAGCACGCCGAGGTCGACGTCGAAGCCCGCCGACAGGACAGCCCACCGCGCTTCATCGAGATCAGCTACGAGCTGAGAATCGCCACCGACGAACCTGAGCGGCGCGTGGACCTGCTGCACCACAACCTGCGCCAGTACGGCACCATCTACAACACCCTCGCCGCCGTGTGCCAGGTCCACGGCACAGTCGTGGTGAGCCCGTTCGACCCGACAGCCCCGCTGCGCTGAGGCTGGCACGGAAAGCCGTCCGCTGTTCATCTGCGCGCCACCTGTCGTGTCATCGCCAACTGACATCAGCCTCGCAGGAATGCCTTGTGCAGATCGACGATGTCGCCGCGACCTGGACCGACTCACTGACGAGTTCGCCGGCGTGTACAGCCGGGCAGACGGTCGAGGCGTGCGTTAGCGACAGCCGTTCTCGTCTGGGCGACGCGCGGGTGCAGGCCTACCTGCCGCTGCTGAGCTACCGGTCCGCGCGGGACCGGTAGCGCGCGACCGCGGTGACTGCCGGCAGGCTCGACAAGGTCGTGCCCGAGGTGTTGTTCGTGGGCACGCACAACACGGCAACGGTCCCAGCTCGCGGCAGCGGCACTGGCTGGCCGGGGACAAGGGCGCGTCACTGCTCACTCCGGCGGCACGCATGCACAGGCCGCACAGACCCGGGGTGAGCGAGGTCACGAGCCACTTCGAGAATCTGAAGCGCACCCTCGCGGCTGCGGCCGTCGGGCAGGGAGATCGGCATGTGGTGGGTGTCCCGGGGGGGGACTCGTGCAGTTGCACATGAGCCCCGCGCAGAGCCTGAACTCGACATCCCAGGATCCGTTCTGCGGGCTGTGGTAGATGGCTGCAGTGCCGAGCCGCGGCGCAACGCGTCGCCGATCGTGGGCGCCAGGGGGCCGCAGCGGCAGGACCGTGCAAGGGTGTCGCACATGATCGCGATCAACGACGATGCGCGGGTGGTGTTCACGGTGGGGATGGACCACGACTTGGTCGCACACGAGACGACCGCAGTGACCTTGACTGCCCTCGACAGGGGTGCCTCGTAACCGCGGGTCCTTCGAGCGACAAGGCGGCCGCCCTGCTCGCCCTGCACACCGGTCCCGGATTCGTGCTCCCTAACGCCTGGGATCCCGGCTCTGCCCGCATCCTTGAGCAGGTCGGCTTCCCTGCCATCGCCACGACCAGCGCGGGCATTGCATGGTCCTGCGGAGTCCCCGACGGTGAAGCGATGGACCGCGACACGATGCTCGTGCGCATCAGTCCCATCGCGGCCGCACTGAACGTGCCGGTGACCGCGGACCTCGAGGCTGGGTACGGCGAGACCGCGGACGAAGTCGGTTGCACCGTGGCCCGGGCCGTGGAGCTCGGAGCGGTGGGCGCCAATCTCGAGGACGCCGGAAGGGCCGGGCTGTTCCCATCGACGAGGCCGTCGACCGCATCGCGGCCGCCCGGGCCGCGGCGCCGAAAGGCACGTTCCTGCTGAACGCCCGAACCGACACCTACTTCGCCGGCACGCCCGGGGATGTCTTCGGCGAGACGGTCGAGCGGGCCTTCCGGTACGTCGAAGCAGGCGCCGACTGCGTCTTTGTGCCGGAGGTCGTCGAGGCGGACACCATTCGTCGGTTCGCCGCCGCCATCCCCGGCCCGCTCAACGTGGTGGCAGGCTTGGCGAACACGATCGACGCACCCGCGCTCTTCTCGCTCGGAGTCAAACGGGTCAGCCTGGGCGGCAGCTTGGCCCGAGCCTCGCTCAGCATGTTGGAGCGCGCCGGCCGGGAGCTGCTCGACAAGGGAACGCTGGGCTTCCTCGACGGTGCGATCGCTTACGCCGACCTGCTGCGACGATTCGGCTAGTGATCGCTGCGATCCGCGTGGCGAGCCAGCCGAACGATTCTGCGGCGGACTAGTCCTGACCTGCGAGGTTCCACCTCGCTGGGAGCCATCAACCTCATACCCACCGCCTACCCGTCCAGGGTTCCGCCTACGTCGGCGTCACCGGGATCTTCCGCGGCTCCGCGAGTCGGCTCGCTCAGGAGGATGTCGACGCTGAGCAGCAGGACCCAGGCCGGGAAGAGCAGCTCCACCCATGGCGTCAGACCCGCGGTCACGAGCAGGACCACGGCGACCACGATTCCGAGCAGGCCTATCCATCGGGAGGCCACGCGGGTCCGCAGCGCGATGGTCGCGGTGCTCATGGTGAACACCCCCGCCATCCGCATGGAGTAGCCCTGGAGCAGCTGCCCGACGACCCGCCGGCCGAGCGCGAGGATGGTGGGGTTGGGGGCGACACCGGACCGCAGGGACTCGTCCGCGATGAGCGCGCCGGAGACGGCAGCCGCGGTGAACATCATCGCGACGAACAGCAGGCCGCTGCCCAGGAAGACGGACGCGAAGAACCTGTCCTCCCGCTCCCCGATCCGGTCCCGCACCACGCCGATGAACCACAGGAAGGCGATGCCGGCGAACGGCACGAGGTCCAGCGCCACGGTGATCTCGGTGCGCCGCGTCGAATCGGTCAGCCACGCGCCGACGGTGGCGGGCTGGTCGGGTGACGCCAGTGCGATGAGCGTCAAGGCGACGCCCAGCAGGAGAGAGAAGACGATGCCCGCCACCGCGGCGGCGCGCGGCGTGCGCAGCCGCTCGCCGGTGAGAGGTTCGGGTCGGGCAGGCATCCGTCGGCCCTCCTCCGGAGCAGGTGCCGGGTCAGGGGCGGTGGCGTCAGGACGTGCCTGCGATGCCCGACGGCACGGCCGCGCACCGGAAGCCGATGTGGCTCATGCCGGTGTCGATCATCTGCGGGCGTCGAGCGGCCGGTCGGTAGCGCAGGCAGTAGGAGTCGGCGCAGAGGAACGAGCCGCCCTTGATGACCTTGCGCTGCACGCGGAACTGCGGCTGCCGCGGGTCGAGGCTCTGCTCGGCTGTTCCGCCTCGGGGATCACGGGGAACGCAGCAGGGTGCCTCGTCGGCGAAGCGCGTCTCGACGTACCAGTCGTCGGTCCACTCCCAGACGTTGCCCGCCATGTCCGCCAGCCCGAAGCCGTTCGGGGGGTAGCTCCCGACGGGCGCGGTCGTGCCGTAACCGGCCTCCGCCCGCCAGGGGAAGTCCCCGTGCCAGTAGTGCGCACGCCGCTCACCGGCCGCCTCGGGCTCGTTCCCCCAGGTGTACGTCGTGCCCTCGAGCCCAGCACGGGAGGCGCGCTCCCACTGGGCCTCCGTCGGCAGCGTCAGCCCTGCCCAGCCGGCGTAGGAACGTGCGTCCTCGTAGGCGACGTGGACGACCGGGTGGTCCTGACGTCCCACGACGTCCGTTCTCGGGCCTTCGGGATGCCGCCAGCAGGCTCCGGGGGTCCACGTCCACCACTGGCTGAGGTGACGCAGGTCGACCGGGCCGGTGGTCCGGGTGAACACCATCGAGCCGGGGACGAGGTTCTCCTGCGGGGCTCCGGGGAAGTCGGCCGGGTCGAGCGGACGCTCGGCGACCGTGACGTAGCCGGTGTCCTGCACGAACCTCGCGTAGTCGGCGTTCGTGACGGTGGTTCGCGCCAGCCAGAAGCCGGACACCTCGACAGCACGCGCGGGCGCCTCCTCGGCGTAGTGCACGTCCGACCCCATCAGGAACCTGCCGCCTGGGACCCACACCATGCCCCCGGCCGGCCGGGCACCCCCTGAGCCTGTGGCGGCCGAGGCGACGCGCCGATCGCTCACGTGCTCGGGAGCCCGGTCCGCAGCTTGGCGAGCGCCTGGGAGATGCCGAAGCTCGCGGGCTTCTGAGTCGGCGGGAACTCCAAGAGCGATGCCGCCATCCGTGCGACGAACGCCTGCGCCGGCACGAGCAGGAACGCGTGGTCGAGCATCCAGTCCCAGTAGGTGTTGGAGGTGTGGTCCGCCCGCTCGTAAGGGTCGGTGCGCAGGTTGAAGATCTTCGGCACGCGCAGCTCGGTGAACGGCTCCGCCCACACCTGAAGCGTGCCCACGGCACGTTGCTCCATGAAGACCATCTTCCAGTTGTCGTACCGAACTGCGAGCACGTCTCCGTCGTCGCTGACGTAGAAGAAGAAG
>JBAVRG010000500.1:0-2344 GCA_049694795.1 Mycobacteriales bacterium
GGCAACGCACCCGCGCCCTCGACAGCTGGGTCCGCCGCTACAACACTCAACGCGGTCACTCAGCCCTCGGAGGCCGACCCCCGATCAGCCGCGTCGCGTGAACAACCTGCCTGGTCGTTACACCTAGTTGCCTGCGGAAGGTGATCCTGGCGGCCGCCGCGTGGCGTCGCTCGACCGGACTGCCGACCCCCGACTTCCCAGCGCAGGCCGATGAGCAACCGACCAGCTCGCCGCGCAGACCAGCCCGAGGAACTCAGGCACCCGCGCGTGGCGGGTGAGGACTGGACCAGCGTCCCGCTGACCGGCGGACGCCGGTGTCGGGCCAGCCCGTGGACGGTCTGGTACGAGAACTGTTCGGCCTCGGTAGCCGAACCGCTGACGGCGGGAAGTCTTGAAGTACCGCAGTGAAGCCGCCGACATGTCGTTGCTTGCCTGGCGCCGGGGCCAGCCGAGCGGGGGACATGGCCATCGGTGCCCTGAGTGCCGCGCGCCGTGGGCGCTGAGCGGGCTGAGTACCTGGCACGCGCTGATCGTCCTGTGCCGAAACTGCGGCTGGAGCACGCTGGCCGCCCCCACCGCCCCCGCCCCCTGCGCGACGGTGTCGACGCAGGCCAGCACCGGCAGCGAGGGGGACTCCCGGCTGCCGACGCTGCCCTCCCCGCAGCCCCGGGGGGAGGGGAGATGGTCAACGAACGCGCACTCGTGAGACTGCTGGCCGAGCTCGCTCGCACCATGCTCACCGACTTCGCTGCCCAGGACACCCTGGAGCAGGTCCCGGCGCAGATCGTCGAGATCTTGCCGGTGACCGGAGCAGCCCTCACCGTCCTTGCGCCAGACCTGAGTGTTGAGTTGGTCGCGGCCTCCGACCCGGCGGCCCTCACCTTCGCGCGCCTACGGCGCGAGCTGCACCCAGGGCCTTCCCTCGCGGCCGAGCCGGTGATTGTCCCGGACCTCGCGGTAGACACGAGCTTGCGCGCGTTCAGCAGCGCAGCGACGGTGGCGGGAGCGGCTGCCGCCTTCAGCTTCCCGCTGCACCGCGGCGACGCCCGGCTGGGTGCCCTGGACCTCTACTGCGATGCTCCCGGCGACCTGGACGTGCACGCGATGGAAACGGCCCAGGTCCTCGCAGACGTGATTGCGGCGTACCTGGTCAACGCACAATGGCGAGAGCGAGCGCAGCGGGACGTCCACTGGTTCCGCCGACGAGCGCTGTACGACCCGCTGACCGGACTGGCCAACCGGGTCCTGCTTCAGGACCGTCTGACGCACGCCACCGAGCGCACCCCGCGCGCCGACACCACCTACGCGGTTCTGTTCGTCGACCTCGACCGCTTCAAGCAGGTCAACGACAGCCACGGCCACGCGGTCGGGGACCAGCTACTGGTCGCCGTCGCCGCCCGGCTCAGCGCTCTGGTCAGACCCGGCGACACCCTGGCCCGCCTGGCCGGCGACGAGTTCGTTCTGCTGTGCGAGGCCCTCCACAGCACCGGGGAGGTCGACGCGATCGCACGACGAGTGCGGCAGGCCTTCGCGACACCATTCTCCCTCGACGGCCTCACCCTGACGATCACGGCCAGCGTCGGGGTGGCCCGCACCGCCCCCGGAGAACTGCCCACCAGCCAGCTACTCGTACGGGCCGACCACGCGATGTACCGCAGCAAGGCCGGCAGGTGCAGGACGCACGTCCTGCACCTCGACCCACGACCGGGCCTACCGCAAGCTCACCAACCCCCACTACAAGAAGCAGGAGAACACGTCACAACCACCGAGGCCGACAGCGCACCGGTGGTGGCGCTGGGCGAGCAGCTTCGCCCGGTGGCGCAGGCGGCAGGGCGCGACCCAGCAGCACGTCGCTGAGGAGCTCAACCCGGCCGGTCACCGCACCCGCCGCGGCGTCCACTGGACCCAAGCCCACGTGAGCAACCTGCTCGCAGAGCGCTACCGCACCGGTGGCAGCGCCGCCGCGTGACCTCCGGCGGGACCACCGCCAACGACAGCCCGGGCCATCAGGCCCGGGCTCTCGTGCGTCTGTCCGATCCACGGCGGCCGTGAGGCGGAGAAGCGTCGCTAGCCGTCCCCCGAACGTCCGCATCTGCCGCTGGTGGCTCTGTCGAGAGGTGGGTCGCCGTTTGGGTGCGCTCGGCTGTGGGCGGCAGCTGTGACAATGGGAATCCACGAGCGGCTTGACATCTAGTTACTAGGGTTCTAGCGTTCTCTCACCGCGGCCCACACCCCACGACGAAGGGCAACGACATGACCACGCTGGCAGTACGTCACACCGTGCAGGACTTCGACGTCTGGAAGGCCGCGTTCGACACGCACGCGGCCGCTCGCGCAGCACACG
>JBAVRG010000501.1:0-3297 GCA_049694795.1 Mycobacteriales bacterium
CTGCAGGACGGCGCGCCCGTGCTCGTGCAGGTGCCCCGGCGCGGTTACGCGCCGTCGCTCGCCTGCCTGCGCGACCGCACCCCGGCGCGCTGCACCGCGTGCAGCGGTCCGCTCCAGGCCACCTCCGGCCATGCCATCGCTTCCTGCCGCTGGTGCGGGCACCTGGCCGGTGACTGGCGCTGCCCGGTCTGCCAGGGACGACAGCTGCGCGCGTCCGTCATCGGCGCCCGCCGCACCGCCGAGGAGCTGGGCCGGGCGTTCCCCGGGGTCACGGTGCGCACCAGCGGCCGCGACGAGGTGCTGACCGGCGTGCCGGGTGGTGCCTCGCTCGTGGTGGCGACCCCTGGCGCCGAGCCGGTGGCGGACGGCGGCTACGGCGCCGTGCTGCTCCTCGACGGCTGGTCGCTGCTGACCCGGGCCGACCTGAGGGCGGGGGAGGAGGCGCTGCGGCGCTGGATGGCGGCCGCGGCGCTGTCCCGGCCGGGGGGCCGGGTGGTCGTGGTCGCCGACCGCGGGCTGGCCCCCGTGCAGGCCCTCGTGCGCTGGGACCCCGCCGGGGCGGCCGCCCGCGAGCTCGCCGACCGCAGCGCTCTCGGCTTCCCGCCGGTCACCCGGATGGCGAGCGTGTCCGGCAGCCCGGCCGCGGTGGCCGACCTGCTGGCGCACCTGACGGTCGGCGAGGTGCTGGGCCCGGTGCCTGACGGTGACGGCGAGCGGGCCTTCGTCCGGGTCCCGCGCGCCGAGGGCGCGACCCTGGCCGCCGCGCTCAAGACCGCTGCCGGGGTCCGCAGCGCCCGCAAGGCCGAGCCGGTGCGGGTCGAGATGGACCCGCTGTCGCTCACCTAGCATGGAGGTGTGGCTCTCCGAAGTATCCGCCTGCTGGGCGACCCTGTGCTGCGCACCAAGGCGGAGGTCGTCACCACCTTCGACAAGGAGCTGCGGACCCTCGTCAAGGACCTCACCGACACCATGCTCGAGGCGCCCGGCGTCGGCCTGGCCGCCCCGCAGATCGGGGTGGGCCTGCGGGTGTTCACCTACGACGTCGACGACGTCCTCGGGCACCTCATCAACCCGGTACTGCACTTCCCGGACGACGAGGAGCAGGACGGCCCCGAGGGCTGCCTGTCGCTGCCGGACCTGACCTTCGACTGCCGACGCATGCAGCACGTGGTCGCGCACGGCCAGAACGAGTACGGCGACCCCATCACCGTCCAGGGGTCCGACCTGCTGGCGCGCTGCGTGCAGCACGAGACCGACCACCTCGACGGCGTGCTGTTCATCGACCGGCTCGACCCGGAGACCAAGAAGCTCGCGCTCGAGGCGGTCCGCAACGCCGAGTGGGCTCAGCAGCCGGCGCCGGTCGTCAAGGCCAGCCCGCACCCGCTGTTCGGGCGCGCGCTCTGAGGCCAGCCGCGGCATGAGGCTGCTGTTCGCCGGGACACCCCAGGTGGCTGTCCCGAGCCTCGAGGAGCTCCTGACGAGCCGGCACGAGGTCGTCGGCGTCGTCACCCGACCCGACGCCCCTGCCGGGCGCGGCCGCACGCTGCGCCCCAGCCCGGTGAAGGAGGTCGCCACCGCCCACGGGCTCGAGGTCCTCACGCCGCGCCACCCGCGCGAGGAGGAGTTCCAGCAGCGGGTTCGTGAGCTCGCCGTCGACGCCTGCCCCGTGGTCGCGTACGGCGCCCTCCTGCCCGCGTCGGCGCTGGCCCTCCCTCGGCTGGGGTGGGTCAACCTGCACTTCTCGCTGCTGCCGGCCTGGCGCGGCGCGGCGCCGGTGCAGCACGCGGTGCTGGCAGGCGACGAGGTGACCGGGGCGACGACCTTCCTCATCGAGGAGGGCCTCGACACCGGGCCCTGCTTCGGGATGCTGACCGAGCATGTGCGGCCGACCGACACCAGCGGAGCGCTGCTGGAGCGGCTCGCGATGGCCGGTGCCGGGTTGCTGGTCGCCACTCTCGACGGCCTGGAGGACGGCACCGTGCACGCCGTCCCGCAGCCGGCTGAGGGCGTGTCGTACGCCCCCAAGATCACTGTGGAGGACGCGCGCGTGGACTGGGCCGCGCCGGCGCTGCGGGTCGACCGGCTGGTCCGCGCCTGCACCCCGGCGCCCGGCGCCTGGACCACGTTCCGCGGCAAGCGCGTCAAGCTGGGGCCGGTGACGGTCACGGACGCCCGGCTGGCACCCGGCGAGCTCGACGGCGACCTCGTGGGCACCGCCACCGGTGCTGTCCGGCTGGGCACGGTGCGCCCGGAGGGCAAGGGCGAGATGGCGGCCGCGGACTGGCTGCGCGGTCTGCGCCCCGACGCGGGGGAGGGCTTCGCGTGAGCGCGCCCCGCCGTACCGGGGACCGGCGCCCGAGCCGCCCCCAGCTGCACAAGCCGACCCGCGACCCGGTGCGCCTGACGGCGTACGACGTCCTCAAGGCGGTCCGGGTGGACGGCGCGTACGCCAACCTGGTGCTGCCCACCCTGCTGCGCGAGCGCGGACTGTCAGGGCGCGACGCCGCCCTGGCCACCGAGCTGGCCTACGGCACGCTGCGGGCCCAGGGCCAGCTCGACGTGGTCCTGCAGGCGTGCGTCGACCGGCCGCTGGCTCAGGTCGACCCACCGGTGCTCGACGTCCTGCGGCTCGGTGCCTACCAGCTGCTGCGCACCCGCATCCCCGCGCACGCGGCCGTGTCCGCCACCGTCGACGTGGCCCGGACGGTGCTCACCGCGGGCCCGGCCGGCTTCACGAACGCGGTGCTGCGCAAGGTCGCCGCGCAGGACCTCGGGGCCTGGCTCGCCCAGCTGCGCCCGGCGGACCCCGTCGAGGCGATGGCCCTCGAGACCGCCCACCCGCGCTGGATCGCCCAGGCCTTCCGCGACGCCTTGCGCGGCGACCTCGAGGAGGCCCGTCGCGCCCTGGAGGCCGACGACCTGCGCCCGGAGGTCCACCTGGTGGCCCGCCGGATGCCGCGCGAGGCGCTGGTGCAGGCCTCCGGCGGTGTCGCCGGCCCCTGGTCGCCCGTGGCTGTGCGGCTCGAGGAGGGCGGCGCGCCGGGCGAGCTCGCTGCCGTCCGCGACGGGCGGGCCGGCGTGCAGGACGAGGGCAGCCAGCTGGTCGCCCTCGCGCTGGCGAACGCCCCCCTCACCGGGCCCGACACGACCTGGGTCGACCTGTGCGCGGGCCCCGGGGGGAAGGCAGCGCTGCTGGACGCCCTGGCGAGCGAGCGCGGCGCCCGCCTGGTGGCCGTGGAGGTGCAGCCGCACCGCGCCGCGCTGGTGCGCAAGGCGGGTGTGCGTGCGGTGGTCACG
>JBAVRG010000502.1:0-1609 GCA_049694795.1 Mycobacteriales bacterium
GGCCAGTCCCGCGCAGGCGCTCGCGGCGGCGGCGACGTCGAGGCCGGCGAGGAGCGCCGGCACCAGCAGCAGGCACGCCGCTCCGACCCCCGCGCACAGCACGGGATCGGCCGGCCGGTGCCGGTCAGGGACGCCGTACCGGCCGAAGAGGTGCCGACGGTGCCAGAGGCCGAGGACGACGGTGGTGACCACGACGGCCACGAGCGCCGCGAGGGCGGTGCGCCGGGTGTAGCCGGCGACGTCGAGGTGGAGCCGGTCGAGAGCCAGCAGGTTGGTGAGGTTGGAGACCGGGAGCAGCAGGCTGGCGGTGTTGGCGAGCCACACCGTCGTCATGGCGAACGGGAAGGGGTTGAGGTCCAGCCGTTGCGCCGTCGCGAGGACGACGGGGGTGAGGAGCACGGCGGTGGTGTCGAGGCTGAGCACCACCGTGGTGACGGTGGCGATCGCCACCACCAGGGCGAACAGCACGACGGTGCGGCCGCGGGCGACGCGGGCGGCCCGGTGCGCCACCACGTCGAAGACCTCGGCGGCGTCGGCGAGCTCGGCGAGGACCGTCACCGCCACCAGGAACACCAGCACCGGCGCGACGCGGGTCAGGACGTCAGCCGCAGTGGCAGGGGAGAGGAGCCCGGTCAGCAGGGTCGAGGTGCCGAGCAGGGCGGCGACGAGCCACACCCCCCGACGCTAGCGGGGAGTCGGTCAGACCCCGGCCTCGGCCTTCTCCTTGAGCAGCCCCATCCGCTTGCGGATGTCCCGCTTGCCCACGAGCGGGAACAGCACCGGCACCATCACCGCGCTCATGCCCTTGAGTGGCGGGAACTCCAGCCGGTAGGTGACCTCCGTGCCGCCGCCAGCAGGCCTGAGCTCGTAGGTGTTGCGGAAGGTGCCCAGCTTCTCGCTCGCGCGCAGGACGAGGTGCTCGGCCGGGACGACCTCGGTGATCTCGACGTCGTTGTGGTGGTGCTTGTCGCCGGGGATCCACCCCACCGAGCGGTACCGGCTCCCGACCGCGTCGGGCTGACCGGAGACCAGCTCCACCTGGTAGGGCTTCGGGGACCACTCGGCGTGCTTGTCCAGGTGCCCGATCCAGGTCCACACGCGGTCCGGTGGGGCCTGGATCGTGGTCGTGAACGTGCCCGAGGTCGTCATGCGGCACCTCCGTGCGGGACCTCGAGCGTACGCAGCCTGCGCGGTGGTGATCAACGGGCGTGCGGCGGCTAGTCTCACAGCGGACGAGTCGGCCGGACGGTCGCGGCACCCTCCAGGTGTCGAGGAAAGTCCGGGCTCCACAGGGCAGGGTGGTCGCCAACAGCGACCCGGGGTGACCCGCGGGACAGTGCCACAGAAAGCAGACCGCCACTGCTTCGGCAGCGGTAAGGGTGAAACGGTGCGGCAAGAGCGCACCAGCGGCCGGGGTGACCCGGTCGGCTCGGCAAACCCCACCCGGAGCAAGGTCAAGAGGGACTCCTTCGGGAGTCCTGCGCAGGCGTTCGAGGGCGGCCCGCCCGAGCCTGCGGGTAGACCGCACGAGGCCACTGGCAACAGTGGTCCTAGATGGATGACCGTCACCCCCGCCTCGGCGGGGGTACAGAACCCGGCTTACAGGCCG
>JBAVRG010000503.1:0-12884 GCA_049694795.1 Mycobacteriales bacterium
CCCACGCCGAGCCCGACGCCCTCACCGACCCCGCCGCCCACCACCGCGCCGCCGACCTCGTTGCCGACTCTCAGCGGCGGCGGCCTCGGCGTCGGGAACGGCAACGGCAACGGTCACGCCGGCGCCACGCCGACCCCCAGCTAGAGAGCACGCGCACCTGCGCGGCCCGGTCAGCTGCGGGCGATCTCGAGGCTGTAGCTGAAGATCAGCGGGGCGGCGGGTGCGCTGGGGACGTTGACGAGGGCGATGATCCGTCCCGACGCGTACTTGTCCTGCTCCTGGCCGAACGGGTGCCCGGTGGACAGCTGAACCGTGAAGCCGCGTGCGGTCAGCTGCGTGCGGTAGTAGGCGCGCACGTCGGCAGCGCTCAGGGTCGTCTGCGCAGTCACCAGGACGTACGCGGGGTTGGGTCCGTCGACGCCGGTGTGCTTGTCCGCCTCCTTGCGGCTGACGCGGTGGCTCTGGGGGGGAAGCAGGCCGACAGCCGTGGACTGCTTGAGCTGGTCCAGGTCGCCGCTCCGGCGCAGCAGCGTGCGGCCACCGGCAACGAGCGCAGCGGCGATGACCAGCACCGTGGCGCTGAGCGCCAAGGTGCGGCGAGCTGGCGTCATGCTGTGCCCGTCCTGGTCGGATCAGCTGCTGGGCTTGATCTGGTAGAGCTTCCAGGCGCCCAGCACACGGATGAGCTGCAGCGTGCCATGGGTGGTCATTGTGCCGGTTGGCCCGGCTGTGACGGTGATCGGCGCGCTGGCGTAGTCGATGCTGGCCGCGGTGGTCGTGTACGTGAACGCGCCGTAGCTGACGTCGGTCACGGGACCGCCGAGCCCGGAACGCATGCGGCTCACGAACTCGTCGTGGCCGACCGATGCCTTCGCGGACGGGTCGAGGAGGTCGTAGAGCCCGTCGAGGTCGCCCGCGATCAGAGAGGACCTGATCCTGGCAGCGGTCTGCTCGGCGCCGGCGACGGGGACGTTGCTCCGGAGCAGGTGGTACTTGTCCTGGCCGATCCAGACGTTCAGCTCCCCGCTGTGGTGGACCGGGTCGACTTGGCCCTGGAGGCGGACCGTGGTGCTCGTCGTCTCCGGACGGTGGGCCGCGTCGGTGATGATGCCGAACTCGGTGTCTGCGGCCTCGCGTCGGTCCAGCAGCGCCGGCCCGTCATAGGCAAGCGTCGTGCTGGTGTCGCTGTGCCGGTCGAGAGCGGCGGGGTTGGTGGTCTCGATCAGCCCGACCCCAGGGATCGTCACGTCGGCGACGCCGTAGTGGTCGCTCGTCGCATCAAGCATGACGGCCAGGTGCATGCCGTTGCGGTCGTCCTGCAGGTGGAAGGCCACCGGACCGGTGTCGGTGGAGACGGTGCTCCCGGTGGTGCGACCTTCCGCCGCGGCTTGCGGCCCGTGGACGGGACCCGGTCCCGACTGGGCAGCGAGGGCCACGATCGACGCAGCCGTGCCGACCCCGGCGGCGGTGAGCAGCAAGGCGAGGTTGCGGCGGCGCGTCATCCTGTTCCCCTTCACGGTGTGCACGCGTATGTCGTGCCGGAGATGCGGGCGTTGATCTGCTCGGCGAGGGCCTTGGTCAGCGTCACCTTGTCGTGAGTCCTGCAGTCGGGCACCTGGACCTCATCCATGTGGTCGGTGATCTTCAAGTGCGAACGGGGGTTCTGGATGGCCTGGATGCCAACACCTACCATCAGCGAGTCGCTCTGAGGGTCCCAGAAGAGCTTGTCCGACTCGTCGTACTGGTTGGACAGTCCGTTTGCTGGCAGGAAGCGCGCGCCACCGTCGCTGGGTGTGTCCGTCGGGCTGTCGGTTCCGGGGAGGATGACGACGTCGCCGACCTGCTCGATGTCGTGCTCGCTGCACCAGAACAGGAAGCAGTTCTCCTGCACGACGGTCATGTCGCCGAAGGCATTGACGTACGGGATCGCCGGCAGAGCGCCGCTACGTGTGTTGACCCAGTTGACGTAGTCGCTGCGAGGCGCAAGGTCCTCGACAGCAGGACGCGTCGGATCGGGTGCGCCGATCTTGTTGGCCAGACTCGCGAGGGTCTGGTGGTTGCGGGCAAACGATCCAGCCTTGGCGATCCAGCTCCCCTGATGGACGGCGTGGATCGTGAACACCGAGTCGACCATGCCGGCCACCCCGTCGCCGCTCGTCTGCGAGTACGACAGCATGCCGCGGATCGTCGCCCCACCCATGCTGTAGCCGATCAGGACCACGCTCTGGCCGGTCTGGTCGTGGACCTTGCGGACCAGGGCATCGAGCTTGAGCGCGTTCAGACCGATAGCCGGCTCGCTGTCGCAGTACTTCGGATCAGTGCTGATCGAGTCCGTGTGAAGTGGGAAGCCGTAGCTGTACGTCGGGATCGCCGGCGGTGTGAGCGCGTCCGCGTCGCAGCTGACGTCCTGGTAGTAGGTGAAGTCGGTGATGTCACCCGGATGGTCCTGGCTGATGGCGTTACGCAGAGCATCGAAGCCTGCGCTCCCCGCCTTCTGCGTGAGACCGTGGACGAACACCACCGGGTGCTGGCTGGAGCTCGGGGTGCTGTTGGCGACGCTGCGACCACCGACGCCGCAGGTGCCGTCCGGGATCGCGAACGCGGCGACCCGGTTCGGCGAGTAGGCCTCCTTGCTCCACAGCACCTGGGTGGGCGCGAAGGTGAAGGGGTCGCAGGCCAGCCCTTCGTCGCGGAAGTTCGGGTCGCCCGGGACGTTGGTGGTCCAGTCGTACAGGGGAGCCGAGGGGTTGTTCTTGTCGACGACCCAGACGTGGCCGCAGCCGTCGGATCCCTCGAACAGCAGACTGTCGCCGATGGCCAGGCCGCTGTTGTAGCAGCTGTTCCCAGCCCAGCTGAACTGGCTCAGCGGCTGGCCGTTGCTCGCCGAGTAGCGGTGGATGACCTTGCCCACATCGGGCTTGATGTAGAGCGTGTCGTTCTGGGCCTCGTAGGCCAGTCCGTCGTCGAGGTTGAGGTAGCAGTTGTTGTCTCCGCAGGTGCTGAACGCGACCGTGCTGCCCACGACGTCGTGGCTGCTGTCGAGGGCGATCTGACGGACGTCCCCCGTGCCGCTGCTGCTGCCCCATCCGGCCCAGAGGATGTTGCGGCCGGCGTCGTAGGCGACGGCACCGAGCCCGTTCGCGATGTTCCAGCTGCCGGTGACCTGGCCGGTGCGGGGATCGGCACGGAACAGGTCGGGACTGCTGGCGTAGCAGGAGTACCAGAGGTTGCTGCCGTCGAACGCGACGCCGACTCCGAGGCCGGAACCGCAGTCCTGGCTGAAGTGGACCTGGGCGACGAGCGATCCGACGGGTGGGCCGGCGTCGGCGGCGTGCGGGAGGGCGACAGCTGGTGCGGCCGCGACGGCCGTGAGCAGCGTCGCTGTGGCGATGCGGCGGTACAGACCGCGCCGCAGACGTCCATGTCCCATGATTCCCCCGATGTGGTGAATCAGGAACCTAACGAGATGTCTGACCAGTGCAAGCAAGTCACTCGGCTGCCACGTGAATGTTCCGCCATGCAGCGCAGGCGGTTGCACCCAGTTGGCCGTTGAGCACGCTGCCCGCAGCTGCGCCCTGAAGGCGAGCACGAGCAGGCGTCCGTCATTGGTGGACCAGCAGCTCCCGACCCCGTCGCTGATCTACCTCTCGTGGTGTCCGACCCGCCGTCCCGGACCCCCACGAGCGGTAGATCGTCAGCAGGAGGGGGCGGACAGCGGAGCCACGCGGCCAGCCAGCTCCGTCGCCGGGGTCGGGCACCCGCATCTGACTGACGTGCCAAACCTCAACCCGCCGTCGAGCTCAGCTGCTCCGGAGGAGCCGGCGCGCGACGAGCACCGGCGTCAGCACCAGCAGGCCCAGCACCGTGAGCGGCAGGCCGCCGGTCGCCGGCAGCCGACCGCCGGTCTCGGCCTGAGCGCCGGCTCCCGAGGTCTCCAGCACCACCGTGTGCCTGCCTGCCGGGAGCACCACCGAGCCGCGCACGGTGCCGGTGTTGCGGCCGTCGACGAGCCGGGTGAAGGTCCGTCCGTCGTCGAGCAGCGTGAGCGTGAGGTCGTGGTCGACGGCACCGCGCACCACCAGCCGGCGCAGGCCTGACAGCCCTGCGTCCCGCAGGCGCACCGCTGCACCACGAGCTCCCGTCCCCGTCACCCGCAGCTCGTCCGGCACCAGGGCGGCAGGCGCGGTCGCCGGCACGGTCTGGAACAGCTCGGCGGCGGTGCGCCCCGTCGGGCCGCCCTCGTCGACCATCGCGTCCGTGCGTGCCGCCGCCGCGGGGGCGAGCGCCCGGTGCGGCAGGGCCATCGACTCGACCGTGACGGTGGGTCGGGTCACGCCGGGCGCCGGCTCCACGTCGCGCAGCCACCACGCCCCGTCGTACCGCTGTCCCAGGCGCGGGTTGTCCTGTCCCACTGGACGCGTCCACGTCACCACGGCGGGGTGCACGGCCCGGGTGTGCGCGGCGAAGAAGCCGAGCAACCGCGGCAGCGTGTCGTAGATCGAGGAGTACTCGTGGATCTTGAGCCGGTAGTCGAGCAGCGTGGCGTCGTAGCCGTCCGCCGACAGGCTCCCGTAGAGCGCCTTCGCGGCCTTGCCCTGAGCGTCCAGGTCCTCCTCCGCGGTCATCTCGAACCACGGGGTGTTGCGCAGGTTCGCGTGCAGGTCGGCCGAGTCCGTCCCCTCGGCCGGCGCCACCGCCGCGAACAGGTCCGGGTGGTGCATCGCGACGTTGTTGGTCCCGTAGCCGCCCATCGAGTGGCCCATGAGGTAGATGCGGTCGCGGTCCACGTGGTAGCGGCGCTCCACGTCCGCGATCACCTCGAGCACGTCGGCCTCACCGGGCGTGCCACCGCGGTAGAACCAGTCACCGCGGCCGAGCGCGGACGCGAGCAGCCAGCCGTGCCTGTCGACGGCCTGGACCAGCCCGGTCGGGTTGCGGAACGGCTCCTCCGGCAAGCCGGTGTAGCCGTGCAGGTAGACCACGAGCGGGGTGGCGCGCGTCCCGTCGTAGGACGCCGGCACGTGCATCGCGTAGTCCTGCAGCGCCCCGCCGTAGTAGTAGCTCACGTTGAAGTCCGGTACCGGGATGGGCGGGGTGACCGACGGGGTGCCGAGGGCGCCCGACCGGTCCTTGGTGATGCCGTCCCGGCTCGGCTGGCGCGAGTGCAGCAGCCGCGAGAAGTCGCCGTGCTGCACCGGCGCGAGCCGCGTGGCGCCCGCCCTCAGCAGCGCCGGGTCCACCGTCGCGTACGACGAGGCCACGCCGCTGGTCAGCTGCCGTGCCTGGGACAGCTCGTCGAAGGACCACGGGGTGTCCCCGGCGAACAGCAGCCCCCACACGTTCGTGGGTGACAGGGGCCCGCCGCTCCCCGGCGCCGTGGCCGTGGCGGGACCGGTCGGCACCGTGAGGTACTGCGCCGGGTCGGACGGGTCGGCCAGGCCGCTGCCACCGGTGAGCCGCCACGGGCCGGCCGGCAGCAGCGCCAGGGGGACGCGGACCTCGGTGGTGTGGTCGCCCACCCGGACCGGGAGGTGCGGGCCCGGCGTACTGCCGGTCAGCTCGGCGCCCGTGCCCCAGATGGTCACCGCCACGCCGTAGGCCGAGCGGAGCCGGGCACCGTGCGGCCAGTCCCGGACCGGGTCGCCTGCGTGGCCGAAGGCGAGCGTCGCGATCTGCGCGGTCGGCGCCGGGAAGGCGTTCCACAGCAGCCGCACCGACAGGTCCGGGCCGTCCACGGCGAGCCGCACCTCGGCCACCTCGCCGGTGCCGGCGGGCAGGGAGTCCGGCAGCTGGTAGTCGCCGTTGTGCGCTGCCCGGTGGGCGCCGAAGAAGTCGTAGGTGAAGGCGTTGTAGAGGTCGTAGGAGATCGCGGTCGGGTCGACCGGCGAGGGCTTCACCGCGGCGTAGTAGTCCGACCGCTCCAGCCCGTCGGTGTTCGCCCCGCGGGCCTGCCGCAGCCCGTTGGTGTAGACCCACTCGCCCGCGGAGTACTGCCCGGTGCGGAAGACGTCGGTGGGGCTGCCCCTCCAGGTGTGCCAGGAGGACGCCTGCGAGGACGAGGGCGAGAGTCCGAGCAGAGCAAGGCAGACCAGGACAAAGGGGAAGCGACGCACCGGCGCAGTCTGCCAGCGCGCCTCCCGCCGCCGCGTGGGAGGTCCGGGCCCCTGGAGGCAGCGGCCGGCTCAGACCGGACCGGGCAGACCCACCTGCCTGGCGACGAACTCCAGCTCCGCACGCATCTGCCGGATCCGCTCCTCGACGACGAGCGACCCGTGTCCGGCGTCGAACCGGTAGACCTCGACCTGCTTGCCCAGCGCCTGCGCCGCCGCCAGCCAGTTGTCGATCTGCCGGATCGGGCAGCGCGGGTCGTTGGCCCCGGCGAGCACGAGCACCGGTGCGCTGACCGCTGCGACGTAGGTCAGCGGGGAGCAGCGCCGGTAGAGGTCGGGCAGCTCCTGCGGTGAGCCCCCGAACAGCGACCGGTCGAAGGCCCGCAGCGGCTCCATCTCGTCCTCGTAGGCCGCGACGTAGTCGGCCACCGGGACCGCCGCCACCCCCGCCGCCCACAGCGACGGCTGGGTGCCGAGGCCGAGCAGCGTGAGGTAGCCGCCCCAGGAGCCGCCGGCGAGCACGCACGTCGAGGCCAGGCCCGCGGACACCGCCCACTCCCGCACCGCGGCGAGGTCCTCCAGCTCGGTCAGCCCGGGCCGGCCCTCGATGGCGTCCCGCCAGGCTGCGCCGTAGCCGGTCGAGCCGCGGTAGTTGACCTGCACGACCGCGCAGCCGAGGTCGACGTACGCGGCCCGGTCGGCGGCGAAGGCGTCGCTGTCGTGCCAGGTCGGCCCGCCGTGCACCAGGAACACCGTGGGGAACGGCCCGGGCCCGGGCGGCCGTGCCACCAGGGCGTGCACCGTCCCGGCGGGGCCCTCGACGAAGACGTCCTCGACGGGCACCGACGCCGGCGGGGGCGGCCCGGGCGGGGAGAGCACGACCGATCCGGTGCTCGAGCGGATCACGGGGGGCGAGGCCGCCGAGGACCAGGAGAACTCCACGGTGCCGTCCGGGCGGGGGGTCGCGTCGGTCACGGTGCCGGTGTCGACACCGAGGTCCTGGACCGTCCCGTCCAGGCCGACCAGGTGCAGCGTCGCCCGGCCGCGGGCCTCGGCCAGCACCACCAGCGCGCTGCCGTCGACGGTGAGCTCGGCCGACAGGTCGCCCTCGAGCGCGATCGCCAGGCGCACCACCTCCCCGGACACCGGGTCCCACAGCAGCGGCTCGGGCCGGCCGTTCTGCTCGTGCAGCGCCAGCACCCGGCTGCCGTCGGGGGTGAAGTCGACGCCGTGCAGGCCCAGGCCCTCGCCGTCCCACAGGTCTCCCACGACCTCGCCGTCGACGGTGAGCACCCGCAGCGCGCGGTGCCGGGAGTCGCCGTGCTCGGAGTGCTCCAGCAGGACCAGCCGGTAGTCACGGGACAGCGCCGCCACGTCGGCGTCGTGCTCGGAGGAGTAGAGCAGGGACGTGTCGCCGGGGCGCACCACGTGCACTGAGGACCCGTCGTCGGTGGAGGTGCCGACGACGGCCAGCGAACGCCCGACCTCGCAGCCGGCGGAGTAGCCGGCCGGCACTCCCGGAGCGGCCGGCTCCGCCGTACCGCCGGAGAAGGGCTGGCGCACCCAGGTGCCGAGCTCGTCCCCGTCGGTGTCGTCGAACCACCACAGCCACTGCCCGTCGGGCGACAGCTGGCCGTCGCTGGTGCCGTGCGGGCGCGAGGTGGCCTGGCGGGTCTCGCCGGTGGCGCGGTCCCAGGTGTAGAGCTCGAAGGTCCCGGTGGCGTTGCCGAGGAACACCGCGTGGTCCGGGGCGTCGCGGGCCCAGTCCGGCAGCGAGATGCGAGGGGCGCGGAACCGCTCCTCCCAGCTGCTCACAGGACGGCCCAGGAGAGCGCGCCGCCCTCGTCCTCGTAGGACATCGCGTCGAGGAAGGCGCGCGCGTCGAGGGCCTCGGCGGTCGCCAGCGCGCCGGTGCCCGCGACCTGCTGCGCGGCCGCCACGAGGAAGCGCGCGGTGATGCCGTAGATGTCCCGCGCGCGGACCACGACGCGAGCCTCGTCCTGGCCGGCGCGCACCACCGACCAGGTCTGCGCGCTCGCCCGCGCCCGCACCGCGTCCGGTGGCCCCTCCGGTCGCCGGTCCGCCCAGCGGGTCAGCAGCGGCTTCGTCAGCCGCACCAGACCTGAGCTGTACGGCGAGACGGGCCCGACGGCCTGTGTGACCCGCGTCGCCCATCCGGGTGCGGCCACGCCGGTGCGCACGCTCGCGCCGGGCAGGTGCAGCGGGACCGTGAGCTCCTCGCCCCACGGCATACGCACTGCCTGCACGGGGCCGTCCTCCCCGGCCACCACGAGACGCCCGAGCCGGGCGCGGGTCGAGGTGATCGCCCCGACGGCGCTGCGCGCGGTGCCACGGGTGATGCTGCCGCCGCGGATGCCGTAGACCACGTCGACCTCCTCGGGCACCCGGCCGAGCTCCTGGGCGGCGACGGCGACCCCGAGGTCGCCAGGGATGTAGTCGAAGCCGCACGCCGGCACCACCGCCGGCCCGGCGCCGCGGAACCGCTCGTAGACCTCGGCCATGAAGGCCGGCTCGCCCGTCGAGTCGACGTACGCCGTGCCGGTCCGAACCGCGGCCTCGACGACCGGCATCCCGAGCTCGGCGAACGGCCCCACGCAGGTGATGAGCACGTCCGCCCCGTCGAGGAAGGCGTCCAGCGAGTGCGGGTCAGCGACGTCGACGAGGTGCCGCTCGCCGGCCGACGGGACCTCGGCCAGGCGGTCCTTGGAGCGTCCGCCGAGGCGGTGCGGGATCCCCTTGCGCTCGAGCTCGGCGGCGGTGAGGCGTCCTGTGTAGCCGGTGGCGCCCAGCAGGGCGACGGTGCGAGTCACGACGTGAGCGTAGGTCCGCGTCGCGGGTTGCTGGATTCGGGCTTCGGGGATGCCGACAATGCCGGTGTGAACCCCTTCGAAGAGCTTGCGGCCGCTGTGTACGAGGACGTGGCCGTCACCGAGGTCATCCGGCCGGCGGCGGTGCTGCCGGAGAGCGCTGCCCGCACGGTGCTCGCCGAGCTGGCGATGCGGGACGTGCGCAGCGACGGTGTCTGGTGGAGCAGCCCGGCGCTGTGGCAGCGGTGGGACCGGCCCTGGGACACCGCCGAGGCGGCCGGGGCTGCCGAGCTCATCGGCACGCTGCAGGTGGCCTACGGCAGCCCCACGAAGTACGCCATCACGATCTTCCGGGCCACCATCACGTCGTACGGCGCCGGGTGCGGTTGGACGGTGGAGGGGCTGTGCGACGAGGCCCTGGGCTTCGGCGGGCTCACCCTCGCGGACTGCCCTCGCGCTGACCTCGCCCCGCCGCCCAAGCCGTTCCGGATGAGCTGACGAACACGAAGGGCCGCCCTGCTGGGCGGCCCTTCGGCACATGGTCGGGGTGACAGGATTTGAACCTGCGGCCTCTACGTCCCGAACGTAGCGCGCTACCAAGCTGCGCCACACCCCGATGCGTGCGGCTGCCAGCCTAGCGGACGCGTCTGCGGACTAGCCTGCGGTCCATGGGAGAGCTCAAGGACCGCCTGCAGGCCGACCTCACCGCTGCCATCAGGGCGCAGGACGAGGTCACGCGGGCCACGCTGCGGATGGTGCTCACGGCGATCGGCAACGAGGAGGTGGCGGGCGCCCAGGCCCGCACGCTGAGCGCCGAGGAGGAGCTCAAGGTCCTCGCCCGCGAGGGCAAGAAGCGTCGCGAGGCCGCGGAGGCCTTCCACGCCGGGGGCGCCCAGGAGCGCGCGGAGCGTGAGCTCGCCGAGGAGGCCGTCATCGCGGCGTACCTGCCGACGCAGCTGTCCGACGACGAGCTGTCGGCGCTCGTCGCCGAGGTGGTCGCCGAGACCGGAGCGAGCGGGCCGCAGGCCATGGGGCAGGTCATGAAGGCGGTCGGACCGAGGGTTGCGGGCCGTGCCGAGGGCGGTCGGGTCGCGGCGGCAGTGCGGGCGGCGCTCGCGTAGGAGCACTGCGGGTGCCTCTAGGGGTGCTTCTTCTTGGTCGGTGACGGAGCCGGGCCGGACGGCGCCGCCGTCGGCGAGGGGGTGGGCTTGCCGGGCTTGCCCGGCTTGGTGGGCGCAGGCGTCGGTGTGGCGCTGGGGGTCGGGGCAGGCGGCTTGCCGGTCGACACCCTCAGGACGATGGTGCTGCCGGCCGGCACCTGCGTACCAGCGGCGGGCGTCGTCGCACCCACCGCGCCGGCGGGGATCGGCGCGGCGTCGACGGGGGCTCCGACGGTCACGGCGAAGCCGGCCTGCTGGAGCACGTCGGTCGCGACCGTCACCGGCTGGCCGGTCACGTCGGGCACGGGAACCAGGGTTCCTGCGCTCCCCTTGAGGTCGGCACCGACGAAGTCCTGCACCGGAACGCCGGCCAGGGCACCGAGCATGACCTCGCGCCAGATCGAGGCGGGGATCGTCCCGCCGTACACGGCCTTGTAGTAGTGGCCGTTGATGGTGACGTTCTGCATCTGGGTGGGAGTGGGGCGGCCGACCCACACCGCGGTCGCGAGCTGCGGGGTGTAGCCGACGAACCACGCGGCCTTGCTGCTGCTGGTGGTGCCGGTCTTGCCGGCAGCGGGGCGGCCGATCGAGGCGCCCTTGCCGGTGCGGCCAGGGGCCGGTCCGTCGATGACGCCGCGCAGGATCGCGGTGACCGTGTCGGCCACCTTGGTCTCCAGGACCTGCGAGCACGGGGTCGAGGGGGTCTTCACCGGACGGCCGTGGCTGTCGGTGATCGACACGATCGGCGTCGGCGGGCAGAAGACGCCCCGCGCGGCGAAGGCGGCGTAGGCGCCCGCCATCGCGAGCGGGCTGACGGTGTTGGCGGAGCCGAGCACGAACGACGGGTAGTGGTTGAGGTGGTCGCCCTCGAAGGTGCTGTCGACCTGCCGCACCCCGAGCGCCTCGGCGAGCCCGGGCGGCGTCACCAGCCCGGTGCGCTCCTCGAGCTGGATGAAGTAGGTGTTCACCGAGTCCCAGGTGGCCTTGACCATGTCGAAGGTCCCGGCCTCGGAGTCGCCGGCGTTGCCCGGGCAGCTGCCGTCGTCGAGGACGTACCTGAACGCCTTCGCGCAGTAGCTCTGCGGGGCGTAGAGGGTCAGGCCCGGCGAGATGCCCATCTGCAGTGCTCGGGCGAGCACGAACGCCTTGAACGTCGAACCGCCCTGGAAGCCCAGCGACCCGCCGAGCGCCAGGTTGACCTTCGTCTCGTGCTTCTTGTCGCCGAACCTGCGGTCCACTGCCATCCCGCGTACGGCGCCGGTGCCCGGCTCGACGGTGTCGGCGACCGCCGCCGCCCCGAAGGGGTCGTCGGCAGGCACCTGCGTGTCGACGGCCTTCTGGGCCGCGGCCTGGACCTTCGGGTCGAGCGTCGTGCGGATGGTGAGGCCGCCGGCGAGCAGTGTCTCCTGGCGCTCCTGGCGGGTGTCACCGAGCGCCGCGCCCGCCGGGGAGTCCTCCAGGTAGCGGCGGACGTAGTCGCAGAAGAACGGCGCGCTCACGCCCGGTGCCTCGCAGCCGCTCTTGACGGTCGTGATGCGCAGGTGCAGCGGTTCGCGGGCGCCCTTCAGCTGCTGGGTCGTGGTGATGTAGCCGAGCTCCGCCATGCGCGCCAGCACCGTGTTGCGGCGGGTCACTGCCGCCTGCGGGTGCAGCACGGGGTCGAAGCGTCGGGGGTTCTGCACCATGCCGGCGAGCAGCGCCCCCTGCGCCAGCGACAGCCGCTGCACCGGCACCCCGAAGTAGTAGTTGGCGGCGGTGCCGATGCCGTAGACCCCGTTGCCGTAGTAGGCGATGTTGAAGTAGCCCTCGAGGATCTGGGACTTCGTCATCCTCTTCTCGAGCGCGAGCGCGAAGCGCGCCTCCTGCAGCTTGCGCTTGAGGGAGCGCTCGACGGCTGCCTTCTGGCCCGCCTGGCTGCGGGCGCCCTCGATGAGCAGGTTCTTGACGTACTGCTGGGTCAGGGTGGAGCCGCCCTGCTGCACGCTGCCAGAGCTGGAGTTGCGGGCCAGCGCCCGCAGCGTGCCCTTCACGTCGATACCGCGGTGCTCGTAGAAGCGGTTGTCCTCGATCGCGATCAGGGCGTGCTGGGCGAGCAGGGGGACGGCGGACAGCCGCACCGGGACCCGGTCCTCAAGGAAGAGGGTCGCGACGACGTTGCCGTCCTTGTCGAGGATGCGGGTGCGCTGCGCGAGCGTGGGGGTGCTGATCGTCGACGGCAGCGCCAGGTAGGTGTCGGAGCCGCTCTTGGCGACCAGGGCGGCGCCGCCGATGAGGGGGAAGGCCAGCCCGGCCAGCACGACGCCGCCGAGCACGCTGAGCACCAGCGCCATCGCAAGGCGTGCCGCAGCCGGGGACGTCCGCACGTCTGCAGAGTACGTGGCAAGCAGAACCTGTCTCCGAGGACCGGGCCGTCCGGACGACCGGCATGGTCAGAAGGGACTAGTCCAAGACGGTCCTTTCGTGCCCTGCACACCTTTGCGTCCGGTTCCTACGGTTCGTGCAGCGCCACTGATGCCCGCTGACCCCGGCGACCCCGTCCGAGCAAGGACCCCTGACATGCGCACCGAGACCGTTCACGACTGGACCAGCCAGGCGGCCTGCAACACCTCCGACCCCGACGAGCTCTTCGTCACCGGAGCGGCGCAGAACCGGGCGAAGGCGATCTGCATGGGCTGCCCGGTGCGCACCGAGTGCCTCGCGGACGCCCTCGACAACCAGGTGGAGTTCGGGGTCTGGGGCGGGATGACCGAGCGTGAGCGCCGGGCCCTGCTGCGGCGGCGTCCCGA
>JBAVRG010000504.1:0-2197 GCA_049694795.1 Mycobacteriales bacterium
CCGCACAGCGACGAGGTGATGCCGGCCTCCGTGCTGGACGTGATGATCCGGCGGATCGCGTCCAGTACGGCGTCGTCGGACTCGTCGAACAGCTCGGCGCAGATCTCCGAGTCGCGGTCCACGCCGAGGACCAGCTGGGTGAGGTCGTTCGACCCGATCGAGACGCCGTCCACGCCCAGCGCGGCGTACTCCGGGATGCGGTACGCGACCGAGGGCACCTCGGCCATCACCCAGCGGTGCAGCCCGCGCTGGCCGCCGAGCGGGTGCCCGTCGATCGCCTCCAGGCACGCCTCGAGCTCCCAGCGGGTGCGCACGAACGGGATCATCAGGTGCAGGTTGGGGGTCTGCTCGCGCACGCGGGCCATGACGTCGAGGTCGAGGGCGAAGATCTCGGGGTCACGGATGTACCGGTAGCAACCGCGGTAGCCGATCATGGGGTTCGCCTCTTCGGGCTCGAACTCCAGCCCGCCGGTGAGGCCGCGGAACTCGTTCGTGCGGAAGTCGACGGCCCGGTAGATGACCGGACGCGGGGCGAAGGCGCGGGTGATGCGCAGCACCGAGGCCGTCATCTTCGCGACGAACTCCTCGCGCCGCCCGGTGGCCAGCAGGTGCTTGGGGTGCTCGCCCGCCAGCGCGTCGGTGATCATGAACTCGGCGCGCAGCAGCCCCACGCCGTCCACCGGCATCGCGGCGACCTCCTCGGCGTGCTCGGCGATGGCCAGGTTGACGTAGACCAGGGTGCCGGTCGGCTCGCCCGAGGGGGGCGCTGCGGCCGCCGGCGCGGCGGCGCTCACCTGCGCGGGTGCGGGCGCAGCGACCGAGCCCTCCAGGACCACGCCCTTGGTGCCGTCCACCGTGACGAGCTCGCCGTCGCGGAGCACGGTCGTCGCCGTACGCGTCGCCACCACGGTCGGCAGGTGCAGCTCACGGCCGACGATGGCTGCGTGGCAGGTGACCCCGCCGGCGTCGGTCACCAGGGCCCCGGCACGCCGCATCATCGGTACCCAGTCCGGACTGGTCATGGTCGCGACCAGGATGTCGCCCGGCAGGAGCTTGGCCTCGTCGTCGCGGCTGCGCAGGACCCGCACCGTCCCGGTGACGATCCCGGGCGCCGCGGCCAGGCCGCTCACCAGCACGCTGCCGAGCTCCGGACCGCCTTCGGCGGGGGCCTGCGCGAGGGTCGTGATCGGACGGGACTGCACGATCCACAGGTGCTCGCCCTGTACGGCGAACTCCACGTCCTGCGGGGTCCCGTAGTGCTCCTCGATGTGGGCGGCCACGCCTGCCAGCTCGCGGAGGAAGGAGTCGTCGAGCACGCGGGCCCCCCGCTCCTCGAGGGGCACCTCGACCCGCAGGTCGTGGCCGTCCGGGCCGCGCACGATCTTCTCGGCCTTGCTGCCCAGGTGCGACCGGAGGACGCTGCGGGTGGCCTTGGACAGCACGTAGGTGTCCGGCTCGACCTGGCCCCCGACGACGACCTCGCCGAGCCCGTAGGCAGCCTCCACCACGATGCTGTCGCGGTCACCGGTCGCGGGGTCGGCGGTGAACATGACGCCCGACACGTCCGAGTCGATCATCTCCTGCACCACGACGGCGATCGCCGGCTCGTCGGTGAGGCCCTGGGTGGCGCGGTAGGCGACCACGCGAGGGCTCCAGAGCGACGCCCAGCAGTCGACCAGGCGCTCCATCAGCTCCGGGCCGCCGAGGACGTTGGTGAAGGTCTCGTTCATCCCGGCGAAGGACGTCGAGGCCGCGTCCTCGGCGGTCGCCGAGGAGCGGACCGCGACCCGCACCTCGTCACCGAGGTGGGCGTAGGCGTCGAGCACCGCACGCCGCAGCGCGGCGGGCACGACCACCGAGCGCACCATCGCCCGGAGGTCAGCTGCTGCCCGGGCGAGCTCGTCGGCCGAGTCGACGTCGGTTGCGGCGACCCGCTCCTGCAAGGACGTCCGGACGCCGCCGGTCCGCATCGCCTCCAGGTACGCATCGGCGGTCACGACGAACCCCCGCGGGACCGGTAGTCCCGCGGCGGTGAGCTCACCGAGGTTGGCCCCCTTGCCGCCGACCTGCGGCACGTCGGCCTTCGAGAGGTTCTCGAACCACGCGATCAGGCCGGTCCCCAGAGGAGCCACTGCAGTGCCCGTGCTCTCGACCATCCCCACCACCGGACCTCTCGGCGCGTCTGCCCTCACGCTCA
>JBAVRG010000505.1:0-1648 GCA_049694795.1 Mycobacteriales bacterium
GAGCACGCCCGTGCCGGCGCGCGCCACGAGCACCCCCGCGAGCACCCCCGCGACCAGCCCGGCTGCCACGAACACGCCTTCGGCGCCGCTCTGGGTGGTGGGGGCGCACCCGCTCCCGCTGCGCCCGGACGGGTTCGGCCAGGTGCTGTCCACCCCGCGGGTGCTGCGCGACCGCCGCCTCCCCACCCGGGACCTGCTCCCGCCGCCCGCAGACGGCCGCTTCCACACCACGACCGGGCCGATCACCGCAGCGCTGCGCCGGCGGATGGGCGACACCTACCGCAGCGGCTGCCCGGTGCCCCTGTCGCGTCTTCGCTACCTGACGCTGACCTTCCGGGGCTTCGACGGCAGGGCGCACACCGGCGAGCTGGTGGTCGCCGCGACTGCTGCTCCGTCGGTGGTCCGGGCGTTCCGGGCGCTGTTCGCCCAGGGCTTCCCCATCGAGGAGATGCGGCTGCCGACGACGGCGGACGTCACGGCGCGTCCGACCGGTGACGGCAACGACACCGCGGGCTTCGTCTGCCGGGCGGCACGCGGGCAGACCCGGTTCTCCGCGCACGCCTACGGGCTGGCGGTCGACGTCAACCCGTTCCACAACCCGTTCGTGCGGGACGACCTGGTGCTCCCGGAGCTCGCCGGCGCCTACCGCGACCGGGGCTGGGTGCGCCCCGGCATGCTCGAGCCGGGGTCGGCGGCGGTGCGGGCGTTCACCCGCGAGGGCTGGACCTGGGGCGGCACCTTCCGGCGCCCGAAGGACTACCAGCACTTCTCGCTGACCGGCGACTGACGGAGCTCACCCGGACGGGTGACCTCCGGCGCCGACGGTGCCTCGTTGTGCCGGGCATGGAGGATCCGATGCTGCGCCGCTGGCCCGTCCTCGCGCCCGAGCCCGAGCGCGTGGCGCTGCAGCTGCGCGAGCGCGACGAGGCCACCACCGCCGCGCTGCAGGCCTACCTCGCGACCCGCCCCGGACCGTCCCGGGTCGTCGACCTGCGGCTGTAGCAGGTCCCGGGGGCGCCTACGCGCCCTCGAGGTCGCCCTCGAGCTCGAGGTAGGTCTGCTTCAGGCCCTCGAGCGCCTCGGCCGACGGCTCGGCCCACAGGCCGCGGTCGACCGCCTCCAGCAGCCGCTCGGCGATGCCACGCAGCGCCCACGGGTTGCTCTTCTTCATGAACGCGCGGTTGGTCTCGTCGAAGACGTACTCGCTGGTCAGCTTGTCGTACATCCAGTCCTCGACCACGCCCGCCGTGGCGTCGTACCCGAAGAGGTAGTCGACGGTCGCGGCCATCTCGAACGCGCCCTTGTAGCCGTGCCGCTGCATGGCCGCGATCCACCGCGGGTTGACGACCCGCGCGCGGAAGACCCGGTGCGTCTCCTCCTGCAGCGTGCGGGTGCGCACCGCGTCCGGGACGGCGCTGTCGCCGACGTAGGCCGCCGGGGACTCCCCCGTCAGCGCGCGGACCGCCGCCACCATCCCGCCGTGGTACTGGAAGTAGTCGTCGGAGTCGACGATGTCGTGCTCGCGGGTGTCCTGGTTCTTCGCGGCGACCCGGACCCGGGTGTAGACCCGCTCCATGTCGCGTCGCGCGGGCGCGCCGTCGAGGTCCTTGCCGTAGGCGTAGCCGCCCCAGACGGCGTAGACCTCGGC
>JBAVRG010000506.1:0-3297 GCA_049694795.1 Mycobacteriales bacterium
AGCGCGGGCTGCGCCGCTCGGGGTGGAGCGCGGCCGCCGCGGAGGCGGCGAAGCTGGTGCCGCCCAGCGACGTGACCGTCGGGCCGGGCTCGGGGGTCGTCTCCAGCGGCAGGGCCTCAGGTGCGCCCTGCGCGGCGTCGAACAGCGCCAGCAGCGGAGCGGGGTCGGTGTGCAGCGTGCTCGCGATGGACTTGACGTGCCCGCGGGCGTAGACGGTGCCGCCGCTGGAGGCGAAGCGGTCGCCCTCCAGGTCGCGCACCAGGGTGGCGCGGATGCGGGTGTCGGCGCTGACCTGCTCGATGGACAGGCCGGCCGCCTCCCGGGCTGCGCGCAGGGCAGCACCGAGGGTCGGCTCGCCGCTGGTGGGCGCGTCGGGGGTCTGGCCGGAAGGCACAGGCTCGACCTCTCACAGGGGGAAGGGCACCGCACAGTCTAGGGCGGCTGTTGCCACGATCACAAAGCACTGACGGAGCGTGCGTGGTGCGCGTCACACGGTTGGCCCAGCGGCTGGTGGCGGTGCTCCCGGCTCAGGTGCTTCCCGGGCCCTTGCGACGGCTGCCGTGCCGCGTCAGGCCGCTCGGGCCGGTGCGCAGGTCGCGGTGCATGAGCACCTGGTCGAAGCGCTCGTCACCGACCGCGATGACGTCCGGCCGGCGCCCTGTGACGACGAACCCGAGCGAGGCGTACAACCGCTGCGCGCCGTGGTTGTTGCCGCGGCAGTCCAGCGTGATCAGCTCCACCCCTGCGCCCTGGGCATCGGCCACGAGCGCCTCGACGACCACCCTGGCGGCTCCGCGCCCGCGGGCCTGCGGGTGCGTCATGACCTTGTTGACCGACGCCATCGTGTGCAGGACCTGCCCGTCGTACCGGCGCCACGAGCCGCAGGCCACCACCTCCCCGGGGCCGCCGGCCACCGCGAGCCGGGCGCCACCGGCCAGCAGCCTGCCCACCCAGTCGTGCACCTGCTCGGGAGCGGGGACCGACAGCCAGCCGACCGCTCCGCCCTCGGCGGCCACCGCCTGCACCAGCGCGGTGAGGCCGGCCCGGTCGCTCTCGTCGTACCAGCGCACCTGCATCCGTCTAGCCGCGCAGCAGCACGAGCGTCCCCTCGAGCTCGTCCGGGGTGAGGAGCACGTCGCGTGCCTTCGAGCCCTCGGACGGGCCCACGATGCCGCGGCTCTCCATGAGGTCCATGAGCCGGCCGGCCTTCGCGAAGCCGACCCGCAGCTTGCGCTGCAGCATGCTCGTGCTGCCGAACTGCGTGCTGACCACCAGCTCGACGGCCTGGCACAGCAGGTCGAGGTCGTCGCCGATGTCCTCGTCGATCTCCTTCTTGCTCTCGACGGCCGCGGTGACGTCCTCGCGGAACGCCGGCTGGCGCTGCTCCTTGCAGTGCGCGACGACCGCGGCGACCTCCGCGTCGGAGACGTAGGCGCCCTGGACGCGCAGCGGCTTGCTGGCGCCCATCGGCAGGAACAGCGAGTCGCCCTTGCCGATGAGCTTCTCGGCGCCGGGCTGGTCGAGGATGACCTTCGAGTCGGTGCCGCTCGACGTCGCGAACGCCAGGCGGGACGGCACGTTGGCCTTGATGAGACCGGTCACCACGTCGACGCTCGGCCGCTGCGTGGCGAGCACCAGGTGGATGCCCGCGGCGCGGGCCAGCTGGGTGATGCGGACGATCGCGTCCTCGACGTCGCGCGGCGCCACCATCATCAGGTCCGCGAGCTCGTCGATGATGACCATCAGGTAGGGGTAGGGGGTGTAGACCCGCTCGCTGCCGGGGGGCGCGGTCAGCTTCCCGTCGCGCACCGCCTGGTTGAAGTCGTCCACGTGGCGGAAGCCGGACGCGGCCAGGTCGTCGTACCGCATGTCCATCTCGCGGACGACCCACTGCAGGGCCTCGGCGGCCTTCTTGGGGTTGGTGATGATGGGCGTGATGAGGTGCGGGACGCCCTCGAAGGCGGTGAGCTCCACCCGCTTCGGGTCGACGAGGATCAGCCGCACCTCGTCCGGGGTGGCCCGGGTCAGCACGCTGACGAGCAGCGCGTTGATGCAGGTCGACTTGCCGGCGCCGGTGGCGCCGGCCACCAGGATGTGCGGGGTCTTGGCGATGTTGGCGCAGACGAAGCCGCCCTCGATGTCCTTGCCGAGGGCGACCAGCATCGGGTGGTGGTCGTTCGTCGCAGCCGGGCTGCGCAGCACGTCTCCGAGGCTGACGTTCTCGCGGTCGGTGTTGGGGATTTCGATGCCGATCGCGGACTTGCCGGGGATGACGTCGATGATGCGGACGTCGGAGCTCTTCACGGCGTAGGCGATGTTGCGCTGCAGGGTCTTCACCCGCTCGACCTTCACCGCCGGGCCGAGCTCGATCTCGTAGCGCGTCACCGTCGGGCCCCGGCTGAAGCCGGTGACCTGCGCGTCGACCTGGAAGTCGTCGAGCACCTGGGTCAGGGCAGCGATGACCTCGTCGTTGACCGCGCTGCGCTTCTTGGGGGGCGTGCCGGTGCCGAGCAGGTCGGCCGGCGGCAGGACGTAGTCGCCCTTGAGGACGAGCTGCTCGGTCTTCTTGGGCACCGGGGTGTGCGGCGGCGGCTCGACGACCGGTGCCTCGCGGGTGTCGCTGGCGGTGACCACGACGTTGAGGTCGACCGGCTCGGACTGCACGCCGACGCGGCGCCGCGGGCGGTTGCGGTTGAGCGGCGCCAGCGGCTCCGGCTCGGGCGCGGGCTCCGGCGGCGGGGGCTTGAGCAGCAGCCGGTCGCGCAGCAGGCGCAGCCGGGTCGGCACCTGGTGCAGGGGTGTCGCGGTGACGACCAGCAGCCCGAAGGCGGCGAGCAGGAGCAGCACGGGCACCGCGATGAAGGGCGTGAGCATCCGCTCGAGCGGGTCCCCGAGCAAGAAGCCGACGACGCCGCCCTTGTGGTCGCGCGGCTGGTCACCGCGCACGACGTGCAGGACGCCGAGCGCGCCGAGGCTGAGGGAGGTCCAGCCCACCAGCAGCCGGCCGCGGGCGCCTGCGCTCTCGGGGTGGCGGAGCACGTGCACGCCGCCGATCACGAGCACCACGGGCAGCACCATCGCGCCCCTGCCGAACAGCCCCTCCACGATGCCGGCGAGGACGTCGCCGGCGCTGCCCGCGTGCCACCAGGCGCCGGCGGCGCTCAGCAGCGCTCCGATGAGCAGCACCAGGCCGAGGCCGTCACGGCGGTGCGCCGGGTCGAGGTCGCGCGCGCTGCTGCCGGCGGCGCGGCTCACGCCACCGACGCCGCTGGCCACCAGCCTGAAGGAGCCGCCGAC
>JBAVRG010000507.1:0-3502 GCA_049694795.1 Mycobacteriales bacterium
TCCCGCTCCACCACCGCCGCGAGATCAATGTCGAACATGTGATCGATTCTACCGCCGGACCGGACAGAACCGACCCTGTCCACAACCCGAGAACCCAGCAATCCCAGGCCATCTCGAAGAGCCCGCGAACCCACTGGGCTCTCTCCCAGATGTACTCGCCGGCGGAGGCTCGCCGTCCGGCTCCCCCACGGCTGCCAGGGCTAGCCTGAGGGCGTGAGCCTGGAGGACGCCCGCACTGCCGTCGTGCGCGACCTCGCGGGTGCCCACGAGGACCTTGTGGACCGCTGCGTCGCCGAGCGCCGCTGGTGGCTCGAGCAGTGGGCCGACGGCGAGCCGTTCCTCACCTGCCTGCTCGCCCAGGACGTCCAGGAAGCGGTCCACGAGACCGACCCGAGCTGGCCGCTGTGCACCGAGCACGGCGACCACCCGCTGTACGTCGAGCCCGACCTCGGCACGGACCCGTTCTGGGTCTGCGAGCGCTCGGGGCTTCCGGTCGCGCCGGTGGGCAGCCTGCGCGGCGCCTAGCTCACGCGGCGACCACGAGGTCGCCGTACTGGGGGTGCTTGTCGATCCAGGCGCGGATGAACGGGCAGCGCGGCACGACCGTCCGGCCCTTGGCCCGTACGTCGTCCAGGGCGCCCCGCGCCAGGGCCGACCCGACCCCCTGGCCCTCGAAGTCCGAGCTCACCTCGGTGTGGGTGAACACCACCTGGTCGCCACGCAGGACGTACTCCGCGTGGCCGGCAGGCCGGCCGTCCACCACCACCTCGTAGCGGCTGAGCTCGGGGTTGTCGGTCACCTCGGTCGTCATCGTGCTCCTCTCAGGCCGGCCTTCCCCACCACCCTTCCCCGACACGTCAGGCGCATCCCACCGACTGGCAGGTGTAGGCGTCGCGCAGCACCCGCCAGTGGCCGCCGCGCCGGACGAGGTGCAGCGAGAGCCGGGAGGTCACGTCGCGGCGGGTCAGCAGCACCTGGGCCTGCGCGCCCTGCGCGTTCCTCACGACCGGGCCAAGCCGCAGCCCGATGCGCGCCGACTCGGCACGGGCCTGCTGCGTGGCCGCGCGCAGGTCACGGCACAGCTGGTCGCGCGAGCGCTCCTCGGGCTGGTCGGGGACGGAGTAGGTCAGGTAGGGGTCGCACTCGCCGAAGACCGCGGCCTGCACCCACCGCAGCGCCGTGCCGCCGGGGGTCTGGAGCCGGCGCAGGTCGACCGACGCCGTGAGCGCGACGGCCACGACGAGCGCGTCGATCAGGGCGATGAGGATCCAGGCCTGCCGTCGTGCCTTGGCCCGGCGGCGCAGCTCCTCGGCCGCCTCCGCTTCGGCGTACCGGTCCTCGGGGGCGGTCACCCTCAGTTGAACCCGCGGCTGTCCTGCTTGAGCGCGGTGTCGACCGTGAGGGCGCTGGCCACGACCAGCGACAGCAGCGGGTCGGCCAGCGGGCGGTGCAGGTGCACGACGTAGTTGTCCGCGGTGGTGAACAGCGTCTTCGCCAGGCCCTCGAAGGTCTTCTTGATGCGCGCGATCTCGGTGCCGACGCTGTCGACGATCGCGAAGTCCCAGGCCCGCCAGTTCTCGGCGCGCATCTCCCCGACCTGCTCGGTGCCGGCCATCAGGGCGAAGCGGATCTTGCCGATGGCGTTCTGCTGCACCAGGCGCCCCACCTCGCCGACGCCTGGCTTCTCCACGATGACCTTGCTCTTCAGGAGCTTGGCGGGCCTCGTCACCAGCAGCTGGGGCCGGCCGGTCATGTCGCGCACCTCCAGCCGGTGCGTGAGGAACTGGTCGTACTCGCTGACGAGGCGCACGAGCTTCTTCAGCGTCGACTGGCCGACCTCGGTCACCGAGGCGAGCTGACCGCCGTGCTGGTCGTACACGGAGTACTGGTTGGTCAGCTCGACGAGCTTGACCTTCTGGTTCACCACCAGGACGGGCTCGGTGAACACCGTGCCGTTGCCGGGAGCCCCGGTCGCCAGGCCGGCCTGCTGGGTCACCTGCCGCTGCACCTGGTCCGGGCGGCTGGCCTGCACCGGGGCCTGCCCGTCCGGCAGCGGCGAGACCGTCTGCTGACCGCCGTGCGCGACCTGCTCGGTCCAGCGCGCGCCGTCCCACCAGCGGTGCTCGAAGCTGCCGGTCGGGTCGGCGTACCAGCCGGCCTGCGGGGTCGTCATGGCTGACATCCTGCCGCACGTCGTCACGCCACGTGCGGGAAAGGGCACCGCCCGTCACGGGCCGGAACGCGCAACGGGCGGCCCCCTTTCGGGGAACCGCCCGTTGCCGGCGTGCTTTGCGGGACTAGAAGTCCATGTCTCCCATGCCGCCGCCACCCGGCATGGCCGGAGCGGCCTTCTCGGGCTTGTCGGCGATGACGGCCTCGGTGGTGAGGAACAGCGCGGCGATGGACGCGGCGTTCTGCAGCGCCGAGCGCGTCACCTTGGCCGGGTCGAGGATGCCGGTGGCGATCATGTCGACGTACTCGCCGGTGGCGGCGTTGAGGCCCTGGCCCACGGGGAGGTTGCGGACCTTCTCCACCACGACGCCGCCCTCGAGCCCGGCGTTGATGGCGATCTGCTTGATCGGGGCCTCGAGCGCCAGCCTGACGATGTTGGCGCCGGTGGCCTCGTCACCCACGAGGTCGAGCTTGTCGAACGCGGTGGTCGACGCCTGCAGCAGCGCGACGCCACCACCCGCGACGATGCCCTCCTCGACGGCCGCCTTGGCGTTGCGCACGGCGTCCTCGATGCGGTGCTTGCGCTCCTTGAGCTCGACCTCGGTGGCCGCGCCGACCTTGATGACGGCCACGCCGCCGGCCAGCTTGGCGAGGCGCTCCTGGAGCTTCTCGCGGTCGTAGTCGGAGTCCGACTTCTCGATCTCGGCACGGATCTGGTTGACGCGACCGGCGATCTGGTCGGCGTCGCCCGCACCCTCGACGATGGTGGTCTCGTCCTTGGTGATCGTGACCTTGCGGGCCCGGCCGAGGAGCTCGAGGCCCGCGGTGTCGAGCTTGAGGCCGACCTCCTCAGCGATGACCTGGCCACCGGTCAGGATCGCGATGTCCTGCAGCATGGCCTTGCGGCGGTCACCGAAGCCGGGGGCCTTGACGGCGGCCGACTTGAAGGTGCCGCGGATCTTGTTGACCACCAGGGTCGCGAGGGCCTCGCCCTCGACGTCCTCGGCGATGATCGCGAGCGGCTTGCCGCTCTGCATGACCTTCTCCAGCAGCGGGAGCAGGTCCTTCACCGAGCTGATCTTGGAGTTGACGATGAGGACGTAGGGGTCCTCGAGCACCGTCTCCATGCGCTCGGGGTCGGTGACGAAGTAGGGGCTGATGTAGCCCTTGTCGAAGCGCATGCCCTCGGTGAGCTCGAGCTCCAGGCCGAAGGTGTTGCTCTCCTCGACCGTGATCACGCCCTCCTTGCCGACCTTGTCCATGGCCTCGGCGATGATCTCGCCGACCGTGGTGTCAGCAGCGGAGATCGACGCGGTCGCGGCGATCTGCT
>JBAVRG010000508.1:0-3993 GCA_049694795.1 Mycobacteriales bacterium
GTCCAGTACGACGTCCGCTTGAGCGCCCCGGCCCAGGACAGGCTGAAGTGCACGTGGTTGGTGTGCGGGTCGGCACCCCGGTAGACGCGCCAGCTGCGGGTGCTGGTGGTCCAGATGCGGTGGTTCCAGATCACGTACATCACGCCCAGTCGGCGTGCCTGGGCGAAGTCGTTGCCGTAGCGGTCGTGGGCGAACAGCCAGTGGAGCATGTCGTTCACCTGCCGCACCTGGGTGCGGTTGCGGATGCTCACCTTCCAGTCCCAGGCCCGGCCCTCCTTGTGCTCGCTGCGGCCGCCGATGCGACAGGCCCGCACGATCCCGTAGTCGCCCGTCCCGCCGTAGGCCCTCGTGATGAGCCTGCGGAGGGCGACCGTGCCGGGCTTCGGGGTCGGGCTGCACGTGGTCTGCGGCTGGTACGGCGCGAGCCGCTCGATCGCCCGGCTGGGCGTCATGGTCAGCGGGGCGGCGCCCGCCGAGGGGGAGGGCAGCAGCACGGCGACCAGAGCGCCGAGCAGCAGCAGTGCGGGCAGAGCAGACAGGCGGGAGCGCACGAAGCAGGTCCTCGTCGGTGGGGAGCAGTGACAGGGCGTTGCTCCTTACCTCGACACCCCGTTGCGCTTTCCGGAGTAGTCGCACGGCGGTCCTGTCGGATCGGTGACCGGGATGAAGGCCTACGCACCGGGACAGGCCCGGGCAGCAGTTCACCTCCGTGGGTGACCCGGTCACCGGCCCGAGCTCCCCGGGCTGGCGTGCCAGAGCTTGCGCGGCGCGGCCGCCCCTCGGGAGGTGCCGACCCCGTCCCCGGCCGGCTTGATGTCGGCGTAGGGGTTGGCCCGGAAGCCCGTGGAGTAGACGTGCGCCCCTCCCCCGACGGCAGGGACACCGGCCATCACCGGACGGCTCGAGCGGCTCTCCGCCGCGCCCTGCACAGCGGCTTCGCTGACGGTCGCGGGGCCCTCCATCGCCTTCCAGACCTCCTCGAGACCGCCGTGCTGCCAGGCGGCGTGCAGCTCCGGGAGCTCCCAGGCCCCCAGGGCCAGCAGCGAGATCCCGCGCGGGCCGGTGCGGCGCACCTCCCCCCTGACGACCAGCAGCCAGGAGTGGAACACGGTGCTGGCGTAGCCCGCCTGGGCGTCCTCGAAGAAGGTCGCGTCGACCGGGCCGGTGCTGTCGTCGAGGGTCACGAACACCACCCGCCGGCCGGAGCGGACCGGCGGGGTCTGGGTCGCGACCTTGACGCCGGCGACCAGCACGCCCTGCTTGCTGCGGCAGCCGAGCAGGTCCGTGGCACGGGTCACGCCGAGCTCGGCGAGGAACGGCGCGTAGGCGTCGAGGACGTGACTGCTCACGTCGAGGCCGAGGACGTCGAGCTCGGCCCGGGTGCGCTCGGCCTGGCTCATCTCCGGCAGCCCGCTGGGCGCGGTGCGCTCGGGGGCGTCGCCGAGGTCGAGGGCGAGCTGGACGTCGACCGGCTCGGGGACGGCCGCCGCCTGCGACTGCCTGGCCTGCCGGCTGCGCACGTCGTCGAGGTCGAGCGCGCCGGCCGCCGGGTCGGCCGTGCGCTTCCTCGGCTGGCCGCGCTGGACCGACCGCTGCGCCGATCTCTGCACCGAGCGGGACCAGCGGTCGAGCTCGGCGACCTGCAGCAGCAGGTCGCGCCGGGTGACCTGGCCCCGGCGGCGACCCGGCACGGCGGAGCCGAGGCCGTAGAGGGAGTCGAAGGCGCCGGCGACGACGAGCCGCTCGACGACCGGTCTGCTGACCCCGGCCCGGTGCCAGAAGTCCGACAAGCTCGCGTACGGCCGGCCCGCGACGACGCGGGCGGTCTCGGCCTCGCTGATGCCGCGCACCTCGGACAGCCCGATCCGGATGCCGTGGCCACGGCCGTCCGGTAGCCGCAGGTCGGTGGCGCGGCTGCGCGGCGGAGCCCCGAGGATCACCGGGGGCGGCTCGTCGAGGAAGCCGACCTTCTCGACGGTGTACTCCGGCAGCGAGGCGTTGACGTCGAGCGGCAGCACCGCGATGCCGAGCTGCCGGGCGTCGTCGAGGATGAGCCGCTTCGGGTACATGCCGGGGTCGTGCGTCAGGACGCCGGCCAGGAAGGCCGCCGGGTGGTGCGCCTTGAGCCACGCGGACTGGTAGGTCGGGAGGGCGAAGGCCGCAGCGTGCGCCTTGCAGAACCCGAAGGAGCCGAAGGCCTTGAGCACCTCCCACACCTGCTCGACGACGTCGAGGGGGTAGCCCTTGGCGAGCGCCCGGGGCGTGAACCAGACCCGCACCTCCTCCTGGCCGTCCGGGTTGCCCAGGGCACGCCGGATCTCGTCGGCCTCGGCGAGGGTGCAGCCGGTCATGGTCGACACGATCATCAGCACCTGCTCGTGGAAGACCACGACGCCGTAGGTCTGCTCGAGGGCGTACCGCAGGTCCTCGTGCAGGTACTCCGGGGAGTTCCACCCCTGCCGCGCGTTGAGGAACGGCCGGACCATGTCGCTCTTCACCGGACCGGGGCGGAACAGCGAGATGTCGGTGATGAGGTCCTCGAAGGTCTCGGGGGCGAACTTGCCGACCAGCTCGCGCTGCCCCGGCGACTCGATCTGGAAGCAGCCGAGGGTCCTGGTGGACTGGATGAGCTCGAAGGTCCGCGGGTCGTCGCGCGGGACGGTGTCGACGTCCACCTGGACACCGTCGACCTGCGCCACCTGCTGGACGGCGTAGGCCATCGCGGACTGCATGCGGATGCCGAGCACGTCGAGCTTGAGCAGCCCGAGTGCCTCGACGTCGTCCTTGTCGAACTGGCTCATCGGGAAGCCCAGCCAGCTGGACTCGACCGGGGTGCGGTCGAGCAGGGTGCGGTCGGACAGCAGCACGCCGCACGGGTGCAGGGCGATGTGGCGGGGCAGCCCGTCGAGCCGCTCGACCAGCCGCAGCAGCAGGTCGGTGCGGGCCGCGTTGGGGCCGGTCGCCAGGGTGCTGGCCCGCAGCTCGGGCAGGTCGCGCAGCGCCGCGCGGACCTGGTTGGCGCGGAGGTGGGGGAAGGCCTTCGCCAGCCCGTCGACCTCGCCGGGCGGCAGGCCGAGGGCGGCACCGACGTCGCGGATGCCGTGCCGCGCCCGGTAGGTGTCCATCATCGACACGCAGGTGCAGCGCTCCCCGCCGTACCTGCCGAGGACCTGCTCGTAGACCTCCATCCGCCGCGCGGACTCCACGTCCACGTCGATGTCGGGCAGCTGGTGGCGCAGCGGCGACAGGAAGCGCTCCATGAGCAGGCCGTAGCGGATCGGGTCGACGTCGCTGATGCCGAGCAGGTAGTTGACCAGGCTGCCCGCTCCCGAGCCGCGGGCCGCGACCCGCACCCCCATGCCCTTGATGAGGTCGACGACGTCGGCCACGGTGAGGAAGTACGACGGGTAGCCGAGGCTCCGGATGACGTCGAGCTCCTCCTCCAGCCGGTGCAGCGCCTGCGGGTCGCGGGGCATCGCGCGACGCCCGAACCCGGCCTCGCAGCGCGCGCGCAGCAGGGCCTGCGGCTCCCCCGCCACCTCCAGCTCGGGGAAGTGCACCTCGCCGATCCCGAGGTCGCGCCGGGGGTCGACGGCGCACCGGTCGGCCTCGTGCCGGGTGCGGGCCAGCAGGGCACGGCCGCCGTCGGTGAGCCCGGCGTAGCGCGCCACCTCCTCCGCGACGTCGGCCATCTCCTTGCCCGACAGCAGCGCGGCCTCGGCGTTGGCGCGGTCGACGTGCCGGGCGTCGAGAGCCACCAGCCGACGGGAGGCGTCGAGGACGTCGGCGGTGGGCGCGTCGGACCGGTCGGCGTAGCGGACCACGTTGGTGAGGACGGCGCTCGCGCCGGCGTCGTGGGCGAAGCCGAGCATCCGGGCCGCGCGCCCGGCGTCACCGGGCCCCCGGTGGCTGACCACCTCCACGAGCGTGGCGTCGGCACCGAGCACGTCGCGCCAGCGGTCGAGGTGCGCGCGGGCCAGGTCGGGCCGGCGC
>JBAVRG010000509.1:0-1634 GCA_049694795.1 Mycobacteriales bacterium
GCGAGCGCGCTCAGCGCGTCCTGGGCCGCTGCGTGCCTGTCCGTGCTCATACCTCCCTGCATCGGCAGGTCCGGAACCTGCTGACTCACCCTGTGGGGTGACCCCCGGTGCCCCGGTCGTCGCCTTCACGGCGAGCGGCGGGGCCTGTGGGCGTTGAGCCACCTCAAACGCGGCTGAGGCGACTATGCCGGTCGCTACTTCGCGCGTGCCTGATCAGTCCAAGCCGCGCCGTCCCACCACCGCCATGCTGCCGCGTTACCTGGGTCGTCGTACCACCCTGCAGAGGGGATCGGCGCAGGCGTTTCCGGAACCGTAGGAGCCGTCAGCCCCTCGAAGTCCTCCGCAAGCCGGGCCGGATAGAAGCGAACCTCGACCGCGCCCTCCAGTCCCGGCGTCGCGTCGACGTAGACGGCGACGGACAACGTCCGTCCTCCGATGGTGTCCGACCACTTTCGAAGGTCGGCCTTCGCCACGCGCCCGACGTCCACGGCCTTTGGGGTGTCGTCGTCATTGCGCTCAAACAGCCTGGGGTTGTCGGCGCGCTGCACGAGCATGAGGACTCGCGCCTCCGCGCCTTGCGGCATGAGGACGCCGTCACGGATGCCGCGCACCCAACCGTCCCGCTCCACGATGCCGCCGACCTCGGCCGCGCTCTGCGGCGAGGCCTCGACGACCCGCAGGTAGGCAATGTCCGACCGCCCATCCAGCAACGCGCGACCGGGTCCCTTGGCGTCGACGACCTCCATCGTCACACCTTGACCCGCCAGGCCTCCGGCCTCCGCGCCGCTACCGCGGCGAGGCCCGCCGCCCCCGATCTTCTTTGTGTCGTAGAGACCCGAACCCGGGAGACCCACAGTACGACGGACCTCCCCCTTGGAGTTCATGCTCACCCGCGCACCGGGCACACCTCCGGATACCGACAAACCCGACTTCGACGCCGTGACCCGCAACGGCCCGAACTTCATGCTCTTGCGGAACCTCACGGCACGTCCCGTCTCCGAGTTCCTGAGTGGCGGGGCGAGCGTATGAGGGGAGCGCCTTCCCGCGCCGCCCTTGGCGCCCAAGAGAGGGCCACGCAACGGCACACTGTCCGCCATGCCACATCGCCTCCCGCACACCCGGGACGCGATCACCGCCGCGACGGCGGTCTACGAAGCGGCGACGCTGGTCACGGCCGACGTCCTGCTGACAAAGACCGCCCGCTCCCGGGAGGTGGCCGTGATCGCCCCGGCGGACCTTGTGGCGCTCTGTCGTCCGTAGGCTGGCGTCCATGCCGCGCACTTTCCTCGCCCAAGGGGACCTGGTCGTCGTCGAGACCGAGAACGACGTCTTCCTCGGCACGGCCGAGGTCGCGGACGGCTTCCTCGTGATCCGGAGCGGTTACGTCGGGCGCCCCACTCTCGTCGCGCTGGAGGACGTCGAGATCATCGTCCCGGCTTCGACCCACCCGGGCGTGGCTTAGACCGAGGTCGGCTTCTCCACGTCGATCTGGGCGGGCACGTTCAGCCCGATCGGGCACGAGACCCCGTTGAAGCCGTGGTTGCAGTACCCGCCAGGGTTCTTGTCGAGGTACTGCTGGTGGTAGGCCTCGGCGTAGTAGAACGGGCCGGCCGGGAGGATCTCGGTCGTGATGG
>JBAVRG010000510.1:0-6675 GCA_049694795.1 Mycobacteriales bacterium
CCGCCAGCCGGGCGGTGCCGGTCGCCAGCGTCGCGTCGGTCCACTCCCGGTCGGCGCGGTAGTGCTCCCCGAGCAGGGCCAGCCGCAGCGCGGCCGGCTCGGTGCCGGCCGCCAGCAGCTTGCTGACGAAGACCAGGTTGCCCAGGGACTTGCTCATCTTCTCGCCGTCGAGCCCGACCATGCCGCCGTGCACGTAGGCCCGCGCGAAGGGCCAGACGCCGGTCGCCACCTCAGCCTCGGCCGCCGACAGCTCGTGGTGCGGGAAGACCAGGTCCGACCCGCCGCCCTGCACGTCGAGGGTGTCGCCCAGCCGGTTCAGCGCGATCGCGGTGCACTCCACGTGCCAGCCCGGTCGTCCGGTGCCCAGCGGCGAGGGCCAACCGGGCTCCCCGTCGCGCTGCTGCATCCACAGCAGGCAGTCGAGCGGGTCCTTCTTGCCGGGGCGGTCGGGGTCACCACCCCGCTCGGCGGACAGGGCCAGCATGGTGGCGACGTCCAGGTTGCCCACACTGCCGAAGTGCTCGGCGGCGGCGACGCTGAAGTAGACGTCGCCGTCCACCGAGTACGCCGCGCCGGTGTCCTGGAGGCGCACCACCAGCGCTGCGATCTCCTCCATGGCCTCCACCGCTCCGACGTACCAGGTCGGCGGGAGCACCCGCAGCGAGGTCATGTCGCTGCGGAACAGCGCCGTCTCGCGCTCCGCGACGTGCTCCCAGTGCACGCCGTCACGGGCTGCGCGCTCCAGCAGCGGGTCGTCGATGTCGGTGACGTTCTGGACGTAGAGGACCTGGTGGCCCTGGTCGCGCCAGACCCGCACGAGCGTGTCGAACGCGAGGTAGGTCGCGGCGTGCCCGAGGTGGGTGGCGTCGTACGGCGTGATCCCGCACACGTAGAGGCGGGCGGTGCCGTCGCGGGGCTCCACCGGGACCAGCGCCGCGCTGGCCGTGTCGTGCACCCGGAGGGTGACCGGAGCGGGGGGCGCGGGGAGCGTCGGCACCTCTGCCGCAGGCCAGGACTGCATGCCCGGCAGCCTAACTGGGCCGACTTGTGACACGATCGGGTGAACGGAACGTGGTGATTTGACCCGAGTTCCTCAGCATGACCCGACGACTCGGCCTCCTCGTCGCCGCCGCGGCGCTGCTCCTCGCCAGCCAGTCAGCCGGCGCGGCCCGGACCACGGTCTCCGGGCTCTCGGAGCCCGAGGCCATCGTGGGCGGCAGCGCCACCGCGTCCGGCTCCGCGTACACCTTCACCAGCCTGCTCAGCGGCAAGCCGGTGCGCTGGAACCCCTGCCGGCCGATCCACTGGGTGTTCCGGCCCTACGGCGCGCCCAGCGGGGCGCTGCCGGTGGTGCAGTCCGCCGTCGCGCGGATCGCGAGGGCGACCGGCACCACCTGGGTCTACGACGGCCAGGTGCTGAGCGCGCCGAGCTCCCGCTGGCTGCCGAGCAGCAGCGCGCAGGTCCGCCCGTTGCTCATCGGGTGGACCGACGCCGCGCACAGCGACCTGCTGCGGGGACGGCCCTCCACGGTGCTGGGGGTCACCCGCACCGCGTGGTTCGGCACCGTCCAGAACGGCGTCACGACGGCCGCCATCCAGGCCGCCGTGGTGGCGCTGGACCGCACGGACCGGCTCCCCCTGACCGGAACCGCGTCGTGGCGGACCGTGCTCCTGCACGAGCTCGGCCACGCGATGGGCCTCGGGCACGCCGGGAGCTCGGCGCAGGTGATGTACCCGACCCTGCAGCGGCGCTTCACCGACCTCCAGCCCGGAGACCTGACCGGGCTGTCCCGCGTCGGTCGCGCGGCCGGCTGCATCAACCTCTGAGCCGGTTTCTGAGTCCGGCTGTCAGAACGGCGGCCACGGGATGGCCGGCCAGTCCTCCGACGGCAGCGGGTGTCGCCGCGTCGTCAGGAGCTCGTCGACGCGCTCGACGGTGCGCCGCACCTCCCGGCGGGTCAGCAACCCGTGCAGCTCGGCGCCCAGGTCGCCCTCGAGCTCGGCCCGCAGCCGGCAGAGCACCTCGACGGCCTCGTCGGTGAGCAGCTCCCCGCGCCACTGCCACAGCAGCGTGCGGAGCTTGTCCTGCACCGAGAAGCACAGACCGTGGTCGACGCCCTGCACCCGGCCGTCGGGGCGCGGCAGCAGGTGACCTCCCTTGCGGTCGGCGTTGTTGGTCACCGCGTCGAGCACGGCGAGGCGTCGCAGGTCCGGGTGGTCGCTGCGCGCCAGGTCCTGCAGGTCGACGGACTCGTCCACCTCGACCCACAGCTGGCACATGCCGGGGCCGAACGGACCGTCGCGCAGCACCGTCAGGGGCACGAGGTCCCATCCGCTGGCCTGGCTCACGAGGTACGTCGCGACCTCCCGGCCCGCCAGCGTCCCGTCCGGGAAGTCCCACAGGGGGCGCTCGCCGCGCACCGGCTTGTAGACGCAGACCGCGGAGACGCCGTCCTGCGAGGCGGTGCAGTACAGGGTCGCGTTGCTGGCGTCGAGCAGCCGCCCCTCGACCGACAGCACGCCGTCCCGGAGCAGCGGGAGCAGGTCCGCGCTCAGCGGCGGTGGCCGTTCTGCCGGGGGCAGACGTGACCCTCCGGGTCGAGGGGCAGGCCGCACAGCGGGCAGGGGGGCCGGCCGGCCGCGACCACCCGCAGCGCCCGCACCACGAAGGCCCGGGCCATCGCCGCCGTGAGGCGGACCCGCAGCGCGTCCGGTCCCTCGTTCTCCTCGCTCAGCGGCTCGACCTCGGCCTGCTGCTCGTCCTCCGGCTGCGCGAGCGCCTCGATCACGCAGCGCTCCCCGTCGGTCTCCCAGGCCAGGCCCATGGAGCCGACCCGGAACTCCTCCTCCACCGGGGCGTCCAGGGGCGCGGTGTCCTCGAGCTCGCGGGGCGCCACGACCGGGACGTCCGCGGCACTGGAGCGCCGTACCGTCTCGAGCAGCTCCTCCAGCCGCTCGGCGAGGACCTGCACCTGCACCTTCTCCAGCGCCACGCTCACGGTGCGACCACCACCGGAGGCCTGCAGGTAGAAGGTGCGGTCGCCCGGCTGACCCACGGTGCCCGCGACGAAGCGCTCGGGCGGGTCGAAGAGATGGATCTGACGAGGCACCGGGAAAGCCTATGCGCCTGACCCGCCGCCGACGACGGCGTCGCTGCTGTCCTTCTTCCGCCGCCGGCTGGACGTCGGCGGCAGCAGGTCCGACACGCCCCCTCCGGTGTCGTTGACCCGCACCACGAAGGGCCGGGTCTGGGTGTAGCGGATCACCGTCACCGAGCAGGGGTCGATCACGATGCGCTGGAACTGGTCCAGGTGCAGGCCGAGCGCGTCCGCGACGACCGCCTTGATGACGTCGCCGTGGCTGCAGGCCAGCCAAGTGGCCGACTCCCCCAGCTTGGCGTTCCAGGCGCGCACCGCCGACACGGCGCGGTGCTGGGTGTCAGCCAGCGCCTCGCCGCCGGGGAAGACGGCGGCGCTGGGGTGGGCCTGCACCACCTTCCACAGCGGCTCCTTGGCGAGCTCCTTGAGGGGGCGGCCGGTCCACTCGCCGTAGCGGCACTCCCCCAGGTCCTGCTCGACCTGGACCTCCTGGTCGCGGCCGTCGGCGATGGTCGCGGCGGTGTCGAGGCAGCGGTCGAGCGGGCTGCTCACGAGGGCGTCGAACCGCACCGGCCGCAGGCGCTCGGCCACCGCGCCGGCCTGGGCCTGCCCGCGCTCGTCGAGGTGCACGCCCGGGGTCCAGCCGGCCAGCACCGGACCGGTCATCGCCGTCAGCCCGTGCCGGACGAGCACCACCGTGGTCACGACGGCGACCCTAACCCGCACGGGCTCCCGCAGGGGGGTCAGCGCAGGATGTTGACGGCCCGGGCGGCCACCAGGCCGACGGTGAGCAGCGAGATCACCGACTGCAGCCCGACCAGGCCCTTGGCCCGCGGGGTGAGCGGCATCGTGTCCGTCGGGCTGAAGGCCGTGGAAGCCATCAGGGCCACGAACAGGTAGTCGACGAAGGCCGGCTCCCAGCCGGGCGGTGCGGCCTGTCTGGCGTCCCCGTCCTGCGGGAACCACAGGTCGGGGTGAGCCGGCCCGGGCCGTGCACCCGCCCGCGCGAGCGGTCCGCCGCGGTCGAGCTCCCAGTAGGCCAGCCCGAACACGACGACGTTGGTCAGCCACACGCCGGCAGCAGCCCCCAGCAGCGAGCGCCCGTTGCCGGCGCCGCCCACCAGCTGGTCGACGAGGCTGACGAGCGCCACGACGTTCACGGCGGCCACGACGGCGAGCATCGCCAGCGACAGCAGCCGAAGGTCCTTCGACTCGGCCGTCAGCCGGCTCGGGTCCGCCGCCACCAGCGCCACGAGCAGCACCAGCTCCACGCCGGGCAGCAGCAGCCGCGGGCCCGGCAGGACGCGGTCTGCCACGAGCACCTGAGCGCCCACCGCGGCCACGACGGCCAGCGCAGCAGGCCAGCGGGACTCACTGCGCCTCACCCGCTGCTCACAGCCAGCCGCGTCGCTTGAAGGCGACGTACAGCCCTCCGCTGATGCCGAAGAGCAGGGCCATGGACGTGAGGAAGCCCCACTCCCTGCCGAAACCCGGGTAGGGCACGTTCTGCCCGTAGAAGCCGGTGACGGCGGTCGTGACGGCCAGGATGGCGGCCCACGAGGTGAGGTTGCGCATCACCTCGTTGAGGCGGTTGCCCTGCAGCGTGAGGTTGGTCTCGAGGATGGTCGAGACCAGGTCGCGCAGCGACTCGGTCCACTCGGTCGCCCGCAGGACGTGGTCGTACACGTCCTGGAAGTAGGGCTGCATCTGCTCGTCGACGATGCCGAGGTCGCGTCGGATGAGCGCGTTGACGACCTCCCGCATGGGGAGCACCACGCGTCGCAGCTCCACCAGCGACTTGCGCATCTCGAAGCTGCGGCGCTGCAGCTCACGCGACCGCGGCCGCTCGTCGAACAGCACGTCCTCGAGGTGCTCGATCTGCTCGTCGAGCCTCTGCACGGCGTCGAAGTGGCCGTCCACGATGAGGTCCAGCAACCCGTGGAGCAGGTACGCCGTACCGGAGCCGGCGAGCTGCTTCTCGCCGTCCCAGCGGCTGAGCAGGGGTCGCAGGTCGAAGTCCTCGCTGCGGCGCACCGTGACGAGCGCCCGGTCGGTCAGGAAGGCGCCGACCTCGCTGACGGTCAGCTCAGCGGTCGCCTCGTCGAGCCGGGCGACGTAGGACGACAGGAACAGGTGGTCGTCGTAGCGGTCGAGCTTGGGGCGCTGGTGGGCGTGCACGGCGTCCTCGACCGCGAGCGGGTGCAGGCCCAGCTCCTCGACGAGCACGCCGAGGTCCTCCGCCGTCGGGTTGAGCAGGTCGAGCCAGACGACGGTGCCCGCGACGTCGAGGTGGTCGCTCACGAGGGCGACCGAGAAGCCCTCCTCCACGAGGGCGCCGTCCCGGTAGGCACGGGTGTGCGCGACGCAGGTCGTGCCGTTGGGCGCCCGGCAGGGCAGGTCGCTGGTCACGGCGCGCAGTGAACCACTCAGCCGGCGACGAGGAGGCCGATGAGGACCGCGGCACCGAGCGCCAGGCGGTACGGCACGAAGGCCGAGATCCGGTGCGAGGCGACGAAGCGGAGCAGGAACGCGATGGCGCCGTAGGCGACCGCGAAGGAGACGGCGGTGGCGACCAGCGTCGAGACCGTGCCGGGCGCACCGGGCCCGCTGGTGGTGGCGTCCTTGAGCTCGTAGGCGCCGGCGGCGAGCAGCGCCGGGATGCCGAGCAGGAACGACAGCCGGGTCGCGGACACCCGGTCCAGGCCGCGCAGCAGGCCGGCCGAGATGGTGGCCCCGGAGCGGCTGACGCCAGGCACGAGCGCGAGGCACTGCGCCACCCCGATGAGCGCACCGTCCAGCAGGGTGAGGGAGCGCTCCTCGCGTCGCTGCGTCGCGAGCCGCTCGGCCACCACCAGCACGGGGCTGAACACGATGAGCCCGATCGCCACGGCGATCAGCTGCTTGTCGATGGTCTTGACGACGTCCTTGAGCGCCAGGCCCACGATCCCGATCGGGATCGAGCCGACGAGGACCGCAAGCGCGAACCGCCACTCCGGGTCGCGGCGCCCCTGGGCGCTGCGCAGACCTCCGAAGAACCCGCCGAGCAGCTGCAGGATGTCGCGGAAGAAGTAGACGACGGCAGCCAGGATGGCCCCGACCTGCACCACGGCGGTGAAGCCGATGAGGCCGTCGCCGGCGGCGCCCTCGGTGGACAGTCCGAGCAGTCGCTCGGTGATGAGCAGGTGCCCCGTGCTCGAGACCGGGAGGAACTCGGTGAGCCCCTCGACCACTCCGAGCAGCACAGCCTGACCGATGTTCACCGCGTCCCCTTCGCTGCCAGTCGCCCAGCGACGGCGGTCGCAAGGGCCAGACGGTAGAGAGCCGAACCTGACACGAACCCACGTGCCCCGCGTGGCGCCACGCCCACCGCCGCGGCGGCAGTGACGCCGGCCACCAGCGACGGCAGGGCCGCCGGGACGCGTCGGGCCCGCAGCACCGTGAGTCCCGCCGCGCCGGCCGTGATCGGCAACGACATCAGCAAGGAGAACGTCACCGCCTGCTCGCGCGGCACCCGCAGCGCCCGCAGGGCTGTGAGCGTCGCGCCGGACCGCGAGACCCCCGGGGCCAGCGCCGGCAC
>JBAVRG010000511.1:0-6326 GCA_049694795.1 Mycobacteriales bacterium
GCGCACCGGATGGTCGAGCTGCTCGCCGCCGTCCGCGACGAGCACGGCGTCGAGCTGCCCGAGCTCGACCTCGGCGGCGGCCACGGCATCGCCTACACCGCCGCCGACGACCCGATGAGCACCGCCGACCACGCCGCCGGGCTGCGCACGATCGTCGAGCGCGAGTGCGCAGCGGCCGGTCTCGCCGTACCCCGGGTCGTGGTCGAGCCGGGGCGCGCCGTGGTCGGACCGACGACGGTGACCGTCTACGAGGTCGGCACGGTCAAGGACCTGCCCGGGCTGCGCACCTACGTCTCCGTCGACGGCGGCATGAGCGACAACATCCGTACCGCGCTCTACGACGCCCGCTACACCGCGGTCCTGGCCAGCCGCCGCTCCACGGCCGAGCCGCGCAACGTGACGCTGTGCGGCAAGCACTGCGAGAGCGGCGACATCGTCGTGCACGACGTGCCGCTGCCGGGCGACCTCGCCCCCGGAGACCTGGTGGCCGTACCGGCCAGCGGGGCCTACCACCGGTCCATGGCCAACAACTACAACCACGTCCCGCGGCCTCCGGTGGTGGCGGTCAAGGACGGTGTGGCCCGTGTGATCGTCCGTCGGGAGACCGAGGACGACCTGCTCGCGCTGGACGTCGGGTGAGCCGCCGGCTGGCCGCGCTGTTCGTGGCGGCGCTGACCGGGCTGCTCGTCACGGTGGGGCTCGCGCTGAGCACGCTCGGCTGGGTGGCTGAGGCGCCGTACCTGCTGCTCGTCGTGGTGGGCCTGGGTGCGCTCGTCCGGAAGGCGGCGGCGCTGCGGGGCGCCCAGGAGACCGGCCGCACGTGCACGTGCTGCACGAGCACTGTCTACGACCCGGTGGAGGTGCGCTGATGACAGCCGCTGAGGCGCCGCCGCTGAAGGTCGCGCTGCTCGGCTGCGGCACCGTCGGCTCGGAGGTCGTCCGGCTGCTGCAGAGCAGCGCGGACGACCTCGCCGCCCGGGTCGGGGCGCCGCTCGAGCTCGCGGGCATCGCCGTGCGCCGGCTCCAGAAGCGGCGCGACCTCGACGTCGACGAGAGCCTGTTCACCACCGACGCGGCCGCGCTCGTCGCCCGGGACGACGTCGACCTGGTGGTCGAGGTGATCGGGGGCATCGAGCCGGCTCGCACGCTGATCGTCAGCGCGCTCAAGGCCGGCAAGGCCGTCGTGACCGCCAACAAGGCGCTGCTCGCTGAGGACGGGACGACGCTGCACGCAGCGGCGCTGGAGGGCAACGCGGACCTCTACTACGAGGCCTCCACCGCGGGTGCCATCCCGATCGTCCGGCCGCTGCGCGAGTCCCTCGTCGGCGACCACGTCAGCCGCGTCATGGGCATCGTCAACGGCACCACCAACTACATCCTCACCCGGATGGACGAGCTCGGCATGGGCTTCTCCGAGGCGCTCGACGAGGCGACCGCCCTCGGCTACGCCGAGGCCGACCCGACCGCCGACGTCGAGGGCTTCGACGCCGCCGCGAAGGCGGCGATCCTCGCCGGCCTGGCCTTCCACACCCGCGTCACCGCGGCCGACGTGCACCGCGAGGGCATCAGCGACGTGACGGCCGCCGACGTGGCGAGCGCCAAGGAGATGGGCTGCGTCGTCAAGCTGCTCGCGATCGCCGAGCGCGACGGCGACGGGGTGAGCGTGCGCGTGCACCCGGCGATGATCCCGCGGACGCACCCCCTTGCCAGCGTGCGCGAGGCCTACAACGCCGTGTTCGTCGAAGCGGCCGCGGCCGGGCAGCTGATGTTCTACGGTCGGGGCGCCGGGGGCGGGCCGACCGCGAGCGCCGTCCTCGGTGACCTGGTCGCCGTCGCCCGCAACACCCTGTCGGGCGCCCGCGGTGCGGGGGAGTCGTCCTACGCCGACCTGCGGGTGCTGCCGATGGGCGAGGTCGTCACCCGCTACCACATCAGCTTGGACGTGGCCGACAAGGCGGGCGTCCTGGCCGCGGTGGCCAACACCTTCAGCGCGCACGACGTGTCGATCCGCACCGTGCGCCAGGAGGGGCACGGCGACGACGCCTCGCTGGTCGTGGTCACGCACGTCGCGACCGACGCGGCGCTGCACGCCGTGGTCGAGGAGCTGCGCGGGTCGGACGTGGTCCGGGCCGTGGCCAGCGTGATGAGGGTGGAGGGGACCTGATGACGACGGTGACGACGACCGCGGCTCGGGCCGGCTGGCGAGGGCTGATCGAGGAGTACCGCGACCGGTTGCCGGTGACGGCCTCGACCCCCGTGGTGACGCTGCTCGAGGGCGGCACGCCGCTGCTGCCCGCACCGCACCTGTCGTCCCTGACCGGCTGCGACGTCCACCTCAAGGTGGAGGGCGCCAACCCCACCGGCTCCTTCAAGGACCGCGGGATGACGGTGGCGATCAGCAAGGCCGCCGAGGTCGGCAGCAAGGCCGTCATCTGCGCCTCCACCGGCAACACCTCGGCCAGCGCTGCCGCCTACGCCGCCCGGGCCGGCATGACCTGCGCGGTCCTCGTGCCCGAGGGCAAGATCGCACTCGGCAAGCTCGCGCAGGCGCTCGTGCACGGTGCCCGGTTGCTGCAGGTGCAGGGCAACTTCGACGACTGCCTCGACCTGTGCCGCGACCTGTCGGACAACTACCCGGTCACGCTCGTCAACTCCGTCAACCCGTTCCGCATCGAGGGCCAGAAGACCGCGGCGTTCGAGATCTGCGACGTCCTCGGGGGAGCCCCCGACGTGCACTGCCTCCCGGTGGGCAACGCCGGCAACATCACCGCCTACTGGAAGGGCTACCGGGAGTACGGCACCGCCCCGCGGATGCTGGGCTTCCAGGCCGCCGGCTCCGCACCCATCGTCCTCGGCGCCCCCGTGACCTCGCCGCAGACCATCGCGACCGCGATCCGGATCGGCAACCCGGCCTCGTGGCAGCAGGCCCTCGCGGCCCGCGACGAGAGCGGCGGTGACATCCAGGCCGTCACCGACCGGCAGATCCTGGCCGCCTACAAGCTGCTCGCCCAGAAGGAGGCGTGCTTCGTCGAGCCGGCGTCGGCCGCCTCGGTCGCGGGCCTGCTGCAGGTGCACGCGGCCGGTGGCCTCGCGGCGGGCCAGCGCGTCGTCTGCACCGTCACCGGCAACGGCCTGAAGGACCCCGACTGGGCGATCGCCGGCGCGCCGAAGCCGGTCACGGTGGCCGCGTCCACCGAGGCCGCAGCCGCTGCTCTGGGGCTCTGAGGGCCCGCGCGGCCGCGGAGGTCTGAGTGCGCGCGGCCCTCGACCTGCTGCGCCGAAACCCGGACTACCGGCGGCTGTTCGTCGCCGAGCTCGTCACCTCCGGCGGCGACTGGTTCGCTCTCATCCCGCTCCTGGCGCTGCTGCTCGACCTGACCGGCAGCGGCCTGTACGGCGGTCTGGTGCTCGGGGCCGACACCGCCGTGTTCGCCCTGCTCTCGCCGTACGCGGGGACCTTGGCCGACCGCCTGGACCGGCGTCGGCTGATCGTGCTGAGCGAGGCGTCCTGCGTGGTCCTCGCGCTGCTGCTGCTCCTCGTCGGGCCGGGCACGGCCTGGGTGTCGCTGGTCGCGGTGTCCGGGATCGCCGCGGCCAAGTGCCTCGCGACCCCGGCGGCGAGCGCGGCGACGCCCAACCTCGTGACGCCGGCCGACCTCGCGCTCGCCAACGTCATGAACGGGGTCGCCTGGGGCTCGATGCTGGCGGTCGGTGCCGCCCTGGGCGGGCTCGCGACCGCCGCCTTCGGCAGCGACGTGTGCTTCCTGCTCGACGCCGCCTCGTTCGCGGGGTCGGCGCTGCTCGTGGCGCGGTGCCGGACACCGTTCCAGCAGCACGGCGTCCTCGCGGAGCACCCGCCCTTCGGCCACGCGGTGCGGGAGGCCCTCGCCTACGCGCGGTCGCACGCCGAGGTCCTCGCGCTGCTGTTCGCCAAGCCCGGCGTCGGCTTCGCGAACGGCGCGCTCGTGCTGTTCCCCGCCCTGGCCAAGGACGTCTTCGGCTGGGGGGACGCCGGGCTGGGGCTGCTCTACGCCGCCCGCGGCCTCGGGGCGCTGCTCGGACCGCTCCTGCTCGGGCGGCGGGGGCGCGACGGGGCCGCGCTGTGGTGGCTGCTCGCCGGTTGCATCGGGTCCTGCGGCCTGCTCTACGTCGGAGTGGCGGTCGCGCCGGTCTTCGGCGTCGCCCTGGTGCTCATCGCCGCTGCCCACCTCGGCGGCGGCGCCAACTGGACGGTGTCGACGTACGGGTTGCAGAAGCTGGTGCCGGACCGGGTGCGCGGCCGCATCTCCAGTGCCGACTTCATGCTCGTCACGCTGGCCATCGCCGTGAACCAGGTGGCGGCCGGTCTGCTGTCGGAGGCCTTCGGGACGCGCGTGCTCGTCGGGGCCTTCGGGGCGGCCTCGGTGGTCTACGCGCTCGGGTGGCTGGCCGGGACCCGTAGCCTGCGGCAGAACCCCACACCTGCAGGAGCCTGACTGTGCCGTCGTTCCGTGCCGCCCCCGTGCGCGTCCGGGTGCCCGCCACCAGCGCCAACCTCGGGCCCGCCTTCGACAGCGCAGGCCTGGCTCTCGCCCTGTACGACGACGTCGTCGTGCGGGTCGCCGACTCCGGGCTGTCGGTCGACGTCGCGGGGGAGGGGGCCGACGACCTGCCCCGCGACAAGCGGCACCTGGTCGTGAGGTCGCTGCGCGAGGTGTTCGCCCAGCTCGGCGGCCAGCCGCGTGGGCTCGAGGTGGTGTGCGCCAACCGCATCCCCCAGGCCCGCGGCCTGGGCTCCTCGTCCGCGGCCATCGTCGCGGCCGTGGTGGCGGCGCGGGCGCTGGTGCTCGGCGGTGAGGAGCTGCTCGACGAGGACGGGATGCTGGCCCTCGCCAGCGCCATCGAGGGGCACCCCGACAACGTGGCGGCCTGCCTGCGGGGCGGCCTCACCTTCGCCTGGACCGCCCCGGGGGGCGTGCGGGTGCACCGCGTCGACGTGCACGCCGACCTCGCGCCGGTGGCGTTCGTGCCGACCTCGCGGGCCTCCACGAAGAAGGTCCGGGGGCTGCTGCCCGAGAGCGTGCCGCACGCCGACGCTGCGGCCAACAGCGCCCGTGCCGCGCTGCTGGCGCTCGCGCTGACCCGCTCGCCCGAGCTCCTGCTCGACGCCACCGAGGACCGGCTGCACCAGTCCTACCGCGCGTCGGCCATGCCGCGCAGCGCCGCCCTCGTGCAGGCGCTGCGTGCCGACGGCGTCCCGGCCGTGATCAGCGGAGCCGGGCCCACCGTGCTCGCCCTCGCCACCCGGGCCACGGTCGAGGCGGTCGCCGCGCGCACCCCGCGCGGGTGGCAGGTGCTGCCCCTGCCGGTGGAAGCCGCGGGGGCGAGCGTCGTACCGCTGTCCGGCTGACCCCGCGCAGACCCCGGCAGGACGTGCCGGCGGTGGGCGCCTTCTCCAGTTGTCAGGCGCCCAGAGCGCTGTGGCGCGCCCTGGGCCTGACAACTCGCCGGGCGGGGAAGGCCGCGGGAACACGCCGAGGGGCGCCTGTGTTGCCCCTGTTGCGGCGTCACCGTTACGCTGTGCAGGCACCAGTCGCCCCTGTGGGCCTGCGTGCTCGCTGCCGAGCAGCCTCCGGAAGCACCTTCCCAGCGCTGACGACCTGCTCCGGCCCTCTCCCTGCCCGTCGGCACGGCCGGCGCGAGGCACCGAAACGGGCTGACCCGCAGAGGAGCACCGGTCCTTCGAGCGCCGCTTCCCGAACGAGCGCGCCGCCGCACGGACGATGCCCCGAGACACCTCGACCCGACAACGGTCGAGGCACCCGGCTCCGGCCGGCCCCCCTTCCGTCGCACCGCATCCGCGGCACGGCGGCCCACATGGAGGACTCTCCTTGACAGACACCACCGACCTGCTGCCAGCGGCCTCCGACGAGGCCACCGCGCAGGACACCCCCGCTGCGGCGCCCAAGACGCGCCGCCGGGCCACCTCGGGCGGCGGCCTCGCCTCGCTGCTGCTCCCCGAGCTCCAGTCGCTCGCGACCGACCTCGGCGTGACCGGGGTCGCCAAGCTGCGCAAGAGCCAGCTCATCGAGGCCATCCAGGAGCGTCAGAACGGCGCACCCAAGACCGCCGCTGCCGAGGCGCCCGCTCCGGCCGAGGCCGTCACGGCCGCCGCCGCTCCGAGCGCTGACGATTCCGCGAGCACCGCCGAGAGCACTGCCGCGAGCACTGCCGCGAGCAGCCGCACGGAGACCCAGCACGGCGACGGGGAGCACGGCCGCACCGAGAGCGAGCACGCCGACGGCGAGCGCGGCGAGGGCGAGCGCCCCCAGCGCGTCGACCGCGGC
>JBAVRG010000512.1:0-5779 GCA_049694795.1 Mycobacteriales bacterium
ACCCGGCGGCGGCCGCGAGCAGCCCGGCGGTGAAGCTCGCGCCGACGTTCCACAGAGCGACCGGGAGGTTGCCCTCCTCGACGAGCGAGAGCGTCTCCCAGGCCCAGGTCGACAGGGTCGTGAAGCCGCCGGCGAAACCCGCCCCCACCACGAGCGTGGTGCCCGAGCCCAGGCCGTGGTGCACCTGCAGGCCGAGCACCAGCCCGAGCAGCAGCGACCCGAGGACGTTGATGACGAAGGTGCCGTAGGGGAGCTCCGAACCGGAGCGGTGCGCGACGACCTGGTCCAGGGCGTACCGGCAGACCGCACCGATGCCGGCGGCAAGAGCGATCCCGAGCGTGAGCATCAGGACCGGCCGACGTACCTGACGACCTGGACGTCCTCGACCGTGACCAGGCCCTCGCTGACGACCTCGTCCAGCTGAGGCAGGAACTGCTCGATCCGCTCCGCCTCGTCGACGATGACCACGGCCACCGGGAGGTCGTCGGACAGGCTCAGGACGTGGCTGGTGTGCACCAGGCCGCTGGGCCCGAAGCCGCTGACGCCGCGGAAGACCGACGCGCCTGCCAGTCCGGCGGCGTGCGCGCGGTGCAGGATCTCCGACGTCAGCGAGTGGTGCTGCCAGCGGTCGGACTCACCGATGTAGACGGTCAGCCGCCGTGCCGGTCCGGTGAGCCGCATCAGGCACCTCCAGGGTCGTCGTCGTCGTGAGCGGAGCCGAGAGCCCGGCCGAGGAGCAGCCCCAGCCCGGCGGCGGCGAGTCCGCCGACCGCGCTGACGAGCAGGTAGCTGACACCGGTCAGCCGATGGCCGTGCGCGAGGAGCTGGTCGGTCGAGGCGACGACCGAGCTGAAAGTCGTCCAGGCACCGCAGAAGCCGGTGCCGAGCAGCGGCCGGACGTACGTCGTCGGCGCGAGCACCTCGGTGACGAGGACCAGCAGCAGGGCGAGCACGAAGGCACCGCTGCAGTTGACGGCGAGCGTCGCCCACGGGAAGCCGTGGTCGCCGGTGGGCCAGGCCCGGGTGACCAGGTAGCGGCCGAGCCCGCCGACGCAGCCGCCCACGAAGACGGCGGCCAGTACGGCGGGGTGCATCCGCGGCCAGCGGGCCGGCCGGTGGGTGGCGAAGGGACCCGCGTCCTGCTCGAGCTCCGCCACGTCACCACTGTCCCGTGCCGGGCGGCCGGTCACCAAACCGGGGGCCCCCGAGGTAGCTGGCCTGCACCAGGTCCTGGCGCGCGGCGAGCTCGGCAGCGGTACCGGAGAGCACGACGCGGCCCCGGTCGAGGACGTAGGCCCGGTCCGCCACGCCCAGCGCGAGGGGCAGGTGCTGCTCCACGAGCAGGACCCCGGTGCCCTGCTCGTCCGCGACGCGACGCAGGGTGAGGAGCAGCTCGTCGACCACCTGCGGGGCAAGTCCCATCGACAGCTCGTCCACCAGCAGCAGCCGAGGTCGGGTGAGCAGTGCCCGCGCGAGGGCGAGCTGCTGCTGCTGACCCCCGGAGAGCTGGCCGACCGGCCGGTCCAGGAGCGGGGTGAGCTCCGGGAAGTGGTGCAGGACCGTCCCGAGGTCCGGCCTGCGGGCCAGCCGCAGGTTCTCGCGGGCGGTCAGCTGCAGGAACAGCCCGCGGCCCTGAGGCACCAGGGTCAGGCCTCGACGCGCCAGCCGCTCCGGCCGGTCCGGGCCGCCGCCGAGCACCGTGACCGTGCCGGCGGTCGGGCGCAGCAGGCCTGCGAGCGCCGAGAGGACGGTGGTCTTGCCCGCGCCGTTGGGACCGAGCAGCGCGACCAGCTCGCCGGTACCCACCTGCAGCGACACCTCGCTCACCACGGGGGCTTCGCCGTACCCGGCCGCGAGTCCTTCCGTCACGAGCAGCGGCTCGGGCACGGCCTGGACCGGCCGGGGGGCACGCGCCGTCGCCGGTGCGGTGCCGAGGTAGGCCGCGACGACGCGCGCGTCCGACCGGATCTCAGCCGGCGTCCCTCGGGTGAGGACCTCTCCGCGCTGGAGCACGCAGACCTCGTCGCAGACGTCGAGCACCAGGCCCATGTCGTGGTCCACGAGGACGATGCCCACACCGTCGGCTGCCAGGTCCCGGACCAGTCGTGCCAGCTCGCCGCGCTCGCGGGTGTCCAGGCCCGCGGCCGGCTCGTCGAGCAGCAGCACGTGTGGCGCAGTGACGAGCGCGCGGCCCAGTGCCACGAGCTTGCGCTGCGCGTGCGAGAGCGTGACGGGCAGCCGGCCCGCGACCTCGGTGAGGCCGAGCCGGGCGAGCGTGCCGGCCACGTCGCCGCCGCGCCCGGTGCTCTCGGCCGCCACCCGGAGGTTCTCCGCGACCACGAGGTCCTCGAACAGCTCCAGCGACTGGAAGGTGCGGGCCAGGCCGAGCCGGGCGCGGGCGTGCGCCGACAGACCGCGCAACGGGCGACCGTCCAGGACGACCTCACCGGCCGCCGGCACGAAGCCGGTGAGGGCGTCGAGCAGCGTCGTCTTGCCCGCGCCGTTGGGGCCGATCAGCCCGAGGACGCTGCCGGCCTCGACGGTGAGCGCCAGGGCGCGCACGACCGCGGTCGCGCCGATCGTGACGACGACGCCCTCGACGTCGAGGGTGGTCACCGCCGGCGCCGGGTCGTCAGCCCGGTCAGGCCCTCCGGCGCGAGGACGGCGACCACGACGAGCGCGAGACCGCTGAGCAGCAGCGCCTCGTCCTGCAGGCCCGCGACCCGGTCCAGCGCCGTGAACAGCAGCCCGCCGGGGACGAGCAGCCCGCCCACCAGGGCACCCGAGATCCGCGCGACCCCGCCGAGGTAGGCGGCCGCGAGGTACGCGAGCGACGCGAAGACCCCGAACGACTCGAACGACAGCTGGCCCTGCGAGTAGCCCAGGAGCGCACCGGCGAGCCCGGCCAGGAAGGACGCGAGGACGAAGGCCAGCAGCTTGGTCCGCGCCACGTCCACCCCGGCCGCCTCGGCCGCCCGCTCGTTCACGCGTACGGCGAGCATCCGACGTCCGAGGCGTCCCCTCCGCAGGGCCGCGACCGCGAGCGCGGCGACGGCGAGCACCCCGAGGCACAGCAGGCCGAAGCCGAGCCGGGGGTAGGTCGCGCCGTGCCCGCTGATGCCGAGGTCGAGGCCGAGCGCCTTGGGGGGCGGCACCCGGCTGCCGCCCAGACCGCCTGTCAGTGCAGGGTTCTTGAAGAGCAGCTCCTCGACCGCGATGCCTGCGGCGATCGTGACCACGGCGAGGTCGATGCCGCGGACCCGCCGGGCCGCGACGCCGACGACCAGGCCGACGAGGGCGGCGCAGCCGGCGGCGAGCAGCGGCGCGACCGGGAACGGGACGTGCAGCGCCAGGTGCAGCCGGCTCAGGCTGAAACCCGCGACTCCGGCGAAGGCCATCTGGGCCAGCGACAGCTGTCCGACGTACCCGGTGACGACCACCAGAGAGAGGCAGACCAGCGCCGCGACGAGGCTGCGGATCAGGCCGAGCCGCCAGGCGCCCGAGAGCACGGCGAGCGCGACTGCAGCCAGCGGTACGGCGACCCCGGCCGCGAGGCCGGGACGGGACGGCCGGCCGGCGGGTGGCAGCCGGGCGGACACGGCCGTGGCCCGGTCCGGCACCAGCGCACCGCGCGCGACCATCACGACGACGATGACGAGGAAGGGCAGCCCGTCGCGCAGGTTGAGGTCGCGCAGCCAGGCCCAGTCCGACTGCAGCTTGACCACCTCGGACTGCACCATGCCGAGCGCGAGGGCCGCGACGGCGGTGACGACGAAGGCCGACATCCGACCGACCAGGGCGGCCGCCAGGGCGGGGATGACGAGCAGCGTGTAGCTCACCGGGTTGAGCGCCGTGATCGGTGCGACGAGCACGCCGCCCACCCCCGCGAGCACGCTGGCCGCCACCCAGCTCAGGGCAGCCAGCCGGTCGGGTGACCAGCCGAGGAGCGCGACCGCGGCCTCGTCCTCGGCACCCGCTCGCGTCGCGAGCCCGACGGTCGTCCAGCGGAAGACCCCGGCGAGCACGAGCGCCGCCAGCACCACGACGGCGGCGAGCAGCAGGCGGTCGCTCGGCACCCGCACGCCCAGCAGCGAGACCGGCCGGCTGGGCAGCACCGGGAGCAGGAAGCGGTTGTCGGAGCCGAACTGCAGCGTCGCGACCGCCTGCAGCACGACCATCAGCCCGACGGACGCCACGACCTTGGCGAGCGGCGGTGCGCCGCGCAGCGGCCGGAAGACGAGCAGGTGGACGAGGAGACCGAGCAGCGCTGCGACGACGAGCGAGACCGCGAGCGCCTCGGCGAAGGGCGCCGGGCCGCCGAGGTGCAGGCGCGACGGGATCCCGACCACCGGCAGCACCAGGTCGCCGGTGTCCCGCAGCTCGGCGTAGACGTAGGCGACGTACATCGCCATCGCGCCGTGCGCGAAGTTGACGACCCCGCTGGCGCGGTGGATGAGCACGAGGCCCAGTGCGAGGGCGGCGTAGACGGCTCCGGCACCCAGACCGAGCAGCAGGAAGGCGAGGTAGGGCTGGATGTCACGCCCTCCTGCCTCACCGGAGCCACGGTCGGCGCAGGGTAGCGTTCGGCCGTGCCCCGGCCACGCACCCTCGCCCTGGTCCTCGCGCTCGCCGCGACGCTCGCGGCCTGCACCGGTGGCGGGTCGGGGAAGGACAAGGCCAGCCCTTCCGGCCCCCCGCTGGTGCTGGGCTTCATCAACATGCAGGGCGCCCCCGCGGGCTCGTTCCCCGAGGCCGCCGTCGGCGCACGGGCCGCGGTCGCCCACGTCAACGACGACCTGGGTGGTGTCGGTGGCCGGCCGCTGCGGCTGACGTCCTGCACCACCGACGGCACGCCCGAGTCGTCACAGGGCTGCGCGCAGCAGGTGCTCGCCGCCAAGCCGGTCGCGGTGATGAGCGGCATCGACCTCGGCGCCAACGCGTCGGTCTCGCTCATCACCCGCGCGGGCGTGCCCTACGTGACCGGGTCACCCACGCTGGGCGCCGAGCTGACGACCGCCGGCGCGTACGCCTTCACCGGAGGCACGGCCGCGGACCTGCTCGGCATCGGCGACTACCTCATCGAGCGCAAGCACGTGCGCAGCATCCACGTCCTGCACGAGGACCTGCCCGGCCTGCTCAACTCGGCCATCTCGGCGGCCGGCGACATCTTCCGCGCCAAGCACGTCTCCGACGTGAAGCTGGTCGCCGAGAAGGCCGATGCCGCCGACTTCGCACCGGCGGTGACCGCCGCTGCCGCCGGCAACCCGGACGCGATCGTCGTCGTGTTCCCGGCCCAGGCGTGCGCACGGATCATGCAGGCGGCCCAGGCGCTGGGAGTGAGGTCGGAGCTGTACTACCCCGGTGCCTGCGCCACGCCCGGGGTGGTCAGGGCCGCGCCGGGCGGCCTGGGCCGCAGCTTCTTCGGCTCCGGGTACCTGCCGGTCGGCGACAGCGGGGGCGGCGCGGATGCGGACGCCTTCCGCGCCCGGGTCCCGAAGGGCCAGCGCTCACCGCTGTCCGAGGCGACCTTCAGCACGATCCTCAACCTGGCGGCCCTCATGGGTGACGGCGCGGTCGACCCCGCCGCGCTGCGGGCCCGGTTGGCCGCGACCCACGACCAGCCGAACGTGCTGGCGCACCCCTACACCTGCGACGGCCTGCAGCTGCCGCTGCTGAACACCGTCTGCAACAGCAACATCCGCCTGCTGCAGTACCGGGACGGCGCCTTCACCGACGTCCTCGGCGAGTGGGTCACCGGCGCGAAGCTCAACGAGCTCGT
>JBAVRG010000513.1:0-1533 GCA_049694795.1 Mycobacteriales bacterium
GTCCTGACCGGTGGTGTGGTCCTTCTCGAGCGTCATCCGCATCGACTCGTAGTCGCCGTAGCGCTCGAGGATGCGGGCGTCGTCCCAGCCGAGCGCCTTGAGCAGCACGGTGACGGGCTGCTTGCGCTTGCGGTCGATGCGGACGCCGACCGCGTCGCGCTTGTCGACCTCGAACTCGAGCCACGCGCCGCGGCTCGGGATCACCTTGCAGGAGTAGGTGTCCTTGTCGGTGGTCTTGTCGATCTGCTTGTCGAAGTACACGCCCGGGGAGCGCACGAGCTGCGACACGACGACGCGCTCGGTGCCGTTGATGACGAACGTGCCCTTGTCGGTCATGACGGGGAAGTCGCCCATGAACACCGTCTGGCTCTTGATCTCGCCGGTGGTGTTGTTGGTGAACTCCGCGGTGACGAACAGCGGAGCGGCGTACGTCATGTCCTTGTCCTTGCACTCCTCGACGGAGTACTTGGTCGGCTCGAACCGGTGGTCGCGGAAGCTCAGCGACATCGAGCCGGAGAAGTCCTCGATCGGGGAGATCTCCTCGAAGATCTCCTCCAGGCCCGAGGTGGTGGAGACGTCGTCGCGGCCGGCGTCGACCGCCTCCTGCACACGTGACTGCCAGATCTCGTTGCCGACCAGCCAGTCGAAGCTCGACACCTGCAGGTCGAGGAGGTTGGGCACCTCCAGGGGCTCACGGATCTTGGCGAAGGACAAGCGGTTGGTGGGACGCGGAGCGGCCAAGAGTGGGTCCTTCCGGGGGCGTCCGGGGGCGACCCGGACGACCGATCGATCTCAGCAGCGCACGCACACTCGACCGGCTGCACGAGGCATCGGGCCCATGCAGGTATATGACGGGAGGCAGCGCAAAGAGGAAGTCTACGCGCGTGTCAAGTCCCCTGTCGAGGCGGGTCCGCGACCTGCTCCGCGAACCGGCCCGGGCCGGTGCTCCAGAGTGAGGCCGTCGGTGCCCTGCGTCAAGCCCCGTCCCCCGGCCGGGCGAGCCCGGACCGGTGTGGCGAGCGGACCTAGAGGGCCCTGATCTTGGAGACCAGCCAGGCGTCGCCCTTGCGGACCATGGTCATCTCGAGGCGGCTCTGCGTGATCTTCGGGGTGGCCGACAGCGAGCTGGTCGACTGCTGGTCGAGGAACACCAGGGTCACCACCCGGTCCTGCGAGGAGCTCACCACGGACGCGTCGCTCACGTCGGCGATCACGACCGCCTTGTACCGCGGCGCGACGTCGTCGACGAGCCGCGACGTGGTCTTGTCGTACTCCTTCTGGAAGTCCCCGGTGGTCGTCGCCCGGCCGGCCTTGAAGTCCTTGTCCAGGTGCCGGTAGTCGTAGCTGAAGACCAGCCGTGCCGCGGACCGGGCCGCGTCGAGGGCCTCCTCCCGGCTCCTGACGACCGGAGCTCTGCCGCTCGTGTCGTGCACCTGGTAGGCCAGGAACGCGGTCAGCACGGCCAGCACGACCACCAGGGCGCCGAGCACGGCGACCAGCCCGCGCTGCGAGCGGGGCCGCGCGGGGGCGGCC
>JBAVRG010000514.1:0-11224 GCA_049694795.1 Mycobacteriales bacterium
GAGGGCGAGCGCAAGGACAAGTACAACGCGCTCGTCCGGCTGGACACGATCAACGGCATGGACGTCGAGGAGGCGCGCAAGCGGCCGGAGTTCACCAAGCTCACGCCGCTGTACCCGCAGGAGCGCCTGCGCCTCGAGACCGAGCCGGGCATCCTCACGACCCGCGTGATCGACCTGGTGATGCCGGTCGGCAAGGGCCAGCGCGCGCTCATCGTCAGCCCGCCCAAGGCCGGGAAGACGATGGTCATGCAGGCGATCGCCAACGCGATCACGACCAACAACCCCGAGTGCCACCTCATGGTCGTCCTGGTCGACGAGCGGCCCGAGGAGGTCACCGACATGCAGCGCTCGGTGAAGGGCGAGGTCATCGCCTCGACCTTCGACCGGCCGCCGCAGGACCACATCACGGTCGCCGAGCTGTCGATCGAGCGCGCCAAGCGCCTGGTCGAGCTCGGACACGACGTGGTGGTCCTGCTCGACTCGATCACCCGTCTCGGGCGTGCCTACAACCTGGGCGCCCCGGCGAGCGGCCGCATCCTCACCGGTGGTGTGGACTCCGCGGCGCTCTACCCGCCGAAGCGGTTCCTCGGAGCCGCCCGCAACATCGAGCACGGCGGCTCGCTGACGATCTTCGCGACCGCGCTCGTCGAGACCGGGTCCGCGATGGACACGGTGATCTTCGAGGAGTTCAAGGGCACCGGCAACGCCGAGCTCAAGCTCGACCGCAAGCTCGCGGACAAGCGCATCTTCCCGGCGATCGACGTGGACGCCTCCGGCACCCGCAAGGAGGAGCTCCTGCTCGCTCCCCAGGAGCTGCGGATCGTCCTGCAGCTGCGCCGGGTGCTGCACGCGCTCGACACCAGCGCCAGCCTCGAGCTGCTCCTGGACAAGATGAAGTCGACCCGCACCAACGTCGAGTTCCTCATGCAGATCCAGAAGACCACGGTGGAGCAGACCGAGAACGCCTCCTAACGCTCGCGGCACCAGCCGACAGGGCCGGTCACCCACCAGGGTGGCCGGCCCTGCGTCGTACCGGCCAACGGCTCACGATCTTCCGCTCGTGGGGCCGCGTGCCCGCGTGTCGGGCCCGAGGAACGGAAGATCGCCGGGGCCGGCGGACAGGGCACCGGGGGCCGGCGGACAGGGTCAGGGCGCTGCCCGGGAAGCGGGAGCCGCATCGCGGCGTTGGAAGGACCGCGCCACGTTCTGGCACACTGGTCGGCACTGACACCAGGTCAGGCTCAGGCACCGGTTCCCGTCCCGCGGGGCGACCCGGCGGCCACACGACGAGAGGCACCACCGTGAAGGCTGACATCCACCCGAACTACGTGGACACGCACGTGTCGTGCACGTGCGGCAACGAGTTCACCACTCGCAGCACCGCCGGGCCGGAGATCCGCGCCGAGGTCTGCGCCGCCTGCCACCCGTTCTACACGGGCAAGCAGAAGATCCTCGACACCGGTGGCCGCGTCGCCAGGTTCGAGCAGCGCTTCGGCAAGCGCTCCAAGTAGCGACCCTGCGGCGCCCGTCCCTCCTCGAGGGACGGGCGCCGCTGTCGTTCCAGGAGAGCCCCCGAAGAACCCCAGGAGAAGACACATGGCTGACCCGCTCGACGACCTGCTGGCCGAGCACGCCGATCTCGAGGCGCGCCTGGCCGACCCGTCGGTGCACGCCGACCAGGGGCTGGCCCGTGAGCTCGGCCGGCGCTACGCCGAGATCGGCCCGATCGTCGCCACCGCGCACGAGCGCGACGCGCTCCGCGAGGACCTCAAGGCGGCCCGCGAGCTCGAGATGGACGACGAGATCGCCGAGATCGAGGGCCAGCTCGCCGAGCTCGACGCGAAGATCGTCCAGCTCCTCGTGCCGAAGGACCCGGCCGACGCCAAGGACGTGATCCTCGAGGTGAAGGCCGGCGAGGGCGGCGACGAGTCGGCGCTGTTCGCCGGTGACCTGGTGCGGATGTACACGCGCTACGCCGAGCGGCAGGGCTGGAAGACCGAGGTCGTGTCGGCGACCGAGGGGGAGATGGGCGGCTACAAGGACATCTCGATCGCGGTCAAGTCGCGCGACCCCGCCAACCCGGTCTTCGGACGGCTGAAGTTCGAGGGCGGGGTGCACCGCGTCCAGCGGGTGCCGGTGACGGAGTCGCAGGGCCGCATCCACACCTCGGCGGCCGGCGTCCTGGTGCTCCCCGAGGCCGAGGACGTCGACGTCACGATCGACCAGAACGATCTGCGCATCGACGTCTACCGCTCCAGCGGCCCGGGCGGTCAGAGCGTCAACACCACCGACTCCGCGGTGCGGATCACGCACGTCCCGACCGGCGTCGTCGTGAGCATGCAGAACGAGAAGAGCCAGCTGCAGAACAAGGAGGCCGCCATGCGCGTGCTCCGGTCGCGGCTGCTGGCGCTCGCGCTCGAGGAGCAGGCCGCCAAGGACAGCGCCGCTCGCGGCGCGCAGATCCGCACGGTCGACCGCTCGGAGAAGATCCGCACCTACAACTGGCCCGACAACCGGATTGCCGACCACCGCAGCGGTTACAAGGCCAACAACCTCATGCAGGTGCTCGACGGAGACCTCGACCCGGTCATCTCGTCGATGGTCGACTTCGATCACGCCGAGAAGCTCAAGGGAGACACCCCCTGAACGTGCAGGCCGCGGTCCGGCAGGCCACCGAGACGCTGCGCGCCGCGGGAGTCGCCAGCCCGGAGCACGACGCACGGGCGCTCGCGGTGCACCTGCTCGGGCTGCACCGGCCGTCGGACCTGCTCCTCGTCGACGACATCGACGAGGCCGGGTACGGCGAGCTGGTGCGCCGCCGGGCGGCGCGGGTGCCCCTGCAGCACCTGACCGGCAGCGTCGGCTTCCGCTACCTCGAGCTGGAGGTGGGTCCCGGGGTGTTCGTGCCGCGGCCGGAGACGGAGTCCGTGGTCCAGTGGGCGGTGGACAGCGTGAAGGACCGCGAGGCCCCGCTGCTGGTGGACCTGTGCACCGGGTCCGGGACGATCGCGTTCGCGCTGGCCAACGAGGTGCCCGGCGCGACCGTGCACGCGGTCGAGCGGGACCCCCAGGCGCTGGAGTGGACCCGGCGCAACGCCCGCAACCGGGTCGCGGCCGGCGACCCGGAGGTGCAGCTGCACCTTGGCTCGGTCGAGGGCTGCCTGCCGCAGCTCGACGGCCAGGTCGACCTCGTGGCCAGCAACCCGCCGTACGTCGCGGAGGACGAGCGGCACCTCCCGGAGCCCGAGGTCGTCGACCACGACCCGGAGATCGCGCTGTTCGCCGGGCCCGACGGGCTGGACGTGATCCGGCTGGTCGAGCAGGCGGCGCGCCGGCTGCTCAAGCCCGGTGGCCTGGTCGTGGTCGAGCACTCCGACCGGCAGGGGCGGACCGCGCCGGCCGTGTTCTGCGAGGCCGGCGGATGGGCGGACGTGGCCGACCACACCGACCTCACAGGCCGCGACCGCTTCGTCACGGCAAGATGGTCTCCGTGACCTCGCCCCACGACGCCGCCCACGACGCCGCCCGCTGCGCCCCCGCCTGCGCAGGGACCCCCCGATGAGCACCACCTACGACTGCCGGGTCAGCCACGACGAGGGCGTCCAGGCGGCGGTGGCCGCGCTGCGCCGTGGCGAGCTCGTGGTGCTGCCCACCGACACCGTGTACGGCGTCGCCGCCGACGCGTTCTCACCCGCCGCTGTGGGGCGGCTGCTGGAGGCCAAGGGCCGCGGGCGCGACATGCCGACCCCGGTGCTGGTGCCCTCCCAGCGCACCCTCGACGGGCTCGTCGACGTCGTGCCGCCGGCGGCGCGCGCCCTGGTCGAGGCGTTCTGGCCCGGCGGCCTCACGCTGGTGCTGCGGCACGCCGAGACGCTGGCCTGGGACCTGGGCGAGACCAAGGGCACGGTGGGGGTGCGGATGCCGCTCGACGCGGTCGCGCTCGCCGTACTGGCCCAGACCGGTCCGCTGGCGGTGTCGAGCGCGAACCGCAGCGGCCTGCCGCCGGCCACCGACGCCGCGGAGGCCGCGCGTCAGCTCGGCACGGCCGTCGAGGTCTACCTGGACGGCGGCCCCAGCGACGCCCCGGTGCCCAGCACCATCGTCGACCTCACCGGCGACCTGCCGCGCGTGCTGCGCCTGGGCGCGGTGTCCCTGGACGAGCTGCGGCAGGTCGTGCCCGACCTGGTCGCAGACGGTGCGGCGTGACCTTCCGGGTCCTGCACGTCTGCACGGGCAACATCTGCCGCTCGCCGCTCGCCGAGCACCTCATGCGGGCCGGCCTGCAGGAGCGCCTGGGGCCGGCCGCTGCCGACTTCGTGGTCGAGTCGGCCGGCACCTGGGGGCACACCGGCGCCGGGATGGAGCCGTTCGCGCTCTCCACGCTGGCCGCCTTCGGCGTGGACGGCGCCTCGTTCCGGGCGCGCGAGCTCGTCGCCGAGCACGTGGCCGGAGCCGACCTCGTGCTCACCGCCACCCGTGACCACCGGGCAGCCGCGGTCGTGCTGCACCCGCGGGCCGCGGCCCGGACGTTCACGCTCCGCGAGTTCGACCGGCTGCTGTCGGCCCTGGACCCGGGTCTGGACCCGGCTCTCGGGCCGGCAGCTGAACCGGCGGGTGACCGGGTGGAGCGGGCGCGCGCGCTCGTGCGTGCGGCCGCCGGCAAGCGGGGGATCGTGCGCCCCGAGCGCCCCGAGGACGACGACGTCGTCGACCCCTACCAGGGCCCCGAGTCGGGCTTCACCGCCTGCGGCCGGCTGGTCCACGCGACCCTGCAGCGCCCGCTCGACCTGCTGGCCGGCTGACGCCGTACCGGTGCCGTGCGCACTGATCGGCCGCGGAAGGGCGACGGGTAGGCTGGACGGACCGCCTGCCACCAGCTCGAGGAGCTCGCCGTGACGTTCTGGGGTCCTTCCTTCGACGACCTTCAGCAGACCGACCCCGAGATCGCCGGGGTCGTCCTCGACGAGCTCGCCCGCCTCCGTGCCGGCCTGCAGCTCATCGCCAGCGAGAACTTCACCTCGCCGGCCGTGCTGGCCGCGCTCGGCAGCACGCTGTCCAACAAGTACGCCGAGGGCTACCCGGGCAAGCGCTACTACGGCGGCTGCGAGGTCGTCGACGTGGCCGAGGAGATCGGCATCGCGCGGGCCAAGGAGCTCTTCGGCGCCGACCACGCGAACCTGCAGCCGCACTCCGGGGCGAGCGCCAACATCGCGGTCTACGGCGCGTTCCTGCAGCCCGGTGACACCGTGCTGGCGATGTCGCTGCCGCACGGCGGCCACCTCACGCACGGCACCAAGGTGAGCTTCAGCGGCAAGTGGTTCAACGCCGTGCACTACGGCGTCGCGAAGGACACCGAGGACATCGACTACGACCAGGCCCGCGACCTGGCGCGCGAGCACCGGCCGAAGATGATCATCGCGGGTGGCTCGGCGATCCCGCGGCTCATCGACTTCAAGGCGTTCCGGGAGATCGCCGACGAGGTGGGCGCCATCCTCATGGTCGACGCCGCGCACTTCATCGGCCTGGTGGCCGGTGGCGCGATCCCGTCGCCCGTGCCCTACGCCGACGTCGTGACGTTCACGACCCACAAGGTCCTGCGCGGCCCGCGCGGCGGCATGCTGGTCTGCAAGGCCGAGCACGCCGCCAAGCTCGACAAGGCCGTGTTCCCGATGATGCAGGGCGGCCCGCTCATGCATGCCGTCGCGGCCAAGGCGGTGGCGCTCAAGGAGGCCTCCACGCCGGAGTACGCCGCCTACGCCCGTCAGGTCATCACCAACAGCCAGGCTCTCACCGAGGCGCTCGCGGCCGAGGGGATGCGCCCGGTCACCGGCGGCACCGACACGCACCTGTCGCTGCTGGACCTGCAGGACACCGGGGTGACCGGGCAGCAGGCGGAGGCCCGCTGCGCCGCGGCCGGCATCGTGCTCAACAAGAACGCGATCCCCTACGACCCGCAGCCGCCGTCGGTCGCCTCCGGCATCCGGGTCGGCACCCCCTCGGTGACCACCCAGGGCATGGGGGAGGGCGACATGAAGGAGATCGCGTCCCTCATCGGCCGCGCGGTCCGCGACGAGGACGGGTCGGCCGTGGCGGAGATCCGGCAGGGTGTCGACGCGCTGGTCACCGCGCACCCCGCCTACCCGCGCGCCAGCGCGGCCGCGGGCGACTGACCCACTAGGTTCGCCGCGTGCGCGAGTACCTGCTCGTCCTCTGCGTGGCAGCCGGGGTGACCTGGCTGCTCACGCCGCTGGCGCGCCGGCTCGCGATCAGGATCGGGGCGATGGCCACGCCGCGTGACCGCGACGTGCACGCCATCCCGACCCCTCGGCTCGGCGGCCTCGCCATGTACGGCGGGATCTGCGCCGCCTTCCTGGTGGCCCACTCGCTGCCTGCCCTGTCGGCGATCTTCAAGTACTCCGACGTGCAGGCGGTCGTGATCGCCGGCGGGGTCATCACGCTGCTCGGCTTCGTCGACGACCGCTGGCAGCTGGACGCGGTCACCAAGCTCGCCGGGCAGACCGTCGCGGCCGGCGTCATGATCCTGCTCGGACTGCAGCTGCTCACCGTGACGTTCCCGGGCGTCGGCGCGATCATCCTGGGGACGTGGGGTGTCCCCTTGACGGTCGTCCTGGTGCTGCTCACGGTCAACGCCGTCAACTTCATCGACGGGCTCGACGGCCTGCTGGCGGGGGTGGGGGCGATCGCCGCGCTGGCGCTGTTCGCCTTCTCCTACAGCCTGTCCAGCGGGCGCGTGACCTTCGGGGTCGCGCAGGAGCGGATCAGCGCCCCGACGCTCATCGCCGTGGTCCTCGCCGGCGCCTGCCTCGGCTTCCTGCCGCACAACTTCAACCCGGCGCGCATCTTCATGGGCGACTCCGGCTCGATGCTGATCGGGCTGATGCTGAGCGCGTCGGTGACGTCGCTGACGGGCCAGTTCAACTACTCGAACCTGCCCGCCAAGGCGGCGTTCCCGGTCCTGCTGCCGGTGCTGCTGCCGCTCGCGGTCCTCGCGGTGCCGTTCGTCGACCTGCTGCTCGCTGTGGTGCGCCGGACCCGGGCCGGCCGGTCGCCGTTCTCGCCCGACAAGATGCACCTGCACCACCGCCTGCTGGAGATCGGCCACAGCCACAGCCGAGCGGTGCTGATCATGTACTTCTGGACGGCGCTGCTGGCCTTCAGCGGCGTCGCGGTGTCGCTCGCCGGACCGCTGCCGGTCTTCGGCGTGGCGGCCAGCATCGCGGTCGTCGGCCTGGTCGCGCTCAACCTCCCGCGGCTGCGCGCCGCCCGCTCGCACCACCGGCCGTGACACTCGGTCGGCGCAACCGCGTCGCCGCCTCGGTCACGGCCCTCAGCGGCCTCGTGGCGGCCCTGGTGTCCTGGCTCGCGACCGGCTCGCACGGGGCCGTGTCGGCGTTCGTCGGCTGCGGCCTGGTGCTCGTGTTCCTGTCGGCCGGCTCGATCCCGTTCGTGGTAGCCGGCGACGGCACCCGCGGCCGGGCCGGGCTGGGCTTCCTCGTGCTGGGGCTGACCTACGCCCTGCGACTGGTGCTCGCGCTGGTCGTCCTCAAGGTCACCGCGGACGTGCTGGACGGCACGGTGGTGGGGCTCGTGGTGATCGCCTGCGCGACCGTCTGGACGGTCACGATGCTCGTCATCGGGCTCTCCCGCCGGCACCACCCCACGCTCGACCTCTGAGGAACGGCGCGGGCTGCGGGACAGGTGAGCCGCACCTCACAGCGACCCGCGCAACGCGGCTGCAAGGCGCTCCGGTAGTCTTCCGCGCGATGTCCACCGACCCGTCCGGCGGCTCTCCCGAGAGCCCCGACGAGCATGGGCGTCACCAAGATCGGCAAGCCCAGAACGACGCGTGGGGAGCCTTCGGGCTGATGCTCTCCGGCGTGATCGTCTGGGGCGGCGTGGGCTACCTCGTCTCCCAGTGGCTGCACAACCAGCTGTTCACGATGCTGGGGCTGCTGCTGGGGATGGGCACCGCGTTGTACGCAGTGTGGTTTCGCTATGGTAGGTCGTGATCGCCGCCGGGTCGGACAGGTGATCGGACCTCCACGACCTGAAGGGACGTCGTGAGCATCCTGCTCGCCTCCGGCGTGATGCTGGCCAAGGGCAACGGCGACGGCTTCGTCAGCCCCGGTCCCCGCGACTTCGAGTACCCGGGCATCTTCAGCCACGACTCCTGGTTCACCAAGCCGATCCTCATCGTCATCGTGGCGAGCCTGGTCGTCGCCGCCTTCTACTACCTCGCCGCGCGCCGCGCCGCGGTCGTCCCGGGCAAGCTGCAGTTCGTCGGGGAGTCCCTGTACGGCTTCGTGCGCAACGACATCGCGCTCGACGCGATCGGCCCCGAGGGCATGCGCTTCGTGCCCTACCTCGCGACGCTGTTCAGCTTCATCGCGGTCAACAACTTCTCGGGCATCATCCCGTTCCTGCAGTTCCCGACGACGGCGCGCATCGCGTTCCCGCTGGTGCTCGCGGTGTTCTCCTGGGTCACCTTCCTGTACCTCGGCATCAAGCGCGCCGGGTTCGTCCGGTACTTCAAGGACATGATGTTCCCGGCCGGCATCCCGTGGCCGGTCTACATCCTCCTGGCCCCGATCGAGTTCTTCTCTACCGTCATCGTCCGGCCGCTGACGCTCACGCTGCGTCTGACGTTCAACATGTTCGCCGGCCACCTGGTGCTGCTGCTGTTCATCCTCGGCGGCGAGTACCTCATCACGCACGTCGGCGGTCCGGTCGGCTACGCCGCCGGCTCGGTCTCCCTGCTGGGCAGCATCGTCCTCACCTTCTTCGAGGGCTTCGTGCAGCTGCTGCAGGCCTACGTCTTCACCCTCCTCACCGCCCTGTACATCGGCGGTGCCCTGGCCGAAGAGCACTAGCTCCGACGCTCTCCGAGTAACCCGCGCAAGACCACCTTTCGAAAGGGACAGCAATGACTGGCAGCCTCAACATGGTCGGTTACGGCCTCGCGGCCATCGGCCCGGGCGTCGGCATCGGCCTCATCTTCGCCGCCTACATCAGCGGCGTCGCCCGCCAGCCGGAGTCGCGCGGAATGCTGCAGAGCATCGCCATCCTCGGCTTCGCCCTCGCTGAGGCCCTTGCCATCATCGGCATCGGTCTCGCCTTCGCCCTCAAGTAGCAGCAGTGGTCTCCACCGGAGCCCTCGCCGTCGCGGTTCTCGCCGCGGCGGAGGAGCCCAGCCCGCTCAAGCCGCACACGGCTGAGATCATCGTCGGGCTGGTCGCCTTCACCCTGCTGTTCCTGTTCCTGCGTGCCAAGGTCTTCCCGCTCTTCGAGAAGGCGTACGCCGAGCGTGCCGCCGCCATCGAGGGCGGGATCGAGCGCGCCGCGCAGGCGCAGGCCGAGGCCAACGCAGCGCTGGAGCAGTACAAGGCGCAGCTCGCCGAGGCCCGCGCCGAGGCGGCGCGCATCCGCGACGAGGCGCGCGAGCAGGGCAAGCAGATCGTCGACCAGCTCACCGCCGAGGCGCGGGACACCGCGGCTCGCATCACCGCTCGCGGTGAGGAGCAGCTGGCTGCCGAGCGGCAGCAGGTCGTCACCCAGCTGCGCGGTGAGATCGGCCGCCTCGCGGTCGAGCTGGCCGAGCGCGTCGTCGGTGAGTCGCTCGCCGACGACGAGCGGCAGCGCCGGGTCGTCGACCGGTTCCTGGCCGAGCTCGAGCAGTCGCCGACCGGGACGGCCTCCTGATGCAGGGCGCCAGCCGCGAGGCCCTCACCTCGGTCCGGGAGCGCCTCACCGCGCTCCGGGCCGAGCTTCCCGACGCCGCGGGTGTCGGGTCGATCGCCGAGGGGCTGTTCGCCGTCGTGCGCCTGCTCGACCGCGAGGGCAACCTCCGCCGCACGCTGGGCGACCCGGCCCTGCAGGCGCAGGCCAAGGAGCAGCTGCTCGACGGGCTGCTGGGCGGTCAGGTCGACGCGCTGCCGCTGGGGCTGCTCAAGGACGTCGTCCGGCAGCGCTGGAGCTCCCCGCGCGACCTGGTCGACGCGGTCGAGGTCCTGGCGGTGACCGCGGTGTTCCTCGTCGCGGACGCCGACGGCGAGCTCGACGCCGTCGAGGACGAGCTGTTCCGCTTCGCGCGCACCGTGGCCCGCGAGCCGCAGCTGCGGGCGGTCCTCACCGACCGCGGGCTCGACGCAGAGCGCAAGTCGGCCCTGCTCGACGGCCTGCTCGACGGCAAGGTCAAGGCCGGCACCAAGCGCATCGTGCAGGCGCTGGTGCTCACGCCTCGCGGCCGCACCCTCGAGGACGGCCTCGAGGACTACGCCCGCCTGGCCGCCGACGTGCGGGCCCGCACCCTCGCGACGGTGACTGCCGCCGTACCCCTCGACGAGGGTCAGCGCGCGCGGCTCGCCGCGTCGCTGTCCACCCAGCTCGGCCGCAAGGTCGCCCTGCAGGTCGAGGTCGACCCGAAGGTCGTCGGGGGCGTGCTCGTCCGCGTCGGCGACGAGGTCATCGACGGCTCCACCCGGCACCGGCTGGCGCAGGCCCGCCGCCGCCTCAGCTAAGCCTTTCCACCACAGAACCAAGAGACGCAGAGAGCAGGAGCCATGACGGAGCTCAGCATCCGGCCGGAGGAGATCCGCGACGCGATCGAGCGCTATGTCTCGTCGTACACCCCGGAGACCACCCGCGAGGAGGTCGGGCGGGTCATCGAGACCGGTGACGGCATCGCCCGGGTCGAGGGCCTGCAGCAGACGATGACCAACGAGCTGCTCGAGTTCCACGGCGGCGTCCTCGGCCTCGCCCTCAACCTCGACGAGCGCGAGATCGGCTGCGTCATCCTCGGTGACGCCACCCACATCGAGGAGGGCCAGGAGGTCCGCCGCACCGGCGAGGTGCTCTCGGTGCCGGTCGGCGACGGCTACCTCGGCCGCGTCGTGGACCCGCTCGGCACGCCGCTCGACGGCAAGGGCGAGATCGTCTCCGAGGGTCGCCGCATCCTCGAGCTGCAGGCCCCGACGGTGACGCAGCGCCAGCCCGTGACCGAGCCGCTGCAGACCGGCCTGAAGGCCATCGACGCCATGACCGCCATCGGTCGCGGCCAGCGCCAGCTCATCATCGGTGACCGCCAGACCGGCAAGACCGCGGTCGCGCTCGACGCGATCATCAACCAGCGCGACAACTGGAAGAGCGGCGACCCGAAGAAGCAGGTCAAGTGCATCTACGTCGCCATCGGCCAGAAGGCCTCCAC
>JBAVRG010000515.1:0-16172 GCA_049694795.1 Mycobacteriales bacterium
GCGCTGCCCGCGCTGCTCGGTGCCCCCGCCGGCACCGCGGCGCCTGCCCCCTTGGCGGCCGGCGCGACGTCTCAGCGCAGCGTCGCCGGAGCCACCCCGTACGGCGGCGTGCGCACACCCGACCCGCTCGCGCGGCTGCGCGCCACGCCGGCGCTCGCGTCCTGCCTGGCCGCCCTCACCGACCCGGGCGACAGCAGCCTGCCGCTCGCGCTCGACTACGCCGCGTTCGAGGGCAAGCCGGCCCTCGTCGTGGTGCTCTCGACAGGCAAGCCGGACAAGGTCGACGTCTTCGTCGTCGGGGCCGGATGTGCGCAGCCCGATGCGCAGCTGCTGTTCTTCACGCGCCTGACGCGGCCCTGACCCGCTTCGGCGGGGCGGTCCACAGCCAGCACCCGGCGACCGCCAGCAGGTACGACAGCAGCACGTCCAGGCGCAGGTCGAGGACGCCGTACGTGCCTTCCAGCACGAAACCGAGCCCCACCCCCAGTACGGCGAGCAGCAGCGCCAGGCCCCGGACCCGCGCGCCGAGCACTCCCCGGGGGTGCCGAGCGGCAGCGCTCGCGGCGCCACCCACGAGCACCCCCAGCGCGAAGGAGGACAGGTAGGCGAGCAGCCCCGACTGCACGTACTCGGCGCTGACGTAGCCCAGGGCGATCGCCGCGGCGTCGCCGGCGAGGGTGGCGCGCACCAGCAGCTCGAGGTCCCCCGGAGGACGGCGCAGCGGGACCCTCGCGGGACCGCCCTCGCAGACGGCGCAGCCCTCACCGGGGGCAGCCTGCGCGTCAGCGCCGCAGCGCGGACGGTCGCAGACCGGGCAGGCGTCCACCGCCGGCCGACCGGGGTGGGCAGCGCAGCGGGTCTCCGGCACGTGCAGATCATGGCACCCGCGGGAATGGCTGCTCCCTACGATGGGGTTCCACCCGTGTCCCCGAGGAAAGGCCGGCCGTGAGCGCCCAGGTGCACCAGTCCATCGTCATCGGCTCCGGCCCGTCCGGTTACACCGCAGCGATCTACCTCGCGCGCGCCGGCCTGGCGCCGCTGTGCTTCGAGGGCGCGGTCACCGCCGGCGGCGCGCTCATGAACACCACGGACGTGGAGAACTTCCCCGGCTTCCCGGACGGGGTCATGGGACCGGACCTCATGGACAAGCTGCGCGGCCAGGCCGAGCGCTTCGGCACCACGTTCGTCACCGACGACGTCACGAGCGTCGACCTCACCGTCACCCCCAAGGTCGTCAAGGTGGGCGAGGAGACCTACCTCGCCGACACCGTCGTGCTCGCGATGGGCTCGGGCTACCGGGAGCTCGGCATCCCGGGCGAGAAGGAGCTGTCGGGCCACGGCGTCTCGTGGTGCGCCACCTGCGACGGGTTCTTCTTCCGCGAGCAGGACATCGTCGTGGTGGGCGGTGGCGACAGCGCCCTCGAGGAGGCCACCTTCCTCACCCGCTTCGCCCGCACCGTGACGCTGGTGCACCGCCGTGACACGCTCCGTGCCTCCAAGATCATGCAGGACCGGGCCTTCGCCAACGACAAGATCCGCTTCGTGTGGGACACCGAGGTGCTCTCCGCCAACGGCGAGGGCAAGCTGTCGTCGGTGACGCTGCGCAACCTCAAGACCGGCGAGACGTCCGAGCTGGCGGCCACCGGGCTGTTCGTGGCCATCGGCCACGACCCGCGCTCAGAGCTCGTCAAGGGCCAGGTCGAGCTCGACGACGAGGGCTACGTCGTCGTCGAGGGCCGGTCCACGCGCACCAACCTCGACGGCGTGTTCGCGGCCGGCGACCTCGTCGACCACACCTACCGCCAGGCCATCACGGCAGCCGGCACCGGCTGCGCCGCCGCCCTCGACGCTGAGCGCTGGCTGGCGGCCCGCGGGGAATGACCCCCGTTGCCGGTACGTTCTGACCACACCGACTGACCCTGCGAGGAGCCACCACATGGGCGCCAACACCAAGACCGTCACCGACGCCACCTTCGCGAGCGACGTGCTGCAGAGCGACAAGCCCGTGCTGGTCGACTTCTGGGCGGAGTGGTGCGGTCCGTGCAAGATGGTCGCCCCGGTGCTCGAGGAGATCGCGGGGGAGAACGCCGACAAGATCACCGTCGCGAAGCTCAACATCGACGAGAACCCGGGTGCGGCGCGCGACTACCAGATCATGTCCATCCCGACGATGGCCGTCTTCCAGGGCGGCAAGATCGTGAAGTCGATCGTCGGCGCCAAGCCGAAGGCCGCGATCCTCAAGGACCTCGAGGCCTACCTCTAGCCGTCCCGCTGAAGGCCGGGTCCCGCCGTGCGGGGCCCGGTCTTCGCCGTTCCCGTCCGCGTGCCGCGCAGATCACCCGGGTGCCGAGGGTGTCGTCCGTGCCGGACGGGCAGACCGAACGCACGCCGTTAGGCTTGACCCCTGACCTCGTGGGAGGACCTCTCCGTGCAGCTGTTCCGCCGTGGCGACACCGGGCCGGCGGTGGCTGAGACCCAGGCCGCGCTCGTCGCGCTCGGGCTGCTGCCCGCCGTACCGGAGGAAGCCGTCTTCGACGGTGCCACCGACCGTGCGGTGCGCGAGTTCCAGCAGAATCGCGGGCTCGTCGCGGACGGCATCGTCGGCCCGGAGACCTACGCCGCGCTGCAGGCGGCCCGGCTCAAGCTGGGGGACCGGCTGCTGTCGCTCGCCGGCAAGCCCTTCGCGGGCGACGACGTCGCGGCCCTGCAGGAGCGACTGGCCGAGCTGGGCTTCGACACAGGTCGGGTCGACGGCATCTTCGGGGTCCGCACCGAAGCGGCGCTCAAGGGCTTCCAGCGCGAGTACGGCCTGGTCAGCGACGGCGTCTGCGGCCCGGCGACCCTGCGGGCGCTCAAGCAGCTCGGCCGCCTGGTCGTCGGCGGGCGGCCACAGGCGCTGCGCGAGACCGAGGTGCTGCACCGCTCCGGCGCCGCGCTGGCCGGCAAGGTGGTGGTCATCGACCCCGGTCACGGGGGCACCGACCGGGGGGCGTCCGCGCACGGCCTCGACGAGGCCACCGTGGCCGAGGACCTCGCCGCGCGGCTCGAGGGCCGGCTGTCCGCGGTCGGCGTCCGGGTGCTCCTCACGCACGGCCCCGACACCTGCCCGACCGACGAGGAGCGCGCCGCCCTCGCCAACGAGGCGCACGCCGACCTGCTGCTGTCGCTGCACGTCGACCGCTCGTCGTCCGAGCGCTGCCACGGCGTCGCGACCTACCACTACGGCACCGGCAGCGGCACGACCTCGACGGTGGGCGAGCAGCTGGCGTCCCTGGTCCAGCGGGAGGTCGTCGCACGCACCGACCTGCTCGACTGCCGCGTGCACCACAAGACCTGGGCGCTGCTGCGCCTGACGCAGATGCCGGCGGTGCGGCTCGAGCTCGGCCACGTGACCCACCCCGGCGACGCCGCCCGGCTCGCGGACGCGTCGTTCCGCGACACCGTCGCCGAGGCGCTGCTCGTGGCGGTGCAGCGGCTCTACCTGCCCGCCGACCTCGACCCGCCCACCGGCGTGCTGCGGCTGCCCGACCTCGCGCACCTCTGACCGCCGTACCCCTCCGCGGGGTGCTCGGGGGGGCGGGTCAGACCGGGCGCAGCAGCGGGTCGGGGCTCATCGACCCCAGCAGCCGCTCGAGCGCGACCTCGACGTCCTCGCGCCACGACACCGCGGTCTTCAGCTCGAGCCGCAGCCGCGGGAAGCGGTGGTGCGGCCGGACCGTCTTGAACCCCACCGCCTTGAGGTAGTCGGCCGGCAGGATGCACGCCGGCTGCTCGTGGTTGAGGTCACCGAAGGCCTCGATCGCCTTCACGCCCCGCCGGGTGAGGTCCTTCGCGACCCCCTGCAGCAACATCCGGCCCAGGCCCCCGCCGGCGAACTCCGGCAGGACGTGCCCTGTCATGAGCAGCACCGCGTCGCCGGACACCGGGCTGGTCGGGAAGGCGACCGACCGCGGGACGTACATCGGGGGGGCGAACATGACGTAGCCGGCCGGCACGCTGTCGACGTAGACGACCTTCCCGCACGAGCCCCACTCGAGCAGCGTCGCCGAGACCCAGGACTCCTTCTCGAACGCCGTGTCGCCGGCCTCTACAGCGCGGTCGTGCGAGACCGGGTCGAGCTCCCAGAACACGCACTTGCGGCAGCGACCCGGCAGGTCGTCGAGGTTGTCGAGCGTGATGTTCACGGCCCGCCGGCTCATAGCTGCGACGGTCCTCGCCGAGGGGCGCGCAGCAGACCGGCCACCCACCCGCCCACGACGCCCAGGAGCAGGCCGAGACCGACCAAGCGGCGCGGGGAGGTCACCACGCGCACCAGGGTAGTTGCGGCCGCAGTAAAGGAGAAGGCCCGCGCTCGGCGCCCCGGTACCGTGGACCCATGGCAGGGTCGTCCAGGACAGAGGGAACGGCGGGCATCACGCTCGACGCGTTCACGGGCCGCTACGCCGCGCGCACGGCGGGCATGACCGCCTCTGAGATCCGAGCTCTCTTCGCGGTGGCGAGCCGCCCTGAGGTCGTCAGCCTGGCCGGCGGCATGCCCTACACGACCGCGCTGCCGCTGGACGCTGTCGGCAAGCTGCTCTCGGACCTGCTCGCCACGCGCGGTGCGGCCGCGCTGCAGTACGGCTCCGGGCAGGGTGACCCCGAGCTGCGCGAGCGGATCTGCGAGGTGATGGCGCTCGAGGGCGTCGTGGGCTCGCCCGACGACGTGGTCGTCACGGTCGGCAGCCAGCAGGCCCTCGACCTCGTCACCCGCATCTTCTGCGACCCGGGCGACGTCATCCTCGCGGAGGCGCCGTCGTACGTCGGGGCGCTCGGCACCTTCGCGGCCTACCAGGCCGAGGTCGTGCACGTCCCGATGGACGACCAGGGGCTGGTGCCCGAGGCGCTGCGCGCGGCGATCGCGGCCGTCGCCGCGTCAGGCAGGCGCGCGAAGTTCCTCTACACGATCCCCAACTTCCACAACCCCGCCGGCACGTCCCTGTCCGACCCCCGGCGCGACGAGGTCCTGGAGATCTGCCGGCAGGCCGGCCTTCTCGTGCTCGAGGACAACCCCTACGGCCTGCTCGGCTTCGAGGGACCGCCGACCCCGGCGATCCGCGCCCGCGGCGGCGACCAGGACGAGCACGTCATCTACCTCGGCTCGTTCAGCAAGACCTTCGCCCCCGGCCTGCGGGTCGGCTGGGTGCTCGCGCCCCACGCCGTGCGCGAGAAGCTCGTGCTGGCCAGCGAGGCGTCGGTGCTCTGCCCGCCGGCGCTCAACCAGATGGCGGTGGTGGAATACCTCAGCACGCAGGACTGGCAGGGCCAGGTCGAGGTGTTCAAGGGCCTCTACCGGGAGCGACGCGACGCCATGCTCGACGCGCTGCAGACGCTGATGCCGGCCGGCACGACGTGGACCCACCCGACCGGTGGGTTCTACGTGTGGACCACGCTGCCGGAGGGCCTCGACGCGAAGGTCATGCAGCCGCGCGCCCTCACCGCCCGCGTCGCCTACGTCCCCGGCATCGGCTTCTACAGCGACGGGCAGGGCCAGCGCGAGATGCGGCTGTCCTACTGCTTCCCCGAGCCGGAGCGGATCCGCGAAGGGGTACGGCGCCTGGCGGGGGTCGTGGAGGAGGAGCTCGAGCTGCTCAAGACCTTCGGGCCGCTCGCTGCGCACCGCCGCGCGCCGGGCTCGGCCACCCCTGGTCCCGACCTCGCCTGACCCCCCACTACCTCGACTTCACTGAGCTGGTGCACACCCTGACCCGCGTTCGGGGCACGGACTGAGCGTGCGCGACCCGCCGTACCGGCTGGTGAGCGAGCATCAGGTCAGCGAAGTGGGAGAAGGGCGTCAGGGCTGGCCGTGGACGATCTCAGCGATGCGCTGCAGGTCCTCGAGCGTCGCGAACTCGATGGTGATCTTCCCCTTCGACCGGCCGACGTCGACCTTGACGCGGGTCTCGAGCCGGTCCGACAGGCGGTCGGCGACCTCACGGGCTGCCTCCGGCACCTGTCGCTTCTGCGCCGCACCTCGCTTCGGGGTGGGGGCGGAGGCCGACGCCAGAGCGACCGCCTCCTCGGTGGAGCGCACCGACAGCCCCTCGGCCACGACGCGGTGCGCCATTGCCTCCATGGCCTCCGCGGTCGGCAGGCCGAGGATCGCCTTGGCGTGCCCGGCGGACAGCACCCCGGCCGCGACCTTCGCCTGCACCGCCGGTGGGAGGCCGAGCAGCCGCAGCGTGTTGGAGATCTGCGGGCGCGACCGGCCGATCCGCTGCGAGAGCTCCTCGTGAGTGGCACCGAAGTCGGCCAGCAGCTGCTGGTAGGCGGCCGCCTCCTCGAGCGGGTTGAGCTGGCTGCGGTGCAGGTTCTCCAGCAGCGCGTCGCGGAGCATGTCGGTGTCGGGCGTCTCGCGCACGATGGCGGGGATCGTCTCGATCCCGGCCCGCTGCGACGCCCGCCAGCGGCGCTCGCCCATGATGAGCTCGTACTTGTCGTCACCGACCGGTCGCACCACGATCGGCTGCAGCAGGCCGATCTCCTTGATGGAGTGCGTCAGCTCGGCGAGCGCCTCCTCGTCGAAGACCTGCCGCGGCTGCACCGGGTTGGGGATGATCGAGGTGAGCGGCAGCTCGGCGAACCGGGCGCCCTCGACGTCGGCGAGGACGCTGCCGACCGGGCCGTCGGTGGGCACCGCCACGTCGCCCTGCGGTCCCTGCGGGATGAGCGCTCCCAGGCCGCGGCCGAGGCCGCCGCGCTTGCCCGGCACCGTCATGCCGTCGCCCCGCGGTGGGCGATCTCGCGCGCCGCGTCGACGTAGGCCATCGCCCCGCGCGAACCCGGGTCGTAGGTGACGACCGACTGCCCGTACCCCGGCGCCTCCGACACCCGGACCGAGCGCGGGATGGTGGTCCTGAGGACCACGTCGCCGAAGTGCCCGCGCACCTCGTCGGCGACCTGGTCGGCGAGCTTGGTGCGCGCGTCGTACATCGTGAGCACGATCGTCGAGACCGCGAGGGCCGGGTTGAGGTGCGCCTTCACCATGTCGATGGTCCGCAGCAGCTGGCCCAGACCCTCCAGGGCGTAGTACTCGCACTGGATCGGGATGAGCACCTCCTGCGTCGCGACCATCGCGTTCACCGTGAGCAGGCCGAGCGACGGCGGGCAGTCGACGAGGACGTAGTCGACGTCGGCACCCGGGCCGGAGCAGTAGGCCTCGATCGCCCGCTGCAGGCGCGACTCGCGGGCGACCAGCGACACGAGCTCGATCTCGGCGCCCGCCAGGTCGATGGTGGCCGGGACGCAACGCAGTCGCGGGACGCCCGCGGCCTCCTGCACCACGTCGGCGATCGGGTCGCCGTTGACGAGCACGTCGTAGACGTCCGGCACCCCGCTGTGGTGCTCGACGCCGAGCGCGGTGGAGGCGTTGCCCTGCGGGTCGAGGTCGATGACGAGCACGGTGGCGCCGTGCAGCGCCAGCGAGACCGCGAGGTTGACGGTCGAGGTGGTCTTGCCGACCCCGCCCTTCTGGTTCGCGACCGTGATGACGCGCCGGTGCGCCGGCTTCGGGAACACCTCCGAGCCCGACCGCACCCGCACCGCGGCCGCGGCCTGCTCGCCGATCGGGGTGTCACCGACGCTGTCGCGCAGCGCCTCGCGCAACCGGTCCGCCGGTGCGCTGCTCCCGGTCTGCGCACCGGTCTGACCAGCAGCCGGTACGGCGGGAGCCGGTGGGGCGGTCGAGGTCCACTCGGTCATCGACGGGCCTTCCTAGGTGCCGTACGGGGGTTCTTGCCGGAGGAGCTGCGGGTCGGTCTGCTGGTGACTGCCTGCCCGGCTTCGACCACCACGACCCTGGCAGCGGTGTGCAGGCGCTCGTCCCCGACCTCGACGACCGAGGACGAGACCGCACCGAGCCGGGCCAGCACCGGACGGGCGAGCTCGAGCTCGGCGCCCGCCTGCTCGCCCTTGAGCGCGAGCAGCCGGCCACCCGGGCGCAGGAGAGGGAGCGCCCAGCCGGCGAGCCGGTCCACCGGCGCGACGGCCCGGGCGGTGACGACGTCGACCTCGACCTTGCCGTGCAGCTCCTCGGCGCGGGCCCGCCGTACCAGGGTGTTCGTCAGGCCCAAGGACGCGACCGCCTCGGACAGGAAGGTGGCGCGGCGCTGCAGCGACTCGACCAGCACCACCTGCACGTCCGGGCGCGCGAGCGCGAGGACCACGCCTGGCAGACCCGCGCCGGAGCCGAGGTCGAGCACGACCTCGCCGTCCGCGACCAGCTCGGACAGGCCGGCGCAGTTGAGCAGGTGCCGCTCCCACAGCCGCGGGGTCTCGCGGGGCCCGAGCAGGCCTCGCTCCACGCCGGGTCCTGCGAGCAGCGCTGCGTAGGCCTCCAGACGGGGCAGCACCTCGCCGAAGACCTCCGCCGCCGGGCTGAGAGTCGGGGTCACGCTTCCCGCATCACGCACGACATCAGCTGCTTCATCAGCTGCTCAGCAGCACGACGACGCGGCGCTCGGGCTCGACGCCCTCGGACTCCGACTCCACGCCGTCGACCGCAGCCACGGCGTCGTGCACGACCTTGCGCTCGAACGGCGTCATCGGCGCGAGCCGGACGGGCTCGCCGCTGTCGAGCACACGCTGCGCAGCCCGGGTGCCGATCTCGGTCAGCTCGGTCTTGCGACGCGCGCGGTAGCCGCCGATGTCGAGCATCAGCCGGCTGCGGACGCCGGTCTGCTGCACCACGGCGAGCCGGGTGAGCTCCTGGAGCGCCTCGAGGGTCTGGCCGTTCGGGCCGACCAGGGCGTCGAGACCGTCGCCGACGATCGCGACCACCGCGCGGCTGCCCTCGACGTCCATGTCGATGTCGCCGTCGACGTCGGCGATGTCGAGCAGGCGCTCGAGGTAGTCGCCGGCGATGTCACCCTCCTGGACCAGGAGGTCCTGGGTGCTGCCCGACTCGCTGCTGGTGTCGCTGCTGGTGTCGTTCTCGCTCACGTTGGTCCTTCGGTCGTACGACAGGTTCGTGGGGCGCGCTCGCGCCGACCCGGGCGCGGTGGTGCTAGCGCCGGCCGCCCTTGCGGGACTTGTTCTTGCGGCTGCCCGCGGCGCGCCCGGCCGACGGCCGGCTGGCCGTGGGCGGCTTGTCGGTGCCCGAGCCGGTCGACGCGGTGATCGCGGTCTCGGCGGCGGTCTGCGGGCTGTCGTCCTTCGAGGTGCCGGACGGTCCCGCGGGGCCGGCGTCCTTCTCAGGTCCCTTGCCGGGTCCCTTGCCGGGTGCCTTCCCGGGCCCCTTCCCGTCTGCACCGGCGCCGCCCTTGGCGGGACCACCGCTGCCGGGGACGACCGGTGGCATCCGGGCGATGACCCAGCGCTGCTGCCCCATCGACCAGATGTTGGTGGTCAGCCAGTAGAGCAGCACGCCGACCGGGAAGCTGAAGCCGAAGATCGCGAACGAGAACGGCAGCACGTACAGCATGATCTTCTGCACCTGCGCCTGCTGCGGATCGGCGGGCGCGCCGTTGCGGGCCATCATCTGGCGCTGCGTGAAGAAGGTGGTCGCGCCCATCGCCACGATCATGAGGACGGCGACGACCTTGACCGTGCCGGCGTCGCCGTGCAGCGTCGTGAGCAGCGAGGCCTTGCTGTTGAAGGCCGCGGAGATCGGCGCGCCGAAGACCTTGGCCTTGGCCGCCTGCTCGATGAGCGTGTCCGACAGGCCGTACTTGCCCGTGAAGTAAGCCGTCTTGTCCTGGTGGAAGTGCGGCTTGAACTCGTTCATCACGCGGAACAGCGCGAAGAAGATCGGCAGCTGCAGGACCAGGGGCAGGCAGCCCGACACCGGGTTGGCCCCGTGGTCCTTGTAGAGCTTCATCAGCTCGGTGTTGAGCGTCTCGCGGTCGCCCTTGTGCTTGGCCTGCAGCGCCTTGATCTTCGGGCTCAGCTCCTGCATCCGGCGCTGGCTCTTGATCTGCTTGACGAACAGCGGGAACAGCAGGATCCGGACGGTGATCGTCAGCAGCACGATCGACAGTCCCCAGGCCCAGCCGCTGCCGGCCGGCAGCACCGTCGACAGGCCGGTGTGGATGCCCTTGAGCACGAAGGCGACGGGCTGGGCGAGGACGTCGAACACGCTCACGAGGGGGCTCCTGCGCGGCTGCGCGGGTCAGTCGTACTGGTCAGGTCTGCGGGAGCGCTGCCGGAGCGCGCGTCCGTGGGGGTGTGCGGGTGCTGCCGGTGCATGGTCGCCGATCGCGCCCGCACGGGCGGCACCGGGTCGTGGCCACCGGGGTGCCACGGGTGGCAGCGCCCGATCCGCCGTACGGCGAGCCACCCGCCCCTGAGGACGCCGTGCGTGGCGATCGCCTCCGCCGCGTAGTGGCTGCAGCTCGGCGCGAACCGGCAGCGCGGACCCAGCAGCGGGCTGACGAACCTCTGGTAGCCGCGGATCAGCACGAGCAGCAGCCGCGCGATCGGCCCAACCCGGGTGTCGCCGGGGGTCTCGACGCTGCTCTTCACGGTGCTCTTCCCGCTGCTCACGAGGACGCACCGCCCCGCTGATCGCCCGCGCCGGCGAGCTTGTCGAGGGCGGCGTCCAGATCGGCCCCGAGCTCCGCGCTCGTCGCGAGGGCTGCCGGCGGCGCTGCTCGCACCACGAGTCGAGTCCCGGGCGGCAGCGCGCCGAGCCGGTCCGTCAGCAGGTGCCGCAGCCGGCGCGCCACCTGGTGACGCACCACCGAGCCACCCACTGCCTTGCTCACGACCAGGCCGGCGCGCGCGGGCTGGTCAGCAGCATCGGGACGGAGGTGCACCGTGAGCGTGGGCCGCCCGGCGCGCCGCCCGCGGCGCACGACCTCGGTGAAGTCGCGGGAGGAGCGCAGACGGTGCGCGGCCGGCAGCACCGGGCGCGACGTCAGGCCGAGAGCTCGGTGCGACCCTTGCGGCGACGCGCCGACAGGATCGCGCGACCCGCCCGGGTCTGCATGCGCAGCCGGAAGCCGTGCGTCTTGGCACGACGGCGGTTGTTCGGCTGGAAGGTGCGCTTGCTCACGGGAGGTGCTCCTGGACGATCTCGGGAGGCCGTGCGGCCTCTCGGGGAAGATGCGGGTCCGGCGCGTGGCGCCGGTCAGCGCGGGCGCGGACCTGTCCACGGTACGGACGCCGTCCAGCCCGGTCAAACGGCGTCGACCGCTGCCCGGGGACGGTGTCAAGCACCTGCACGTGCGACACGCCGCTGGACGGTTCCCAGGCCTGTGGACAACCCTTGCCGTTCCTCGGGACAGGCTGTTAGCGTCGCAGCCGCCGGTCCTTCCCTGCCAGTGCGTCCGACCCCTCCCGGGGAGGTTCGTGACTGGCCCGTCCCCCCGGCCCTGACCCGGCCCCTCGGACCGTCGTCCCCCGTGTGCGCGTGCGGGGCGTGCTGTCCCGGGGTCGAGCCGCTCGGTCCACCCGGATCCCGCCTCCACAAGGTGTGGACAACCGTGTGGACACCACCCCACACCTGAACGAGGACTGCGTGACCGACTTCCGCCCCACAGCTGTGTCCTCGACCGACGGCGGGGAGCCCACCGGCCCCACCGACGACGAAGGCAGCCGGGTGGTGGAGCTCGACGCCGTCTGGCAGCGCGTGGTCGCCGGGCTGGCCGAAGGCGCGATCTCCCCTCAGCACCGCGCGTGGATCAACCTCACCCGACCGCTCGCGCTCGTCGAGGACACCGTGCTGCTCGCCGCGCCCAACGAGCTGGTGAAGGACGTCCTCGAGAGCCGGCTGCGTCCGGTCGTCGCCGGGGCGCTGTCGGCCGCCTACGGACGCGAGATCCGGGTCGCGGTCACCGTGCAGCCGAGCGAGGAGCCCACGCGTGGCGACGGGGAGGCGACCGACGGCTACGACGGCGACCGCGCCGACGTGAGCATGGACCGCCGCACCGAGGAGCGCGACCTCGCGCGGGCGCTTCCCGGCACCGGCCGTGACCGCACGTACGGCGAGGTCGAGCGCGACAACGTCGTCGACCTGTCCAGCCGACCGAGCCGCGGCAAGGACGTGGAGCCGGCCCGCCTCAACCCGAAGTACACCTTCGAGACCTTCGTCATCGGGTCGTCCAACCGCTTCGCGCACGCCGCAGCCGTCGCGGTCGCCGAGGCGCCGGCCAAGGCCTACAACCCGCTGTTCGTCTACGGCGAGTCCGGGCTGGGCAAGACCCACCTGCTGCACGCGATCGGGCACTACGCGCAGCACCTGTTCACCGGGGCCCGGGTGCGCTACGTGAGCTCCGAGGAGTTCACCAACGACTTCATCAACAGCCTGCGCGACGACAAGCAGCACGCCTTCCAGCGGCGCTACCGCGACGTCGACGTCCTGCTCGTCGACGACATCCAGTTCCTGGAGAACAAGGAGCGGACGCAGGAGGAGTTCTTCCACACGTTCAACACGCTCCACAACGCCAACAAGCAGATCGTCATCACCTCCGACCGGCCGCCGCAGCAGCTGTCGACGCTGGAGGACCGGCTGCGCACCCGCTTCCAGTGGGGCCTGATCACCGACGTGCAGCCACCCGACATCGAGACCCGCATCGCGATCCTTCGCAAGAAGGCCGCGCAGGACCGGTTGGCGGCGCCGCCGGACGTGCTCGAGTTCATCGCGAGCAAGATCGCCACGAACATCCGGGAGCTCGAGGGCGCGCTCATCCGCGTCACAGCGTTCGCCTCGCTCAACCGGCAGCCGGTGGACCTGTCGCTGGCGGAGATCGTCCTGAAGGACCTCATCCCGGCCGACGGCGGTCCGGAGATCACCGGCGCGACGATCATGGCGGCCACGGCGGAGTACTTCGGCCTCACGATGGAGGACCTGTGCGGGTCCTCGCGCAGCCGGGTGCTGGTGACCGCGCGTCAGATCGCGATGTACCTGTGCCGGGAGCTCACGGACCTGTCGCTGCCGAAGATCGGGCAGATGTTCGGCGGCCGCGACCACACGACCGTCATCCACGCGGACCGCAAGATCCGGGGGCAGATGGCCGAGCGCCGGGCGACCTACAACCAGGTCGCCGAGCTCACGAACCGGATCAAGACCCGGTCCCGGCAGTGACGGCCCCGTGACACCGGCGGACGTGACGCAGCAGGGGGTGCAGGCCCGGGGAACGGCCGGCGCGGGCCTGCCGTCAGCCGATCAGGTGACAGCGATCACAAGATCTCTGCACAGTCTGGGGACAACCGTGTGGACGAATGGGTCGCTCGGTGGACTCCCGGTGAACCCCAGGCGGCTGTCCACGGGCGTCCACGGGTCCACGGGGGGTGCGTCCACAGTGGCCTCACACACCGCCACACCGCGTGACCTGCGACGACGAGGGCGGTCCACAGCCCTGCACACCCCTACGCCGACGACTGACCATCTCTCTCTCAGACACCCACATGGGGTTCTGCGACCGACCGACCTGTGGAACCCGCTCGTCAGAGCAGTAGGGCACACTTCACCGCCCGACACGCTGGGCACACCTTCCGAAAGGCAAAGACGATGGAGCTGAGGGTCGAGCGCGACGCGCTCGCGGACGCGGTGGTGTGGACCGCACGCTCGCTGCCGGCCCGGCCGCCGATGCAGGTGCTGCTGGGGCTGCTGCTGGAGACCACCGAGTCGGGGCTGTCCGTCAGCGGGTTCGACTACGAGGTCTCGAGCCAGATCAGCGTGGACGTGACCACGGCTGAGCCCGGACGGGTGCTCGTGCCCGGGCGGCTGCTGGCCGACATCGTCCGCTCGCTGCCGGCTCAGCCGGTCGAGCTGCGGCTCGAGGGAGCGCGCGTGGTGCTGACGTGTGGTGCGGCACGCTTCACGCTGCCGACGCTGCCGGTGGAGGACTACCCCGCGCTGCCCGCGATGCCGACCACGGCCGGATCGCTGGAGAGCGACGTCTTCGGTGCCGCTGTCGCGCAGGTCGCCCTCGCGGCGGGCAAGGACGACACCCTCCCGGTGCTCACCGGCGTGCGCATCGAGATCGAGGGTGAGCAGCTCACGCTCGCTGCCACCGACCGCTACCGACTGGCGGTCCGCACCCTGCCCTGGCGTCCGGAGCAGCCGGGCCTGTCGGCGACGGCACTGGTCCCGGCGCGCACCCTGGCCGACACGGCGAAGGCGCTGACGAGCGGACCGGAGGTCACCCTCGCGCTGTCCACGGGTGGTGCAGGCGAGGGGATGATCGGCTTCGAGGGCGGCGGACGCCGTACGACGTCACGGCTGCTCGAGGGCGAGTTCCCCAAGTACCGCTCGCTGCTGCCCAACGAGAGCTCGGCTGTGGCCGAGGTCGAGACGGCACCGCTCACCGAGGCGGTCAAGCGCGTCGCGCTTGTCGCGGCCCGCAACGCACCGGTGCGGCTCGGGTTCTCGGCCGACGGCGTCGTGCTGGAGGCGGGCGGTCAGGACGACGCGCAGGCCTCCGAGCGCCTCGAGTGCGGCTGGGAGGGCGAGGAGATGTCGATCGCGTTCAACCCGCAGTACCTGCTCGACGGGCTCGGCGCCGTCGACAGCGACACCACGACGCTGTCGTTCACCGGCCCCACCCGGCCGGCGGTGCTCACCGGCAAGCGGCACGCCCCCGGTGAGGTCGCTGACTACCGGTACCTGCTCATGCCGGTGCGGCTGTCGGGATGATCCGCAGCGGGGGGGTGGTCGCGCTGGTGCTGCTCGTCGCAGGCTGCTCCGGCTCCTCTCCCGCGCCCCGAGCCTCGCGGACCCCCACCCCCGCGCCGGTTCGCTCCAGCCCGGCGGTCCCGTCGCCCGCAGCGACCGCGGGAGCGGCGGCCACGCCCACGGCACGTGCCCTCCCGGCCGCCGGCAGCACGGACTTCGGGTACGTCACCGGGGTGGTGTCGGCGTCGGCACCGGTGCGCCTGTCGTTCGACCGGGCGCTGTTCCTCACCGGGGCCGCGGCCAACAAGGCCGCAGCCGCGCACGGGGACGAGACGCCGGTGCCGAACGACTACTACGTCGTCAACGACAGCACCAGGCTCCGCACGCTGGAGCTGGCGGCCGGCGTGCGGGTCCTCGGCAGCCTGGGGCTGAACTCGTTCGTGGGGGACAACACGGTCGCGCTCCGGCCGCGGACGCTGGCAGAGCTGCTGAGCTTCGTGCGCACCCCGCCCGGCCGGCAGACCGGGTTCCGGCTGGTCTACGGCAGTGGGGGGTTGGTCGTGCGCATCGAGGAGCAGTACGTACCGTGACCACTCGCCGACCTCCGGGTCGGTCCGACGCAGCTGAGGGAGCGGGCATGGGCAGGACGCTGGGCAGCACGCTGGGCATGGTCGGGCTCGGCCGGATGGGCGCGAACATGGCCGAGCGGCTGCGCCGGGGCGGTCACACCGTCGTCGGCTTCGACCGGGCGCCCGGCAGCCGGGACGTCGACTCGCTCGAGGCCCTGGTCGCCGCGCTGCCCGCGCCCAAGGTGGTGTGGGTGATGGTGCCGGCGGGTGAGCCGACCTACCAGACGATCGATGCGCTCGCCGGGCTGCTGGGTCCGGGTGACGTCGTGGTGGATGGCGGCAACTCGCGCTACACCGACGACCAGCGGCACGCGCAGGACCTCGCGGGCAAGGGAATCGGCTTCGTCGACGCGGGCGTGAGCGGCGGGGTGTGGGGGCTGACCGAGGGGTACGCGCTGATGGTCGGCGGCGAGGACGCCGACGTCGCGAAGGTGCAGCCGTTCTTCGACGTGCTCAAGCCCGAGGGGGACAGCGGGTACGTGCACGCCGGCAAGGTCGGCGCCGGTCACTTCGCGAAGATGGTCCACAACGGCATCGAGTACGGCCTCATGCAGGCCTACGCCGAGGGCTGGGAGCTCATGGAGGCCACCGACCTCGTCACCGACGTGCCTGCGGTGATCCGGTCGTGGCAGCAGGGGACCGTCATCCGCTCCTGGCTGCTGGACCTGATGGCCCGTGCGCTCGACGAGGACCCGCACCTCGAGCAGCTGAAGGGCTACGCGCAGGACAGCGGCGAGGGCCGATGGACCGTCCAGGCGGCGGTCGACCACGCGGTGCCGCTGCCGGTCATCACGGCGGCGCTGTTCGCACGGTTCGCCAGCAGGCAGGACGACAGCCCGGCGATGAAGGTCGTGGCTGCGCTCCGCAACCAGTTCGGCGGCCACCCGGTCACCTCGGCGGCCGGCTCGGACACCAAGGGCGCGGACGCGCCCGGCGCGGACGTCGCC
>JBAVRG010000516.1:0-2657 GCA_049694795.1 Mycobacteriales bacterium
ACCTCTCGAGGGGCTGCAGACCGGCTCCCGGACGGGACATGCCCGCATGCTCGCCGAGCGCTCGGGCACAAGCAAGGTCGTACGCCGGGAGGACGCCCGGTGCGGCAGGGCAGCGGAACCGCTGCGGGGACGAAGGGCTTGCTGATGACCAGCGACAGAACCCACGACGGCACCGACGAGAGCGCCGGCGCCGCGAAGAACGCGACCGCCGGACGGATGGCCAAGCAGGCGCAGGAGGGCACGGCGGCGACCCTCGACGACATCGCCACCGAGGTCGCGGACGAGCTGCCCGGGGCCGACCCCGGCACGGTCGAGGCAGAGGTCCAGCGGCGCTGGGCCGAGCGTGCAGGGGAGGCGGCGGCGCCGCTGCCCCAGGACCTCGCCGGGACCATCGCCGAGCACGTCAGCGCCGGCGCGGACGTGACCGTCGTCCCGTCGGTCGGCGCTGAGGCGGAGCCGGGGGGAGCCTGACCTCCGCGCGGGACCCCTGGTGCCGGCCGGCAGGCCCCGCCTGCGGACGCGTCCCGCTCGGCCAGGTGCCCGGCTTCGCCGTACACTGGCACTCTGACTGCCCGAGTGCCAGGAGGTGCCCCCGCGTGCTGGACGACCGCAAGCTCGAGGTGCTCCGGGCGATCGTGGAGGACTTCGTCTCCACCAACGAGCCGGTGGGCTCGAAGTCCCTCGCTGAGCGGCACGGGCTGGGGGTGAGCCCGGCCACGGTCCGCAACGACATGGCGGCCCTGGAGGACGAGGGCTACATCACGCACCCGCACACCAGCGCCGGGCGCATCCCGACCGACAAGGGCTACCGGCTGTTCGTCGACCGGCTCAGCCAGGTCAAGCCGCTCTCGGGCGCCGAGAAGCGCGCCATCCAGTCCTTCCTCGAGGGTGCGGTCGATCTCGACGACGTCGTGCACCGCTCGGTCCGGCTGCTCTCGCAGCTGACGCAGCAGGTGGCGGTGGTGCAGTACCCCTCGCTGAGCCGCTCCGAGGTGCGGCACCTGGAGATCGTGCACCTCGCGCCGAACCGGCTGCTGCTGGTGCTCATCACCGACAGCGGGCGGGTCGAGCAGCGCGTCCTCGAGCTGCCCGGGATCGTGAGCGAGGACGACGTCAGCCAGCTGCGCAACGTCCTCGGGCCGCGGCTGCACGGCGCGCGGCTGATCGACGCGCCCGGGGTCCTGGAGGACCTGCCCGACGCGGCGCCGCCGTCGCTGCGCCCCGTCCTCACCAGCGTCCTGTCCGTCGTCCTCGGCACCCTGGTCGAGCGGCCGGAGGAGCGGATCGCCATCGGTGGCACCGCCAACCTCACCCGGCACGCCCTGGACTTCCCGCAGACGCTGCGCCCCGTGCTCGAGGCGCTGGAGGAGCAGGTGGTGCTGCTCAAGCTCATCGGTGAGGTCAACGACCCCACCACCGTGCACGTCAAGATCGGCGAGGAGAACAGCGTGGAGGGACTGCGGTCCACCTCCGTCGTGACCGTGGGGTACGGCCAGGGCGGCCTCGGCGTGCTCGGCCCGACCCGCATGGACTACGCGGGCAACATCAGCAGCGTGCGCGCGGTCGCGCGCTACGTCGGCGACCTCCTGGCCGGTGCCTGAGGTGGCGACCGACTACTACGGCCTGCTCGGCGTCGAGCGGGGGGCCTCGGACGACCAGATCAAGAAGGCCTACCGCCGGCTCGCCCGCGAGCTGCACCCCGACGTCAACCCCGACCCGGAGGCACAGGAGCGCTTCAAGCAGGTCACCGCTGCCTACGAGGTGCTGTCCGACCCGCAGAAGCGCCAGATCGTCGACCTCGGTGGTGACCCGCTCGCACCCGGCGGTGGTGGTGGTGGTGGCAGCCCGTTCGGGGCCGGCTTCGGCAACCTCGGCGACATCATGGATGCCTTCTTCGGCGGTGGCGGCGCACGCGGCCCTCGCAGCCGCTCGCGGCAGGGGGCCGACGCCCTCATCCGCATCGACTGCGACCTGGCGGAGACGGCGTTCGGCACCAACCGCGAGCTGACCGTCGAGACCGCGGTGCTCTGCGGCAGCTGCGACGGGGCCGGTACGGCGGCCGGCACCCTGCCCACCACCTGCGAGACCTGTCGCGGCCGGGGCGAGGTGCAGCAGGTGCAGCGCTCCTTCCTCGGCCAGGTGATGACGACCCGCACCTGCCCCCGCTGCACCGGCACGGGCACCGTCATCGAGCACCCCTGCAACGAGTGCCACGGCGACGGCCGGGTGCGGGCCCGTCGCACCCTCACCGTGAAGGTCCCCGCCGGCGTCGAGGACGGCATGCGGATCCGGCTCGCCGGCGAGGGCGAGGTCGGCCCCGGCGGCGGGCCGCCCGGCGACCTGTTCGTGGAGGTGCACGAGAAGCGGCACCCGGTCTTCACGCGGGACGGCGACGACCTGCACTGCACCGTGACGCTCCCGATGACCGCCGCGGCGCTCGGCACGTCGATGCCGCTGCAGACCCTCGACGGCGAGGAGCAGCTCGACGTCCCCGCCGGCACGCAGCCGGACGAGGTCTTCACGCTGCGGGCCCGCGGCGTGCCGCACCTGCGCGGCACCGGTCGCGGCGACCTGCACGTGCACCTCGACCTGCAGGTGCCGACCAGGCTCGACGACAAGCAGGTCGAGCTGCTGCAGCAGCTGGCCGCCCTGCGCGG
>JBAVRG010000517.1:0-1882 GCA_049694795.1 Mycobacteriales bacterium
TGGCCACCGCGCGGCCGGCCGCGACGGGAGCGCCGTCGGCCGTGCTCGCGTGCAGCACGTCCACCGGCTACGCCGCCGCCGAGAGCCACGTGACCGTGCTGAGGGACGGCACGGTCGTCTACACCCCCGCAGTCCTCCCGCAGGGCACGCTCGGCATCGGCCAGGTGCCGGGCGACGTCGCCCCGGCGCAGTCCAACGCCTCGCCTGCCGCGCTGGCGACGTCGCGGGACGGCGGCCGCACCTGGCGCCTGGTGCGGCCGGACGGCGCGACGTGGAACCCCACCGACCACGGCGACTACGTCGACCCGGTGACCGGGCGATGGTTCTTCGAGAGCTACGGCCCGATCCCGGTGCAGCCCGCGTACGGCACCGACCAGGAGGGGCCGTCCCACATCCTGGTGAGCCCGGACGACGGCAGGACCTGGAAGCACAGCGTCATCCGCGACACGCAGGTCACCGAGAACGCCCAGTTCACCGCCGCGCCGCCGCCGACGGGCGGGGACCTGCCCACCGGCTACCCCAGGGTCAGCTACTACTGCGCGAACCTCTCCGTCGGGTTCACCAGCCCGCTGATCGCCCAGCGCGCCTGCTACCGCTCCCTCGACGGGGGGCTGACCTGGGCGAAGCGCTCCGTCATCCTCAGCAGCAACGCGCCGGTGCACCCGGAGTGCGGCGTCGACGGCGAGAACCTCAGCGCCATCGACGGCTCCTACCCCCAGCCCGGGCCGGGCGGCGCGCTCTACCTGATGGTTGCCTGCGGCTCGCACACCTACCTCGCGCGCAGCACCGACGAGGCCCTCACCTTCCCGGTGCTGAGGGGACGGGAGGGCCCGCGGACGGTCCCGGTGACCGCCAAGCCCTTCCTCAACCTCAACACCAGCGCGCTGCAGGTGCTCTCCGACGGCACGCTGGTCGTGGTGTCGCTCGAGAACGGCCGGCTGCTCCTGCGGTGCTCGGGGGACGAGGGCCGCACCTGGACCCCGCCCGTGGACGTCACGGCCCCCGGGCTGCCCGGGGTCGCCAGCTGGGCGATCGCCAGCAGGGGCACGACGATCGCGCTGGCCTACCTCGCCCACCACCCCGACGACCCGCGCTACTACGGGTACGTCGCCCAGGTCCGCGACCCGCGCACCGTGCTCCGGACCCACCGGACCACGGTCGTCACCGGCCAGGTCCGGGCGGCGCCCCTGCTGTTCGGCGACAGCCAGAGCGGCGGCCCGGGCATCACCGGTGCCGGCACCGTCTCCGGCCCGGGCGGTACCCACCTCCCGTTCCCGCCGCCGTTCACCATCCAGCTGTTCGGCAACGACTTCCTCGGCGCCGCGATCGGGCCGGACGGGACGCCGTGGGGGTCGTTCAACGCCGACTGCGGTCCCACTCCGGACTCGCCGCCGTGCCTGGCCAACGGGGGCCAGACCCGCGGCGTGGTGGGCCGGCTGGTGCTGCGCTGACGCTCACGGTCCTCGTGGGCGACACTTCCGGGTCGCGGTCGACCTGGCGCCGCTGGACGTCAGCATCCGCCGCGGGTCGATGCCGCTGCGCGGGCAGGACCCCTTCGGCGCGGAGTTCTTCGAGCTCTGGCAGGAGTGGAGCGCCGCCGGCCGTCCCGGCTACGACTCCCTCTGAGGGCTGGTCGTTCCGTCGGCGAGACTGGTAGGACCACCCGTCCTCCCGACTTGGAGCCTGCTGTGCCGCAAGGGACCGTCCGCTGGTTCGACCCCGAGCGGGGCTTCGGGTTCCTGGCACCCGACGACGGCAGCGCGGACCTGTTCGTGCACGCCTCGGAGATCGTCGGCGACGGAGGGGCGAAGCTGCTCAGGGAGGGCCAAGCCGTCGAGTTCGAGGTCGGCGAGGGCGAGCGCGGCCCGCAGGCGCGCCGGGT
>JBAVRG010000518.1:0-14006 GCA_049694795.1 Mycobacteriales bacterium
CGGCTGTGCACGGCGCTGCGCGAGCTCGCGCGCCCGGTGCCCGCCGCGGCCGGGTGCGCGCACGCCAGTGCAGTCGTGGCTGCGAGGAGCAGCCCGATCAGGGCGCGGCGTCCGACAACGTGCACTCTGCGCTTTTCGGCCGGTTCCGGGCCGGCCTGTAGTGGCCCGTCAGCTGAGCCCGACCGCCAGCGCGACGGCGGCCGTCGCGGTGCCCACGGCTGCAGCGAGCTTCAGCCCCGACGCTCGTGATCCGACTGCCCAGCTCGGTGCCGGCCGGTGCCTGACCTCCCGCCTGCGCAGCGCGAGGACCACCAGGCCGGAGCCGACGGCGAGCAGGGCCAAGGGAACCGCCAGCTCCCCGGGCAGGAAGCGTGCAGCAGCGACGGGCAGCGACTCAAGGGACGCCACCGCGCCGACGCCCAGCAGGACGGGATCGGTGAGGACCACGCCGGCCGCGAGCACCAGTGCCGCCGTCACCACGGCGAGGATCACACCGGCGTGCCACGGGCTGCCCATGAGGGCGCCCACCATCGCTGCGACGCTCCCCAGCAGCAAGCCGGTACGGCGGGGTGTCACCACCCCGGACCAGGCGAGCAGCGCCCACACCACGCCGACGCCCCAGACGGCAAGAGCGCTCTGCATGCCGTCGGCGGGGAGCTCACCTGCGGCGGCACCGGCGGTGCCGCCCAGCAGGACCAGCAGTGCCAGCTGCTGCGCGGAGGACCTGTGCCTGGCGTAGAGGGCAGCCGACAGCAGCGCCGCGCCGGCAGCGCTGAACACCGCGACGTCGACGTCCCTGATGTCCGTGACGTTCACGGCGAACAGCGCCAGGGCCGTCGTGCACGCCACGCTGGACAGCAGCCAGAGCGCGGCACGCAGGCGGTACGCGGACGGCCGCGTGACGTCGCGGACCCCCGCGCCGGCAGCCACGAGCAGCACGGTCGCGACGGCGGGGAGTACGACCTCCACCGTGTCGCTGAACCTGTCCCACCACTGCCCCACGAGCACGACCACGGCGACGAGGACCAGGACCCCGCCGGCGTACCCCAGCGCCTCGCGCAGCAGCGACTGCCGGTCGGGCTCGGGGCGCTCGCTGAGGTCGCGCTCGAGTGCCTGCTCCTGCTCGTGGCTGATGAGCCCACGGTCTGCCCACTGCTCCAGCAGCTCACCGATGTCTGTGCGCATGACAGCCTCCTCGTACGAGCCGAGCGTCGTACGCCGCCATCACCTGCCACCAGGGTCTTTGGGCTCAGCCCGCCCCGCGGTTGTTCCTGCGCTGCATAGTGGTGATGGCCAGGCGGAGCACCCGGTCCGCGGTGCGGGTCGGCAGCCGGTCGAGCAGCATGCGCGCCCGGTCAGGTCGCACGAGATAGGCGGCACGCCAGCGCTTCGCGGTCAGCGCCCGCTCGACGACGGCAGCGAGGACGTCGGGGTCGTGCGCCTTGGCCTGCTCCTTCGGCAGCCGGTGCAGCAGCACCTCGAGCAGCTCGCGGTGGTGCTGGGAGGCGGCCGTCGCGCGCTCGTAGAGCGAGACGACAGAGGCCACCATGTCGGTCCGGAACGGCCCGGGCTGGACCTTGATGACGGGCACGCCCAGGAACATCAGCTCGCGGCGCAGCGAGTCGCCGTACGCCTCGACGGTGTGCTTGCTCATGGCGTAGGGCCCGTTGAACGGCGCACCGCTCTGCACCCCGGTCTCGCTGCTGATCAGCACCACTCGGCCCCCGCCCCGCTGCAGGAGCGGGAAGGCTGCGCGGGTCACCCTGTGCGCACCGAGGACGTTCACGTCGAGGACCTGGCGCAGCACCTCGGCGTCCACGTCGAGCAGGCCGCCGACCCGCAGGATCCCCGCGAAGTGCACGACGCCCGCCAGCCCGTCGGCCTCGGCCGCGATCTTCTCGACGGCCGCGGTCACACTCGCGTCGTCGGTGACGTCGACCTGCACCGGGATGATGCCCGGCGCTGCCGGCGGCGGCACCAGGTCGGCGGCGAACACCCGCCAGCCCGACGCCGCGAGCCGGCGGCAGGTCGCCGCTCCCAGGCCGCCGGCGGCTCCGGTGACGAGGACGTCGCGGGGTCGCCCGGGGACGGTGCTGCTCGACACGGTGCTCGCTTCCTCGAGGCGCACGGCGGTGGGTCGCCGTACCAGGATCAGGTGGCCGCAGCACGCTCGCAGAACATCCACGTACCGTCCAGGACCGGTGCTGCGACGCTCCCGGGCACGTCGCCTGCCCGACCCGGTATGCTCTCTCCTCGTGCCTCTCGGGGCACGGGCACCCGTAGCTCAACGGATAGAGCACTTGACTACGGATCAAGAGGTTAGGGGTTCGAATCCCTTCGGGTGCACACAGTCTGACCTGCAAGGACACGTCAGGACCGCTCCTGACAGCGCGCCGAGGCTCGCCAACTACGGCATCCACTACGGCAACGGGTCTTGCGCAGGCGCCGCTCGACGACCTACGGTCGCGGCTCCTACTCGGAGAGCCGCCGTCCCGCCAGAGGCGGCCCTCACAGCACCACTCGTCGGCTGACCCTCATCACGGTCGGTGCAGGCCACTCGGGCACCACACCTGGCAGCGCGCCCCTCTGGGAGCCGTTGTGTCCGACCCTGCCCCCACTCCCGCCGAGCACGATCATGAGCACGACGTGCTCGGCGCCGTTGCTCATCGCGTCCCCGCAGATCGCATGCTCCTTCTGCGCCTCGACGACGTGGTCGAGCTGCTCGCCCTGAGCAGGTCCACCGTCCAGCGGCTGATCGTCAACGGCCTGCTCCCGAGCGTCGCTGTCGGCAGGTCACGCCGCGTCGCGCGCAGCCAGCTCGAGCAGTTCGTCGCGGACCTCGCCGCCGGCCGGGTGTCGGTCGAGCCTCGGCTCGCCGGCCGCAAGCCGCAGCCGTGAGCAAGCGCGCGGACGGCGAGGGCACCGTCCATCAGCGGAAGTCCGACGGCCTCTGGGAGGCGCAGGTCGTCCTGCCTGCCAGGGGCCTGCTGCCCCGACGCCGAGTCAGCGTCTACGGCAAGACCCAGAAGCAGGCGCTCGAGCGGATGCGGCTCAAGGTCGCGGAGCACCAGAGCGGGATCGACACGAGCGCACGCCCTCTGACGCTGGCGCAGTACGGGCGACAGCACTTCGAGGTCACCATGCGCGCGGAGGTGGACCGCGGCAACAACGCCGAGTCCACCCTCCGCAACTACCGCGCCTTGTGGGACAAGCACATCGTCCCGACGCTCGGCCATGTCCGCCTGAACGAGCTCACACCGGCTGGACTCCGTCAGTGGCTGGCAGGACTGTGCACACAGCAGTCCACCCACAGCCAGCAGCCTCTCGCCGCAGCGACCCAGCAGCGCATCTACGGAGTCCTTCGGGTCGTGCTCAACGCGGCCTACCGCGACGAGGTCATCCGAGAGAACCCCCTCCACCGCGTCAAGCCGCCCCGAGGAGGCAGCGCGAAGGTGCAGCCGCTCACGCCCCAGGAGATGGACGCCCTTCTGACCCAGGTCGAAGGGCACCGCGTCCTGCACATGCTCGTGGTCCTCATGGCGTTGACGGGCGCCCGCTCCGGCGAGGCCCTTGCTGCCTCGTGGACCGACATCGACCTCGACGCGGCCCGATGGCACATCAGCCGACAGCTCACCCGACTGCCGACGACGGGGCGTGCGGGCAGCAAGACCGTCCTCGGCACCACGAACAAGACCAAGACGCGGGACAGCAACGCGACGATCATGCTGCCCCAGGTCGTCGTAGCTCTGCTGCGGCGCCATCGGGCAGCGCAGAGCGCCGAGCGGCTGGCCGCACGTCGTTGGGCAGACGCAGATCTGGTCTTCTGCACGCCAGTCGGCACACTCCTCGAGCCGAGAAACGTCAGGCGCGACTTCCACGCCGCCACGGCCGCCGCTGGCATCACGCGCAACGTGCGCCTGCACGACCTGCGACACACCGCCGCGTCGTCGCTTCTGGCCGAGGACGTCAGCATCGAGCGGACCAGCAAGCTCCTGCGGCACACCCGGCTCGCGACTACGCACGACCTGTACACACATCTGCTCGAGGAGACCCGCGCTGAGGCGGCAGAAGCCATGGACAGGCGCTACGCGCGGCTCCTTGCCCCGCCGAGCGGCTGAGACAGCGCGATCAAAGAGCAAGCGACAGCAAGGCCAACTCTCCGCAACGAGGCGGCCGAACGGCTGTAGGACTGGTCTGGCGCGACGGCCTGGACGCGCTGAGAGACCCCCGTTGCTCCACGGTTCGCACCCGTAGCGGAGGCCTCTCAACTACTGCCGAGTGAAGTGAGTCTCGCATGACTGCTGTTCCTCGTCGCCGACAGTCACAGCAAGTGAAGCCCGTCGGCAGCCAGAACTCGTGGACCGAGGGTGCTGGGTATGACGTAATCCCTCGCGCCGTAATGGCTGACCGTCACCTCACTGTTCTCGCCAAGCTGGTCTACGCCCTCGTGTGCGGGCTGGCGAGGCAGACAGGCTCTAGTTGGGGCGGCGCCAAGATGTTGGCTCGCGTCTTGGGCGTCAGCCGTGACGTAGTCGACGATGCGCTGGACTGCCTCGTCCACGCCGGGTTGTTGAAGGAGACCAAGCGGAGCGGAACGACGACGCTCTACAGCCCGGTGAAGCTCACTCAGGCGTACGACAAGAAGTACCTCGACGCCCTCGACCTGCTGGTCAGGCGTGCGGACGGCAACGTCGCCCTGGCGGCTCGCGACGCTGCGGAGGCGACCCTGGCCCGCAGTTCGGCGCAGATGCGGCTCGGCTGCCCCAGTTGCGCCCGCCGTCGGCGCGACGCGGCGGTTCGTCGCGGCGTGGACAACGCACGCAGCAGGCCGAAGCCCACGGCAGGGCACACCACTGCAGGTGAGGCAGCAACGTCGTGAGCAGTTGGGCGCGCCTTCAGTTGGAGCGGTCGCTCGGCGGCTACGTCATCCTCGGGAGTCATGTCCTGCTCGACAAGAAGCTCACTGACGGTGCTGTGCGCATGTTCGGACTGATGAGGCTCATCGGTCGCAACAAGGTCGAGTTCACGGCCACGCAGAAGGAGCTTGCGGAGTTCGCCGGGGTCTCCTCGCGCACAGTCGACCGACACCTTGAGGAACTCGTGGGAGCCGGCCTGGTGGGGGAACTCCCGGTGCCACGTCGAGGCAAGTCCTGGACCTTCCTGCCTCCGAACACCGCCCGCATGGCGACGACCTTCGCCACGGTGTTGGACACATCTGTCCGGTCACCCTCGGCGTCCCTGCCTACCCAGGGTGGGCGGGCCCGCCGACGGGGCTTGGGCAGCACTGCCGACCAAGCACTAGAAGTAGAAGACAACGGAGGGAACGAAGAAGTAGACGAGGACACTGGCCGGCCGGCGCCGGCCAGCCGACCTCTCAAGACCCTCGACCTGCTGGGGCTGGAGACAACGGCGGCGGTCATGGTCGTCATGATGCGAAGGGAGGCGGTGGCGCGCCTCGGCTTGAAGGGGCGCCGAGAGCTGCTCGTTCCGCAGGACCTGTTCCCGTGGCTGCGGGCCGGCGTTGAGCCCGAGCGCGTGCTCGCGGCGTGGTCGGAGTACGTCGCCCACTTCGTCGAGCTGGTGGGCGAGAACGGCGATGAGGACTTCGACCGTTGGTATGGCATCCACGAGACCTTCATGGGGGCGGCGGCGAGCCGCCGTGTCATGGACGACTTCGCGGACTGGGTCCTCAGCGGTGCGGAGCTGGCCGAGCCCCAGGACCGGATGCGGTTGCCGGTCGACCAGCTCCTGGACATCAAGGAGGCCGCTGCCGACTTGCGGCGACGGGCGCCACGCGAGAGGCCGACGCCGACCACGCTCACGATTGAGCTTGAGGACGTCGACTGGCTCTCTGTCACGGCGCTGGGCATGGACGCCATGCTCCGAGCATCCACCTCGTTGGGCGTACGCACCGTGGCCTGGGGTCACGCCGCTCCATGGCTCCCCCTGGTACATGCTGTGGCCGTTGCCTCGGGACCCAAGCGCCTGGAGAGCCTGCCGACGCTCATCCGCGGAGCGGACGAACTGCTGGACCTTGGGGTCTGGAAGCCGGAGGCAGACGGGCAGCCAGACGGCGCCGGCGTGGGGATCGACGAGGACGCGCCGTGTGCCTCCCCGGTGATCTACCACCGCGCCAAGCACTCAGCGTGGGCGGAGCAGCGTGGAGGCTGCGCCCGGTGCAGGGCCTGCCTCACCTTGACCTGTCACGACGACGCCGAGGAGGCCGCCGAGTTCGAGCCGGCCGTGCTGCACTGCGGGGAGGTGCTGTGCGCGCCGTGCACCGTTGACGCTGCCGCCGAAGACGACCTGATCGAGATCCCGCCCTGTGAGTAGGAACGCGCGGCGGCGTCGTGCGCCTGGTAGACCACCAGGCACCGGCCTGATGGTTGTAACGCCTTGACTCCGATCCGACGCCGCCTCGAGCGTGACCAGGCCCTCTGAGCAGCTACTGCGATGTCGCACCGTCCGTCGACCGGCCCGTGCTCGGACACCGGCACTCGCCAGCTCAGGCAGTGGCGCGCTCGGCCAGGAGCCGGGGGAGCGGGTTGTCGCTCCACGCCCGCGGCCGGGTGCGCAGGCCGAGTTCGTCGACCAGGTCAGCGACGGCCAGCACCTGACCGCGGGTCCACAGCCGCTTGCGCCCGTACGGTGGCCGACCAGGCGCCCAGAAACGGGCCTCGGGCAGCACTCCAGCGGCGATCAGCCGACGCACCGTGCCAGGGGAGCGGTCCAGCGCATTTGCCATCACGCTGATGCCGAAGAAGTCCGTCATCTCGCCGCGGTGCCGCAGTTGCACCGTGTAGCCCTCGTGCAGCCACCCTGTGTCGCCCGCGAGCACCTTGGCTCGGGCATGCGGCGGCTCGCGCCGGGCTGGAGCAGGGCGGTCGCTGCGGGCCTCGGCCAGGGAGTAGACGCGGTCGCTCCTCACGCGCTCACGGTAGGGCGACGGCGCCGCTCCTTCCGTGAGAGCGGTCTCGACCGAGAACGCGGATGCGGAGGCCGCCGCGCATCCGGGACCTGTGCGGCGTGGCCGAGGTGACTTCCGTGACGAGGTTCGACGCCGCTTCGTGGTGCGGCGGTACGGCTACGACCTCTACCGGCTGCAGCGGCTGGAGCTGCCCGGCAACATGGCGGTGGTCGGCGTCGTCGAGCCGGGCGCGCAGGACGCTGGCTGGCTGCGCCGGGCTGAAGGAGACCAAGTCAGTCCGCGTCGGTGACCAGTTCTGCCTTGTTCTGGAGCAGGACGCCATCGACGTCGTCCAGCGCAAGGAGGGCCGCGCTCTCCGCGAGCAGGCGACATGTCACCCGAGTCAGGTCGAGTTGCGTCCACTGGCCGGCCCCGTCACCGCGTTCGGCGTCCGTGCAGATCTCCAGGCTGACAGTGCCACCGTCCTGCAGGTGGGCCACGAGAAGCTCGTTGATGCGCCAGCTCGTCTGCTGTCTCGGCTGAGGGTTGCGGTAGTTGCCCATCCGCTGTCGAAGGTCGCCGCTCTGACCGATGTAGGCACGCACCGCTGCTGCGGCGTCCGACGACTTCAGGGTCATCCGGTAGATGCCGCCCTCCCGAGCCGTCACCGGGAAGCGCAGCCGGTTCTCGGCCAGGGTCACGGGTCCGGCCCAGGTCCAGCGCAAACGGACGCTGGTCATGACCGTCGTGGGCAGCAGGTCTTGAGGCGGCTCGGACGGTGCCGCAGATGAGGCACGTTCGGCGCTGCGACGTGGCCGAGCCGTGGCGGCATCGGCCCGGCTCCCGCCGACTCGGCCGCGGGCGAACCGCACCTGCTCGCCCTGCAGGTCGACCGAGTCCACATGCCAGCCGGCTTCCCGCCACTGGATCGCGTGGCCGTGCGAGTTGTTGGCCCACCACGTCCGATGAGCACGGGCACTCGGCGGGAGGCCGCCGACTAATGCGTCGATGTCCTTCATGGACAGGTAGGTCGACCGGCAAGAAGGCGGCAGACTCGCCAGATGCTGCCGCAGCGCCGCGTACCTCGACATCGAGCCTCCCGTGGTCCTACGGGGACTCTGCCGCACGCCGCGTGGCAGGCTGCTCCTGTGACCCTGCAGACGGTGCCAGAGCCGTACCCCGTCGGTGCGCGGGTGATCGTGTTCCCCGACGTCAGAGGCACGGTCGCGGCCTGCCGCTCTGGTCGGCTCACCGTCAAGGACGACTGCGGCACGTTGCACGAGGTGTCGGTCGAGGCCGTCCTGGCCGAGTAGCCGGGCCAGTTCGTCCACGAAGTCGATCCCCTCGAACTTCTTGAGCCCCTGCAAGGCCGCTACCGGAACCGGCCTCTGGGCGGCTGAGAGAAGGCGCACTCTCTGGCGCACAAGCAGGCCAATCGTTGGGAGTGCTCGCGGTCTCCGCGGGGTGACGTCTGGGGCGCGGTACAACGTGCGCATGGGGCGCATGCGAGATGAGGAGCTCGTCGAGGCGAGGCGCCTGGTCGTGGACTTGCTGGCAGCGGTCGAGCGGCACGACCTCGCAGCGGACGGTCCCCTTGGTCGGCAAATCGAAGCCCACCTGCGCGGTGCTCTCGCCGCCCTCAAGGCGGTAGAGGGACGAGGGGCACCGACGTCGTAAGAACACGATACGGTCGTTTTCTGTTATTCTCGCTGTGTGAAGCAGCGGGCCCGAACCACCGCGGTAGGCGCCAAGGTGGTGGGCTACATCCGTGTGAGCACGGGGGAGCAAGCTGACAGCGGGGCTGGTCTCGCCGCGCAGCGCGCAGCCATCGAGGGCGACGCTGCACGGCGCGGGTGGGAGATCGTTGCGGTCCACGAGGACGCCGGGGCCAGCGGCAAGAGCCTGACCGGTCGTGTGGGCCTCAGCGCCGCCTTGGACGCGGTCAGCCATGGGCAGGCCGACGTGCTCCTTGTGTCGAAGCTCGACCGGCTCTCACGTTCCCTCGTCGACTTCGCCGGGCTGCTGGCCCGTTCGCAGAAGGAGGGCTGGGCCTTCGTGGCCCTCGACCTCGGGGTCGACACCAGCACGCCGGCTGGGGCCTTCGTGGCCCAGGTGCTCAGCGCGGCCAGCGAGTGGGAGCGAAAGATCATCGGAGACCGCACACGGGACGCGCTCGCGGCCAAGAAGGCCGCCGGCGTGAGGCTCGGCCGGCGGTCTCAGCTTGATCAGGCCGTCCTGGCGCGCATCGTCCGAGAGCGGGCAGGCGGCAGCACCTTGCAGGCCATCGCGGACGGGCTGAACCGGGACGCCGTGCCGACCACGCGCGGGGGCGCACTGTGGCGGGTGTCGACCATCAGGTCAGCCCTGAGTACCTGGGAACTGAACGAGGCTGCTGTCGCCCCTTGATTAGGTGCGCTCGCCCCCCACGTAGGACCGGCGGCGCGCATCCCACGGGCGTGCAACGTGCGTCTGTACGTTGCCCGCTGCAACCACCGCGTGGACGGGGCAGTGCATGGACGTCAACAGGCTCGCCCTGCGCAAGGTGATGCTGCACTCGGTGGCTCGGGCCACGAAGACGACCAAGGACAAGCATCCGCCGGGTCTGACGGACCTGCCTGTCGCTCTCACGCCTGTCGTGAAGGAGTTCCTCGAGGGCAAGATCAGGGCCACCCTTGCCAGCAAGGCGAGGCCCGTGACCGAAGACCTCACGCTGGCCTCCCCGTCGGCGAAGGAGGTTCGCGGCTACCTCCAGGCCGACGCGACGGAACGCGATCTGGTGTCGACCTCGAAGGAGATCGCGAGCCGCCTGCACGAGGCACAGCCGGGCATCAGCCCCAACGGCATGGTGCTGATCGCCGACGTCGAGCTTGCCGGCGACGACGCGCTGGTCGTGGCCAAGCTCGACATCGAGACCGGGGTGCGAGCGTCGACACAGGTCGTCGACGGCCAGAACCAGGCGACCATCGAGATCGTTCCTGACCTCTTCGTCACCGACCAGACGAAGGTCTTCAAGGTCGCGATCTTCCCGAGCTCAGGCGTCCAAGGCGACGCCCTGCACGGGCAGATGGTCGATGCCCAGATCGACGGGGCTGGCGTCGCCGGGTACTTCCTCACCTTCCTCGGCTGCGGCCTGTCACAACGCCCTCAGGAAGTCACCGAGCGGTTCTTCGACGCGACGCAGAACTTCCTCAACAGTGGGGCCGTCACCGACCCTGAGGTGCGCGCGAAGATCGAGCTCGGTCTGATCGCGGAGATTGGCAACGAAGGACGGCAGATCAACCCCGCCCTCTTCGCCGCGAACAACGTGCCCGTGAAGGTGCGCGACGCCTACATCGCGGCTCTCAGGGAGAACAGCGTCTCGACGCCCTTCGCCAAGAACATCGAGCTCGTCGAGAGCCGCCTCAAGCGCGTGCAGATCGAGACCGACAGCGGCGTGCTCGTCCTGGCCCCGCCCGAGAAGCTCGCCGACGGAACGGTCGAGGTCTCGGGTGAGGGCAACGGCAGCGTCTCGATCAAGGACGGCATCAAGAGGGTGAGTGGTCGGGGAGGACGATGATCGACCCGCTGCAGGAGGCCCGTGCCCGGTTCGCACGGGACTGGGACAGGTACGAGGCAGCGTCGGTCGAGGTCGCCGCCGAGATCGAGGTCATCGCCCATGAGGCGCGGATCTCGGCCCAGACGAGCGGCAGGGCCAAGGACGTCGGCAGCTTCGTGAAAAAGACGCTGGCCAAGAAGTACGAAGACCCGTGGCTGCAGACGACCGACAAGGCAGGCGCGCGAGCCACGGTCGCCGGCCTGTCTGACGTCCACCAGCTCGTAGGGGCTCTCAAGGGTGCCTGGGGAGATCGCATTCTCCGCATCGAGGACAAGTCCCTCGAGTTGGACCCCGACAAACTCGCCTACTCGGGGGTGCATGTCCAGGTGGTCGCACCCCCGAGGGAGGATGACACCGAGGTCGTCGAGTGCGAGGTGCAGATCCGCACCGCAGCACAAGACGTCTGGTCGGTGCTCTCGCACAAGTTCGTCTACAAGCCGGCCCTGAACCCGCCGAGGCAGACGAAGAGGGCGCTCATGCGGCTTGTCGCGCTGATCGAGATCTTCGACGAGGAGGTGGAGCGAGCAGTGAGCGCCATCCTCTCCGACCGCGACTACCCGCAGGCTCGGCTGCTCCACCACGCAGAGCACCTCTACTACAGCGTCGCGACGGCACCCCACGACGTGGAACTGTCACTTGAAGTGCTCGGCGCCCTCCTCGAAGCAGTACCGATGGAGGACTGGGACGCCTACAGCGAACGGCTCACGGCCTTCGCGACGACCAACCACGACGACCTGGTGGCCTTCTTCTCGAAGTTCAGCCCAGAAGGCGAGCTCGCTGGCGAGGCCCGGTACGCGCTCGGCACGCAGCCTGAGGCTCTCGTGCTCCTGGAACGCGCCGCCACCGCACCGATGCTCTTGCTGGACGTACTCAGCGCCCACGGCAACGACTGGCTGCGCTTCACGTCTCCGATCTTGGAGTCCTGGGGGACACCTCTGCCGCAGGTCGACTAGGCGCCGCTCGCCGGTTGCTGACGCGGGGGCTCGGGGGGTCGTGGCAGGACGTCGGGGTGATGGTGCCCCAGTTCGACCGGAAGACGCAGACGATCAAGGCGTGGAAGGTCACGAACTCGCTGCAGTCACGCCGAGCGATGGCGCAGATGGTGATGGACCGCTTCAAGGAGCTGCGCTCCGACGTCGCATCATGACCCGCAAGGGTGATGTGGGAGAGCCGCAACTGTAGAGGGCTACGGGTCCCCCACTCCCTTGCACCCTCACCGTAGCGGTGCGGCAACGCCCGGCACGAGACCCGTGTCGGGCTTTGCCGTGTCGGCGACCGTCACCAGCCCTGCCGCCAGAGCGGCGCGGTGGCCACGAGGTGGGCACGCACAGTGGCGTTCGCGACCGGGCGAAGCCCTTTGACACCGGCGTTGCCCGCACGGACTGTCGTGTTGTGACCGTAGGCTCCGGCCACTCGGCCAAGGGGGAACAAATGACCGCACCCTCCGTCTCGGAGATCACTGACGCAGCGATGCGCGCATGGCATGTCTCAGGACAGTCCGCGGTCTCGCTGAACTGGGACGAGTTGCTCTCCCAGATCTCCTTGGCGCATCCGCGCGCGGCGCTCAGTCACAGCCGTGTCGCGATGGTCGGCGGAGCGCGAACGCTCGAGTGCGTCTTCGATGACCAGGATGAACTCGAGGACGCACGCCAGGTCATGGCCGACCTCGTCACCAACGGCTGGTCGGTCAACGTCCTCCTGCCAGTCGCCTTGATGGGAACCGCGCACGACGTGCTCAGAGGCATGACCATGAAGCTCCACGGCGCTTGGTGCAGCGAGGAGACCATCTACTTCACCTCTGCCGAGACTCCCTGATGCCGCCACCCCTCTACACACAGACGGTCATCGCCTTCATCTGGGACTTCGACAAGACCCTCACTTGGGACTACATGCAGCAGCCCCTCTTCGACGCCTACGGTATCGACAGTCAGACCTTCTGGCGCGAGGTCAACGGCCTCGTGGAGCACTACCGGGACCGCGGTCTCATCGTCTCGAAGGACACCGCCTACCTCGGGCACATTCTCTCGTACACAGCGGATGGCCAGCCGTTCGCCGGCCTGACCAACGAGCGGCTCAGGGAACTCGGGGCGAGGATCACCCTCGCGCCCGGCATGCCTGACTTCATGGAGCGGACGCGGCAGTTCGTCAAGGATGACGCCACCTACGCCAAGCACGACATCACCGTGGAGCACTACATAGTCTCCACTGGGCTGCGGCAGATGATCGCCGGCACCGCCCTCGCGAAGGTGGTAGACGCGTACTGGGCGAGTGAGCTGCTGCCCGACCCACCGATGGCTGGCTACCTCGAGGGCCAGGAACGGCTTGATGTCAACGGTGTCCTCACTCAGGTGGGCTACACCATCGACAACACGAGCAAGACCCGCGTGCTCTTCGAGATCAACAAGGGCGTCAACCACGACCCGCAGGTCGACGTCAACAGCCAGATGGCTGAGGAGCAGCGGCGCATCCCCTTCAAGAACATGATCTACATCGCCGACGGCCCCAGTGACGTCCCCGTCTTCTCCGTGGTCAACAAGTTCGGCGGCAAGACTCTTGGGGTCTGGACGGACAACAACTTCGACGGGGTCATGACCCTTCAAGAACAGGGTCGCATCGGAGGAGCGTTCGAGGCCGACTACAGCGAGGGGCAGCCTGCAGATCGCTGGCTGATGCGTGCCCTCAAGCAGCTCGCTGACGAGATCGTGGAGGCCCGCGCCCGCGCGTTCTCGCAGATCCCAGGCGCACCAGGACACGTCGTCTAGCTTGCCGACTCTTGTCGACGTCACCGCCACGAAGTCGTAGCGTCCACGGGTCGTCCGACTGACCTGGAGCCGTGATGACGAGTGATGACCTCCATCGCGCCGCCGTGCCCCTTGGCTCTCTAGAGGAGTGGACCCCCGACCTTCAAGGCTGATCTGCAGAGGAAGGCGGCCCGGTCACGCGGATTGGGGCCAGCGAGTGCGGCGAGGCAGTGGCGGGATTGGACAGTGGCGGTGACCCCGGCTAGTACCCCACCAGTAAGACGCCCTCGAACGGCAGGGGCAGCCGGCGGCTGGCGTAGATGGCCTCAAGCATGTCGCGAGCCTCGCGGTACGCGGCGACAGTTGTCGGGGTCGTACTCCCGTAGCGGTAGGCGATGGGCATCATGAGCACGAGGAAGTCGACATCGAGGATGAGGCTGGCGCGGATGACATCGCGGTAGGCAGCGTTGTTGCGCGCTCCTCGGCCAGCCTCGACCTCGACCACGACCCCGTGACCGTCGTGCGCTGCGTCGACTTCGTACAAGACCGTTGTCGTGCCGTTCTCCCCGAACAGCACAGGTCGCAGCACCTTGCCGTTTCGGGTCTTGCCGCTCTCGACCGCGTAGCCGAGCTGGACTAGGAGCCTGCTGAAGAAGGCCTGATTCTGGGCGGCGGGGCGTCTCACGGCGCTCTTGGGCTTCTGGGTTGGTCAGACCTCGAGGGTCGCCATCGAGGGTCGCCCCGCCGAGATCGAGGTTGGTAG
>JBAVRG010000519.1:0-3610 GCA_049694795.1 Mycobacteriales bacterium
GCGCTGCCCCCGACCGCCTGGCTGCAGGCCCAGCTCACCGCCCTGCGCCGCTGACCCCGCGGCCGCGTGCGCGAGCAGATGCAACCTGGCGGCGTACGCTCCCGCGGTGCTCGACCTGACAGCCCGCCTGTACCCGTCGGCCCTCGACCAGCGCCGCGGCATCGTGCGGCTGCACCCGGACGCCCTCGCGGCGCTGGGGCTGGCGCCCTGGGACGTCGTGGTGCTCCACGGACGCCGTACGACGGGAGGGCTGGCCGCCCTCGCGCCTCCCGGCGCGACCCAGCACGAGCTGCTGTGCGACGAGCTCGTCCTCGGCAACATCGGGGTCGCCGCCGGGGGCACCGTGCACGTCGAGCGCGGCCCGGACCGCGAAGCGGTGACGGTGACGATCAGCGGCAGCCCCGAGGTGCTGGCGGCCGTCGAGCCGGCGATGCTGCGCACCGCCCTGCTCGGCAAGGCCCTCACCGCGGGCGACCAGGTGTCGCTGCTGCCCCAGGACCTCGCGCCGCTGCCGGACGTCGACGTCGTGGCGACCCGGCGGTCGCTGGCCAACCTCCTCGGACCGGCCTGGTCCTCGCTGCTGCTGCAGGTCGCCGCGGTCTCGCCCGACGGGCCCGCCGTCGTCACGATGGGCACCGTCGTGGGCTGGCAGGGCGGGACCACGACCACCGGCAGTGCCACCCCCCTCGTCCTGCCCGCTCCCTCCGCGCCGGGAGCACCGGTCGACCTGCCGGGGCTCGAGTCGCAGCTGGCGGCGCTCACCGAGTGGCTCGACCTCGGGCTGCACCGGCGCGACCTGCTGGCCAAGCTGGGCACCGCCCCGTCGCTGGGCGTCCTCGTCACCGGCGCCCCGGGCTCCGGCAAGGCGGCACTGGTCCAGGCCGCCGCCGCCCGGCTGGGGCTGCGGCTGCTGCGCGCCTGGGGCCCGACGCTTGCCGGGCTCGAGCCCGGCAAGGCCGCCCAGCAGGTGACCTCCCTGCTCGAGGACGGCAGCCGCACCGGCGGCACGGTGCTGCTCATCGAGGACGTGGAGGCGCTCGTCCCGCGTGAGGACGGCGAGCCGCTCGGCTCCTGGACCCTCGCGGCCATCCGGCAGGCCGTCGCAGCCGGCCAGGTGGCGGTCGTGTGCACGACCGGGCACCCCGAGCAGGTCAGCCCGGAGCTGCGGGCCCCGGGGACGCTCGACCACGAGCTGTCCATCCCCCTGCCGGACAAGGCCCAGCGGCTCCGGCTGCTGCAGCTCGCCACCAAGGGCGTTCCGCTCGCTCCGGACGTCGTCCTGGCGGACGTGGCCGACCGCACCCCCGGGTTCGTGGCCGCCGACCTGCTCGCACTCACCCGCGAGGCCGGGCTGCGCGCCGCCGCCCGCCAGACCGACGTCGCGGCCCCGAGCGTCGCCGCGGCGGACGTCGCCGCAGCGCTCGAGGTGGTGCGGCCGACCTCGCTGGACGGGGCGAGGCTCGACCTCGCGAAGGTCTCGCTGGACGACGTCGGCGACATGACGGAGGTCAAGGCGGCCGTCACCGAGACGGTGCTGTGGCCGCTGCAGTACCCGGACACCTTCGACCGGCTCGGAGTGGCGCCGCCGCACGGGCTGCTCCTGTACGGCCCGCCCGGGTGCGGCAAGACCTACCTGGTCAAGGCGATCGCAGGCTCGGGACAGGCGAACGTCCTGTCGGTGAAGGGCGCCGAGCTGCTGTCGAAGTGGGTCGGCGAGTCCGAGAAGGCCGTGCGGGAGCTGTTCCGCCGGGCCCGCGAGGCCGCGCCGACGCTGGTGTTCCTCGACGAGGTCGACGCCCTCGCGCCGGTGCGCGGCCAGTCGACCGACGGCGGGACGACCGACCGGGTGGTCGCAGCGCTGCTCACCGAGCTCGACGGCGTCGAGCAGCTGCGCGACGTCGTGGTCATCGGTGCGACCAACCGCCCCGACCTGGTCGACGCGGCGCTGCTGCGCCCGGGCCGCTTGGAGAAGCTGGTCTACGTCCCGCCGCCCGACGCTGCCGCGCGCACGGCCATCCTCACCGCCGCGGTGAAGCACGTCCCGCTCGACAAGGCGGTCGACCTCGCCGACCTGGGCAGGCGCACCGAGGGCTTCTCGGCCGCCGACTGCGCCGCCCTGGTACGGGAGGCGGCCCTCACCGCGATGCGCGAGTCGATGCAGGCCACCACGGTGACGGCCACGCACGTGGCCGCGGCGCTGAAGACGGTGCGGCCGTCCCTCGACGCCGCGCAGGTGGCGGCGCTGGCCTCCTACGCCGAGCAGCGAGCGCAGGCCTAGTCGGCCTGCAGGCCGGCTTCGAGCTCGACCAGGACGCGGACGACGCCGGGCGGACCCGCGACCACCAGGTCCGCGCGCCGGCGCAGCTGCTCGGGCGCCTCGTCGCTGTCGCTGCACACCAGCAGCCCGGGGACCCCCTGCGCCCGCAGCGCCTCGACGGCCTCGAAGGCGGCCAGGTCGCCGACGTCGTCCCCGGCGTAGAGCACCGCCGAGGCACCGTCGGCCAGGGAGGCCAGCGCCCGGCCCTTGTCGTGGCCGGGCGGACGCAGCTCGAGCACCAGCCGGCCCGAGTGCAGCTCGAGGCCGGTGCGGGCGGCGAGCGCAGCGACCTGCGGCTGCAGCCGCTCCAGCGCGCCCCCCGGGTCGAGAGCCCGCCGGGTGTGGAGCACCAGCGACAGCCCCTTGTCCTCGACGGCTGCGCCCTCCCGGGAGGCCAGCGCCGGCAGCCGCTCCCGCGCCTGCGCCAGGCCCGGCACCGGGGGCTCCTGCTGCAGCCGGCCCTCCTGCCAGCGCTGGACGCCGTACTGGCCGAGGACCTGCAGGCGGTGCACGTGGGCGAGCCCGGCGAGCTGCACGACGACGTCGGCCGGCCGGCCGGTGATGAGGGCGGTCCGCCCCACCCGCCGGGCGAGCGCAGCCAGCGCGTCGACGGCGCCGTCGGCGGGGACGGCGTCCTCGGGCCGCGGGACGATCGGGGCCAGCGTCCCGTCGTAGTCGAGCGCCACGAGCGCGTGCCCCGGGTCGGCCCGCAGGGCAGCCAGACCGGCCCGGCCGGCAGCTGTGGTGGGGTGCAGCACGCCCTAGGCGTAGTCGCGGGTGAGCACCACGGTCAACCCGCTGCCGGGCAGGCCCGCGAAGCGCGGCGCCACCCGGCCGATCCCGAACTGCCGCGCGAACCGCGCCGCCGACGCCTGCTGGCCGGGGGCGTAGTAGACCGTGGTCCGCTCGACCCGGCCCCGGAAGTTGCCGACCACCGGCGTCGGCCACCCGCCGGCGCGGAAGCGGGCCGCGGCGCGGTCCGCGAGACCGGTGATGCGGCTGTTGTTGAGCACCGTGACCGGCAGCACCGGAACCGCGGCCGGAGCGGGAGCGGGAGCGACCACCACGGGTCGGGGCGGCGGCGACGCCGACGGCCGTGCGGAAGCCGGTGCCGTGCTGGGCGCCTGCGTCGGCGTCACGCGGGGTGCGGTGCTGACCGTGGGCGCAGCGGCCACCGTCGGCGTGGACGTGGGCTCGTCGTGCCCGAGGAGCAGGAACGCCCCGATGCCGAGCGCGACACCGGCCACCGCGATGAGCGCGCCGCCGACGGCCGCGGTCGGGGCGACCCGCTGG